>JADYYO010000316.1 GCA_020853615.1 Thermomicrobiales bacterium
GAGCGATGACCGCGCCCGCGCCCCCATGCTTCGCTGGATGGACTCGGCGCAACGTTCACCCGGGGAATCACGCGCTGCTCGCCTCTCCGTGGTCCCTGGCCGGGTTTGCCGTGGTTGCCGAGTTCGAGCTCCGCGTGCTCTTTGCCACCAAAGCAAATCTTGTCAGCGATCTCGTCGTGCAGCCGCTCGTCTATCTGGTGTTGCTGACGGCCGGTCTGCAGAACCTGATTGCCTCGGACGCTCAGCTCGATGGCGGCAATTACATCACTTACGTCTTTCCTGGCCTTCTGGCCCTCCAGGCGGTTCGAGCATTCGCCAGCACGGTTTACCGCGCGACCGCCGAGCGACGATGGGGGCAACTGGCCCTCAAGCGCCTTGCCGGTGTCGGCCCCCTCGGCTACGTACTCGGGATGTGCCCACCATTGGTGCTCGCCTTCGTCATTCAGGCAGCCGTATCCACCCCTCTCGCCCTCTGGTTAGGCATGAGTGCTTCGCCTCTCGGATGGCTGGCAACGATCGTCCTCGGTTCGATTCTGCTGCTCTTCTGGTCAGCGCTCGCGTTGCTGCTCACGACTCTTGTTCAGAACTACCAGCAGCGAGACGCCGTCGTCAGCCTGCTCATGCTGCCGATGATGTTCAGCGCCCCGGTCTTCTTCTCCCTGGCCGACGCGCCGCGCTATCTCCAGGTCGTCGCCTGGTTCAATCCCCTGACCTATCAGGTGATCGCCATGCGTAATGCGTTCAACGGGCGGTTCGACTGGTCGATCGTGTTGATCGCGCTCGGATGCACCGTGGCGGTCGTGCTCGCGGCCACGGCGAGCGTCGCGAATTCCGACCTCCTCGGCTCGGAACGAGGGTAGCGCGCAGACGCGCGATCCGGATCGCGCTGCCCCTGTCATCCCAACACCCATCACCCATCACCTATCACCCATCTCCTCCGTATCCGGCATACTGACGCCGGCAGATTTCGCGCGCGGGGAGGCGGGGACGGATGACGGCGGAGACGATGGTCGGCAGGCCGGTGAGCGAACTCGATACGCCGGCGCTGCTGGTCGATATCGACACGATGGACCGCAATATCGCGCACATCGCGGCGACGATGCGCGCCCACGGCGTGCAGTGGCGGCCGCACGCGAAGGGGCACAAGTGCCCGGCGATCACCCGGCGCCAGATGGCGGCCGGGGCGATCGGGGCGACCGTGGCCAAGGTGAGCGAGGCGGAGGTGATGGCCGCCAATGGCGTCACCGATATCCTCATCGCCAACCAGGTCGTCGGGCCGATCAAGACCCGCCGTCTCGCCGCGGTGATCGCCGAGACGGGCGCCGACATCATCGTCGCGGTCGACAACCCCGAGAACGTGCAGGAGCTCGACGCGGCGGCGGCAGAATACGGGGTGCAGCCGCGCGTGGTGGTCGAGGTCGACACCGGCATGCAACGCTGCGGCGTCGCGCCGGGCGAGCCGGCGGTCACGCTGGCGAAGGCGATCGCCGCCTCCCCCAACCTCCGCTTCGCCGGGGTGATGGCCTGGGAGGGGCACACCGTCTCGATGATGGACCATCCGACCCGCCGCGAGGAGATCGCGAAGGCCATCGCGCGGCTGACGGAGACAGCGGACGCGATCCGCGCTGCCGGCCTCCCGGTCGAGGTCGTCTCCTGCGGCGGCAGCGGCACCTATCTCCACGCCGCGCCACAGCCGGGGATCACCGAGGTCCAGGCGGGCGGCGCCACAATGGGGGACGGCTTCTACCGCGAGCTCGAGGCCCAGGTCGAGCCGGCCCTGACGCTGCTGGCGACCGTCACCAGCCGGCCAACGGCCGACCGCATCATCATCGACGCCGGCCGGCGCGCCATCGACCCGGCGCAGCGCCTGCCGACGGCGCGCGGCCTCGACGGCGTCGAGCGGATCACGTTCTCGGCCGAGCATGGCGTCATCACGCTCGACCGCCCCATGGAAGCGCCTCGCGTCGGGGACCGACTGGAGCTCGAGGTCAACTACACCGACCAGGCGGTCCACCTGCACGAGCAGATCTACGGCATCCGGGATGGGGTGGTGGCGGAGGTTTTCCCGGTGCTCAATCGGGGGAAGCTGCAGTAGGCGGACCAGGAGGCCGGACCCGCCTGATACGGAATTCGGGTGATCACCGCCGCCTTGCACGGCGTGCCCTCACCCCCAGCCCCGCTCCCACTCCGGTGGGAGAGGGGAGGGTTGACGTCGAGATGGCGTGGAATATCCGAACTCGTTATACGACATCTGCGTGAAGACTTTACGTCTGTCACGGCAACTGGCGAACCAGCTCCCCTCGCCCAGCGCCGTGGGAGCGGGGCTGGGGGTGAGGACCGGCGGTGGCAAAGCGGCGGTGATTATCCGGATTTCGTATGAGGCTGAAAGCCTCAGGCTACTCTAGAAAAGCCCCATATATGGGGCTGAGCACACATCGGCCGTGTATAATCACTCCGCATACGGAGATCACCTTACAGAATCGGTAGTCGAACTCAGGGCCCTTTAGGGTCCTTCCATTGCACGTAGCCGGAGGCTTTCAGCCTCCGGCGCGCCCCCGCGATCGACGGCGCCTCATCTCGCTCCCCGCACCCCCGGCAACCCTGGCAGCCGCACCACCACCAGCCCGGCCAGGACGAGCGCCCCGCCGAGCAGCTTCACCGGGCCGAACGGCTCGCCAAGGAAGATGGCGGAGAGGATGCCGGCCGCGATCGGCACCAGGAGGCCGAAGGAGCTGGCCTGCGCCACGCCGCGCCGGGAGATCGCCCAATTCCAGATGATGTACGCGACATACACTGGCAGGATCGCCAGGTAGACGATGCTCACCCACGCGCCCGTGGAGACCGATCCCCACGGCTGCTCGATGGCGCCCGGGAGCGCGACGAGGAGGAGCGGGACGGCCCCGACGAAGAGGGTCCAGGCGGTGTAGGTGGCGGTCGGATATTTGACGACCAGCGGCCGGTTGACGATGCCGTAGATGGCGAACGAGATGCCGGCGACGA
>JADYYO010000317.1 GCA_020853615.1 Thermomicrobiales bacterium
ACCGCGGCCGGCGGCGGCTCGGGATCAGTCCTCGAACAGCGCGTAGCCGTACTCGCCGCGCCGGGAGGCGATCCTGGCGATCGCGAGGATCCGCTCGTCGTCGTTGTCCGCGATCTGGGCGAGCCGGCCGCGGACGCGGCCGGCGGCGCGGGTGCAGAAGGTGTCGGCGATGTAGCGCTCCTGCTCCGGGGGCTCGGCGCGCGACATCCCAGTTCGCCTGCTCTCCGAAATTGAACGTCACAAGGTTCCTCGATCCGCAACCTCATGTCTGAGAAGACCTCGAAGCTTCGAACTGCGCGAATGGGAGGAACGATGAAGAACCGCGTCGCCATCACACTGATAGCAGTGGCCAGCGTGTGTGCAACGAGTTCCCCGATTGTTCTCGCCGGCGGCGAGGACGCCGGAGAACATGAGTTCGGGGAGCTGGTCGGGCCAGCCACCGATTCGGGCCCGAGTGGCACCGTGGGCACGATGAGTGCGGCCTGCGCGAGCGGCCATGCCTAGCTTCTGGAAGCAGAAGGACTTCGAAGGCGATCGAGAGGAGGCTGACGCGAGCTTGGCGGAGGCAGATCGATACCTGGGCCCTTATGACCGATCGATGAAGAACCGCTTCGGCAGCCGGAAGGTCGTGATCAAGGACTTCGACTTCCAAGTCATTGATTGCATCAACGCCGGCGGCGAGCGAAACAATCTGGCGGCCCGGGCGGACATCTTCCGTATCGGGCAAACTGGCAGCAACTGTTAGCGCTTGGCGCGGTGCGGTCGCCTCTACGATTTGTGCTCGCCTGGCAGTTGCCGGGAGATCAGCGTCACGGGCTTCCGAGGAGCGCAACCTCTCTCCAGATGGACTTGCTAGCTGCGTCATTGCATCAGTCGATCGCGGAACCCCGACGCTTCGAGGTCGTGTTCAGGGCGCGGTTCAACCCGATCCTCCATCGCCTGACGCGCCAGGTTTTCGATTCTGAGATAGCAGTCGATCTCACTGCCGAAACTCTGGCGGCGGCTTTCATCCAGAGATCGCGGTTTCGAGGCACGACTGACGGCGAGGCGGTGGCTTGGCTGAACGGGATCGCCGACCACAAGCTCGCGATGTTCTTTCGACGACGCCGTGTCGAGAGACGGGCTCTCTCGCGGCTCGGAATAGATCCTCCGGTTCTCACTGAGGAGGAGCACAATGAAGTCCTGCGACGTGTCGACGGTCCGTTGATTGCAAGCATCGTCCGTCGCGGGCTGGCCTCCCTTTCGGATGCCCAGAGAGTAGCTCTGACGCTGCGAGTAGTCGAAGAGATGCCTTACGCGGACATGGCAGACAGGCTTGGGTCGCGTCCCATAGCGTGGTGTAGGACCGCAGCGGACGGAACTGCGACGACGTAGTTCCGGCCACCGCGGCGCCCATGATCATCGGACTTGTTCCACCAAGACCCGATGAGAGGAGCACCACGATGGCCGAGAAGAAGAGGATGACGACCGAGCAGGTCGTCAGCCACCTGATCGAGGGCGAGGGCGCCGACCTGCTGCGCGAGTCGCTGCGCTGGATGGTCGCCGAGCTGATGGAGGCCGAGGTCTCAGAGCTCGTTGGCGCCGCTCACGGCGAGCGCAATCCCGACGAGCGGCTGACCCAGCGCAACGGCTACCGGCCGCGGCGCTGGGACACCCGGGCGGGCGAGATCGAGCTGCAGATCCCGAAGCTGCGCAGGGGCAGCTACTTCCCGAGCTTCCTCGAGCCGCGCAAGCGATCGGAGCAGGCGCTGCTCAACGTCGTCCAGCAGGCCTACGTCTGCGGCGTCTCGACCCGCCGGGTCGACCAGCTCGTCGAGTCGCTCGGCCTGCGGATCTCGAAGTCGGAGGTCTCGCGGATCT
The DNA here is from genome assembly GCA_020853615.1 of Thermomicrobiales bacterium. GTDB lineage: Bacteria > Chloroflexota > Chloroflexia > Thermomicrobiales > UBA6265 > JACCXM01. The sequence goes on from JADYYO010000317.1 coordinate 1,861, forward strand.
CCGCCGGCCTCGACGAACAGGTCGAGGCGTTCCGCACCCGCCCGCTCGATGGCCGCTACCCCTACCTCTGGCTCGACGCCAAGGTCGAGAAGGTCCGCGACGGTGGCCGGGTCCGCCGCAAGGCGCTCGTGATCGCCCACGCCGTCCACGAGTCGGGGCGGCGCGAGATCCTCGCCCTCGACGTCGGCGAGGCCGAGACCGAGGCGTTCTGGCGCGAGTTTCTGCGCGGGCTCGTCGAGCGCGGCCTGGTCGGCGTCGAGCTCGCGGTCTCCGATGCCCACCCGGGCCTGAAGGCGGCGATTGCCCAGGTCCTCGGCTGCCCCTGGCAGCGCTGCACGGTCCACTTCCTGCGCGATTGCCTCGGCCACTGCCGCCGCGACCAGCACGGGATGCTGGCGGCGCTGATCCGGCCGATCTTCAACCAGCCCGACCTCGGCTCCGCGCGTGACCGGCTCTCCGAGGCGGTGGCGGCGCTCGACGGGCGGCTGGAGAAGGTGGCGCGGATGCTCGAGGAGGCCGAGAGCGACATCCTCGCCTTCTACGCCTTCCCGGCCGAGCACCGCACCAAGCTCCGCTCGACCAACCCGCTGGAGCGGCTCAACCGCGAGGTCGGCAGGCGGACCGACGTCGTCGGGATCTTCCCCGACGACGCCGCGCTGATCCGCTTGACGACGATGCTGGCAATCGAGCAGAACGACGAATGGCTGGTCGGTCGCCGTTACCTCAGCGCCGGCTCGATCGCCCTGGTCCTCGAGGACCAGGGCGATCCCCCTCCCGATGAGCCGAAGGAGGTGCCGCAGCTTCAGGCGGCCTGAGCAGCCGAGAAGTTGACCCGAGGGTCATGGGTTTGCTCCTACACCACGTCCTGGGACTTGACT
>JADYYO010000318.1 GCA_020853615.1 Thermomicrobiales bacterium
ACCCGCAGCTGCAACTCGTCGCGGCGCGCCTGCAGGCTCGCCAACTCCTCGGCCGCGAGCTCGGCCATCTCCGGGTCGCTCGCCAGCGCCTCGGTCTCCGCGATGGCCGCCTCGGTGTCGCGCAGCTCCCGGTAGGCGGTGACTACATCTTCGAGCTCGGCGCGCTCCCGACCGACCTCCTGCAGCCGCAGGTGGTCGCTGGTGACCTCCGGTTCGGCCATCAGGCGCTCGAGCTCTTCGTATCGCCGTTCGAGGTCGGCGAGCGTATCGAGAAACGTGCTCATGCTCTGGGATCCTCAACAATCAGTATCACAGCCTGAAATGATACCCGAGGATTCCCCGGGGATCCGGGCAGATCGCACACCGAGCAGGGACACGGCGTGCCATGTCCCTGCAACCGGCGGAGATGCGGGAGGGGCACGCCATGGCGTGCCCCCGATTACGTTATGAACAGTTCGCCACCGGATGCGTCGGCAAGGCGCCCCGTCAGGAGGCCGCGGCGACCGCCCGGCGGTAGACGTCGAGGAACTCGCGGATCTGCTCCTCGTTGACGACCAGCGGCGGCACGATGCGGATCCCCTGATCATAGGTGCCGCAGGTGATCAGCAGCGTCTTCTGCTCGAAGGCGCTGGCGATGACCTTCTTCACCGCCTCCGGGTTCGGCGAGCCGTCCGGGTGGACAAACTCGGTGGCGACCATCAGGCCGAGGCCGCGCACGTCGCCGATCACCGGGTAGTCGGCCTGAATCTCGCGCAGGCCCTGCATCAGGATCTCGCCCATGCGGGCGGCATTCCCCGGCAGGTCCTCGTCACGCATCACCTCGAAGGTGGCGGCGGCAGCCGCGGTGCCGACCGCGTTGCCACCGTAGGTGCCGCCGTGCGAGCCGGGCGCCCATGTGTCCATCAGCTTCCGGTCGGAGACGACCGCCGAGACAGGCATACCGGAGGCGAGGCCCTTGGCCGCCGTCATGATGTCGGGCACGACGTCGAAGTGCTCGAAGGCCCACATCTTCCCGGTCCGCCCCATACCCGACTGCACCTCGTCGAGGATGAGGAGGATGCCGTGCTGGTCGCACAGCTCGCGGACCTTCTGCAGCCAGCGCGTCGTCGGGAAGAGATAGCCCCCCTCGCCGACGACCGTCTCGACGATCATCGCCGCGACGTCATCCGGCATCACCATGTGGTCGAAGAGGGCCTCGAGCTCGGCGAAGTAGTAGAGATCGGCATCCTCCGGCGCCCCCTTGTAGGGGCTGCGGAAGAGGTAGGGGAAGGGCGCGAAGTAGACGCTCGGGATCAACGGCTCGTAGTGGCCGCGCACCTTGGCCCGCGACGAGGTGACCGCCATCGCGGCGTGAGTCCGGCCGTGGAATCCGTGCTTGAAGGCGATGATGGCCGGGCGCCCAGTGGCCACCTTGGCCAGCTTGATCGCCCCCTCGGTCGCCTCCGCGCCGCTATTGGTCCAGAAGACCTGGTTGAGGTTCGGCGGCGTCGTCTCGGTCAGGAGGGTCGCCGCGCGCAGCATCGGCGAGTGCGCCAGGATGTTCGCCTGCGCGTGGATGATCTTCGCCGCCTGGTCCTGGATCGCCTCGACGACGTGGGGGTGGCAGTGGCCGGTGTTGACAACGGCGATGCCGGAGGTGAAGTCGGCGTAGCGGTCGCCGTTCACGTCCCAGACGTAAATCCCCTTGCCGTGGTCGACCTGCAGCGGGGAGTAGCGCCCGAGGACGCGGGGCATGATCTCCGCCGGATCGAGCAGCGCCTGATCGCGATCGACTGTCTGGGCCATCGTCGGGTCTCCCTTCACACGGGTAAATCGTGCCGTTCCAAGGCGGCGCTCAGTGCCCACTCTGCTTCTTCTCGCGCTCTTTCATCTGCTTGTAGTGCTTCTTCGTCTTCGGGATCGGCTTCGCTTCCTCGGCGGCGACCCGCTCATGGTAGGCCGCGCCCGCCGACTGCAGCTCCTCCTCCAGCCGGAGCAGGTCGTTGTAGACCGCCATATTGTTTGTCGCCACCGGCGTGCGCGCGAGCATGCGCGTGAGTTGCAGAAGCGACTGCGCCGAGGCGGGGGCCGCGGCCGGCAGCGCCGCGCGCTTCATGATCGTGTCGACGAGCGCCAGGGTCTCGGGGGCGGCGCCGTTCTCCGTCAACCGGAGCCGGATCGTCTGCAGACCTTCCAGAACATTCACATGCTTCTCCAGAGTGCTTGGCGACGTCTCTGCACGTCATTGTGCCACGGGCGGGAAGGCCGCGACACGCCGCGGCATCTTGACAGATGCCGCGGCGGGCGCTACCGTGCCGCCATGCACAGAAGCGTTGGGGCGTCAGAATCGATGTCGCGGGATCACGGGCCGGCTGCAGCCCGCTGGTTCGGCTACGTCTTTTTTGGCTACGTTCCCCCGGCGCTGCTGGCGGGACAGGAGGCGGTGAGCCGCTAATCGTCCGAACGACCAGTACGCAGCAGCGCCGGGGACCGAGGCAGATGCCTCGGTTTTTTTGTTGCCCCGCGACCAACGCGCCCCTGATGCGCGCCCGCGGCAGGAGGAAGGACCGATGATCGTCACATTGACCGCCGACGCGCCCGTATCGACCGTCAACGCCATTCTGGCGGCGGCCAGCGCCGCCGGTTGCGAGACGCACACCTTCGATGATGGCCATGGGGGCGCGGTCGTCGGCATCGCCGGCACGGTCGCGGTCGCCGACCTGCCCGGGGTCTCCGCCGTCCTGGAGAAGCACCGGCCCTACATGCTCGCCAGCCGGGAGGGCCGTCCGCACGCGCCATCGGTGGTGAAGGTCGGGAATGCGCGGATCGGCGGCGGCCGGCCGGTGGTCATTGGCGGTCCCTGCGTCATCGAGGGGCGGGCAGAGCTGCTCGAGGCGGCGCTGGCGACGAAGGCGGCCGGGGCGGATATGCTGCGCGGCGGCGCCTACAAGCCGCGCACCTCCCCCTACGCCTTCCAGGGGCTGGGCGAGGAGGGGCTGCGCTACCTCGCGGAGGCGCGCGAGGTGACGGGGCTGCCGGTCGTCACCGAGGTGATGGAGCCAGATCAGGTCGACCTCGTCGCCCATTACGCCGATATGCTCCAGATCGGCGCCCGCAACATGGCGAACTTCCCCCTCCTCCGCCGCGCGGGGCAGGCGAACCGGCCAGTCCTTCTCAAGCGCGGCTTCTCGGCGACGATCGAGGAGTGGCTGATGAGCGCCGAGTACGTGATGGCGCACGGCAACCCGAACGTCGTCCTTTGCGAGCGGGGCATCCGCGGCTTCGACCCGGCGACCCGCTTCACGCTCGACCTGACGGCAGTGCCGCTGATCAAGGAGCTTTCGCACCTGCCGATCATCGTCGATCCAAGCCACGGCACGGGGCGCCGCTCGCTGGTGGCGCGCATGGCGCTGGCCGGCCTCGCCGCCGGTGCCGACGGGCTCATCATCGAGGCGCACCCCGACCCGGAGAGCGCGCGCTGCGACGGCATGCAGACGATCACCCCGGCCGAACTGGCGGGGATCATCGAGTCGGGGCGCGTCCTGCATGCGGCGCTGATGGGCGGCGCGGTCGACGCGGGGCTCGGCGTGGCGCCGACCATCGGCGCACACGCGTAGACCGGAACGCGTTCACGAGCGAACGCGGGGCATCAGCCGCATCCCCGCGTTCGCCTTGACGCCGCCTCCCGACTCGCCCACCATGCCGCCATGATGGAGAGGATGCGGCCACCTCGAATCGATCGCGATGCGCGCTGAATCCGCGGCAGACACCTCTGCTCCTCCCGGGGAGGCGTCGACGGCGCAGCCCTTCGTCGTCGGGACGGCGGGGCACGTCGATCATGGCAAGTCGACGCTCGTCAAGGCGCTGACCGGGATCGATCCCGACCGGCTGGCCGAGGAGAAGGTCCGGGCGATGACGATCGACCTCGGCTTCGCCTGGCTCAGCCTGCCGGGCGGGCAGCAGGTCAGCGTCGTCGATGTTCCGGGGCACGAGCGCTTCATCAAGAACATGCTGGCGGGCGTCGGGGGGATCGACGCGGCGCTGCTGGTGATCGCGGCCGACGAGGGCCCGATGCCGCAGACGAGAGAGCACCTGGCGATCCTCGATCTGCTCGGAGTAGAGACGGGAGTCGTCGCGCTGACGAAGGCCGATCTCGTCGATGCCGACTGGCTCGACCTAGTGCGCGAGGAGGTGCAGGAGACGCTGGCGGCCACCACCCTCGCCACCTCCCCGATCGTCCCCGTCTCAGCCATCACCGGCGCCGGCCTCGACGACCTGCGCGCGACACTCGCCGCGTCGCTCACCACCGCGCCGCATCGCAACGCCGGCCGGGCGCCCCGGCTGCCGGTCGACCGCGTCTTCTCCGTCTCGGGATTCGGCACCGTCGTGACGGGGACGTTGATCGGCGGCGAGCTCGGCATCGGCGACGAGCTCCGCATCTATCCGGGCGCGCGGACGGCTCGCATTCGCGGCCTGCAGTCGCACCAGGCCAAGGTCTCCCGCGCACGGCCGGGGAGCCGGACGGCGGTCAATCTCTCCGGGGTGACGACCGAGCAGGTCCACCGGGGCGACGTGCTGGCCCCGGCCGGGCTGATGACCCCGTCGCAACGGCTCGATGTCCGCCTCCACCTCCTCGGCAGCTCGCCCGTCACGCTGAAACAGAACGACGAGGTCGACTTCTTCAGCGGCGCGGCCGAGTTGCCGGCCCGCGTCACCCTGCTCGACCGGGAGCGGCTGGAGCCGGGAGAGACGGCCTGGGTGCAGCTTCGCTTCCGCGCGTCGGTCGCCGTCATGAAGGGCGACCGCTTCATCATCCGCCGCCCGTCGCCGAGCGAGACGATTGGCGGCGGCGACGTCATCGACGCGAACCCGCCGCGCCACAAGCGGTTCCGGCCGGAGACGCTCGCCGCGCTCGAGACGCTGGCCGCCGGCAGCCCGGACGAGATCGTGCTGCAGCTTCTCGAGCGCGAGCCGCTCGAGCTGCGCGAGGTACGCTCCGCCGCTTCCGGGCTCACCCCGGCGCAGGTCGACGAGGCGATTGGGCAACTCCTGGCGGAGGGGGACGCGGTCCGACTTGGGGGCGCCCCAGGCGAACCGAAACAAACCGACTTTCTCGCGTCGATGGCGCGCTGGGAGTCGTTGCGAGGAGCGCTGGGCGACGTGCTGGCCGCGTTCCACGCTGCGCAACCACTGCGCCCCGGCATCGCCCGGGAGGAGGCGCGTAGCCGTCTCGCCATCGGACGGCCGCGGCTCTTCGATGCCATCGTCGCGAGCGCCGTCGCGGCGGACGCCGTCGTCGACGACGGCGCGACACTGCGGCTGCCGGACTTTCGGATGCAGCTCGACCCGCCGCGCCGCGCCGAGGCCGATCGGTTCCTCGCGGCTCTCGCGACGCATCCCTTCTCTCCGCCGGGACCGCACGAATTCGCCATCGACCTCGCCACGCTGAACGCGCTGGAACATCTGGGCGAGGTTGTCAAGGTCGCCGACGGCGTCTACTTCGCCCCGGACGCCTGGGAACGATTGGTGGCCGGCACGCTGGCGCTGATCGACGCGGAGGGAGCGCTGACGCTGGCGCGCTTCCGCGATTACTTCGGGACGAGCCGCAAGTACGCGCAGGCCGCGTTGGAGCACCTCGACCGGCTGAAGTTCACCCGGCGCGCCGGCGACGACCGCGTGCGCGGCTCGCGACGGCCCGAGGGCGATTGATGACGAACAGGACGAGGAGCCTCCCCCATGTCGTCCCCTGAACACGCCTCGGATGAGCTCGGGGCAGCGAGCCAGCATCTCTTCCTCTCGCCACATTATGACGACATCCCATTGTCGGCCGGGGCGACGGTCCGGCGGCTCGCGGATCGCGGACTGCGGCCGCGCACACTCGTCATCTTCGGGTCGGAGCCGGATCATGAGCAGCCGCTCTCGCCCTTCGCCGATGAGATGCATGCCAAATGGGGGCTCTCGGCCGGGGAGGTCGTGGCGCATCGCCAGGCGGAGGAGCGGGCGGCAGCCCGGATCCTCGGCGCGGAGACGGACGTGCTGCCGTTCCACGACGCAATCTACCGGGGCCACACCTATCTCTCGGACGGCGACCTCTTCGGCGATGTGGCGGCCGCCGAGCGGTCGCTCCCGGCCGCGATCGTGGCAGCGCTCCCCCTCGGCGCACGTCCCGACCCGGCGGTCCGCCTCTACGCCCCACTCGCCATTGGCCGCCACGTCGACCACCAACTCGCGTTTCAGGCCGGCATCGACCTCGCGCGGCGCGGCTGGGATGTCTGGCTCTACGAGGACACTCCCTACACGCTGAAGCCGGGAGCGTTCACCTCCCGCCTCGCCGACATCCGCGGCGATGCGGACATCGCCCCCGTGGCGCGCATCCCGGTCGCCGAGACCTGGGACGCCAAACTCGACGCGATCCTCAGCTACCCCTCGCAACTCGAGACAGTCTTTCGCGATTATGTCGGCGTCGGCGTCTCACGCGAAGAGATCGGCGCCGCGCTCTGGGCGTATGCCGAGCAGGCAGGCGACGGCACCGCCGTCGAACGTTTCTGGAAGATGAAAGATGCGTCCAGTAGCGTGGGGAGTTGACGCGGCGATCGCTCTCCGTTAGGGTGTACGTACTGAGGTGGTGCGGCCCAGACCATGGGGGCAGGGAACGGAATCCGCCTCGCATCCCTGCCTGCGGTTCTCCTCTTGTGACCCCGTGGGGGGCGTTCACCCGGGAACTCGTTCGGTCCGCCCGCGGGCGAGCCGGGCGAACGTTGGCCCGCCCCAGATCGTACGGCGAGGCGGGCGACGGATCGGCCGTCGCGCTCCAATGCGACGCCGCCGAAGTTCGTGCGAGCGCATCCGGCAAGCGGGGGCGCTGACGCACACCGGGTCACGGCCGGGCGCGAGGGCCTGCCGAACACCGCACCGCTTCAGGACGAAGCGCCGGTGACCGATCAAGCGGCCACCGGCGCTTCGTCGCGAGATCGCGGTCGCGCCAGCTACTCGACGCGGACGACGGTCGCCTCTGCGGTGTCGCGCAGGCGGGCGGGGCGGGATGGCCCATGGCTCGAGGCCACCGTGGATGGGGCTCCCTGCTCGGCGGCCTCGGTCGCGGGAGCCGGTTCAGGAGCCGCCTCCACGGTCGCGGGCTCTGGCTCGGGCGCGGCCTCCACCGCCGCCTCGGCCGGCTCCGGCTCCACCACCTCCGCCACGACGATCTCGGCTTCGGCGACCGGCTGGGAGGCTTCGCGCATCGTCATCGCTGGCAGCGGCTCGTCGCGGAACACCCGGACGCGCAGGTTGGTCGGGTGCTCGGCGTTGGTTGGCGTCAGGTCCTGCGGACAGGCGGAGACAGCGGCCACGACATCCTTCAACGCCTTGACCAGGACGTAGTCTCCCGCCTCGGCGATCGGCTCGCGGATCTCCAACTCGCCTCGCTGCTGAATGGAGACGGTCATGAACCAGTTGATCGGGTCGGGAATACGGTCGTAGCCGATACCGTAGCCGACGAGCGAGGCGGTCAGCGCCTCGCGGCAGTTCGCGTGGCCAGGGGCGCCGAGCTTCTCGTAGCGAACCGGATCGCAGCAGGCGTAGAGCATATCGTGGCGGCCGACCGTGTCCTCCACGATCTCGAACATCGGCTCGCGCCGGTTCGAGTAGAGGGTCATGCCGAGCTGCGGCACGATATTGCCGTTCGTCGACCGCGTCGCGGCGGTCGAGAGAAACTCGCCCGTGTCATCGAGGCTGAATGCCACGAAGTCCGCGACCTGCTTCCCCTGCAGCGTTTCGATCTGCAGAAACTGGCCCGCCTTGACCTCGACCGCCTCGCCCTGCCCCGGTCGGATGTGGCGCGACTTGATCGGCGTCTTCTCGTTCAACAGGTCGCTCACCCCTGGGTGCTCCTCTTCGTCGGCATGATCTACCCTATTCCGGCCGTCTTCGGCCGGGGCATTGTACCGGGGATTGTCGCAGCGTCGTCGCCTCGGGGCCAACCCGCGACGAGGTACCATCGCCGCGGACGCTTCGCCGCGCGATGGCCAACCTCCGCGCGGCCCCTCTTGAAGCAGGGAAGGGGAGACATGGAACGCTGTCCCAACTGCGGCACGCCGGCCCGACCGGGCGCGAAGTTCTGCACGACCTGCGGCGCGCGCTTCGCGGAGAGCGACGAGACGACATCAGTGCTTCCCGAGACCGAAGCGCCGCGGACCGAGACGCCCGCGAGCGAGTCCGAGCCGGAAAGCAGCGCGGAGACGAGCGACTGGCCCGCTTCCCCGGGCGACAACGGCGCGGCAACGCCGTCGGGCTGGGGTGCCCCGCGCCCGGATGCGGAATCGCCGGAGCCCGGGCAGAGCGACGAGATCGTCGACGTCGTCGCGAGCACCTGGGGGACGACCGCGCCCGCGACCTGGCCGACACCCCCCGAACCCGCGACCGAGACGGGCGTCGAACCGGCGCTGGCAAGCTCCTTTGCCCCGCCTCGCGATCGGGAGGCGAACGAGACTGCCTCACCGGACGTTGGCGAACGCGAATCGACGGCGCGGCGCGCGCGAGCGGAAGCGAACGAGCTGCTCGACCGCCTGCGCGAGACGATCGCGCGCCTCGGCGGCGCGGAGGACCACGAGCTGGAGGACGTCATCGCCGAGCTCGAGGTGGCCGTGACGCCGCCGGGCGCAATCGCTCCCGATGCCGTGGCCGAGCTGCGGGAGGCACTGCTCACCGCTCGGGAGCGCCCGCGCGATGTCGACACCATGGTCGATCTCTCGCGGCGGCTCGATGCCATCGTCGCCCTTGCGTTCGCCTACGACCGCGCCGTCGCGGCGATCGAGCGCGCGCTGGAAATCCTCCGCGAACGATAGCGCGGGCGGCCCTGAACAGGGCCACCCGCGCGCATGTGTCCGTTTACGTTCCTGATCAGACCGCCAGGCGGGCCCTCGGCGTGCCGTGGCAGTGCTTGAACTTCTTGCCGCTGCCGCAGGGGCAGGGCTCGTTGACGCCAACCTTGCGCGACTTGCGGGCGGTCGCCACCTTCCCGTCGCCATCGCCGCCGGCCTGCACGGTGTCCGACTCGTCGGTCACCTGGGTCCGCACCGGCTGCTGGGCGACGACCGGCTGCACGCGGAAGATGGTGTGCACCACATCGTGCTGGATGTTGGCCAGCAACTGCTGGAAGAACTCGAAGCCCTGTCGCTTGTAGACGACCAGCGGGTCCATCTGCGCGTAGGCCTGCAGGCCGACGCCCTCGCGCAGCTCGTCCATCGCCGTCAGGTGTTCCACCCAGAGCTTGTCGATGATCGTGAGCATCACGTGACGCTCGACCTTGCGCATCACCTCGGGGCCGAAGCGCTCCTCGACCTCGGTGTAGCCCGCGTCGGCGTCCTCGATCAGCATGTCGATCAGGTCATCACGCTCCAGCTCGGCGATGTCGTCGACCGTCACCTTCGTCATCGGCACGAGGCCAGCGTAGGCCTCGTGGATCCGCTCGTCGTCGCGCTCCAGGTCCTTGCCGTCGCCAATGTTGGCATCGACGAGCTTCTCGATCTCCTGCTCGACCATGTCCCAGATGCGGTCCTGGATATCTTCGCCCATGACGAGCTGGCGGCGGTCGGCGTAGATCACCTCGCGATGCTTGTTCATGATGTCGTCGTACTGGACGACATGCTTGCGCAGATCGAAGTTGTGCCCCTCGACCTTGACCTGGGCGTTCTCGATCGACTTGGTGATGACGCCATGCTCGATCGGCACGTCCTCTTCCATGCCGAGGCGCTCCATCATCTTCGAGATCCGCTCCGAGCCGAAGCGCTTCATCAACTCGTCTTCGAGCGAGACGTAGAACTGCGACGAGCCGGGGTCACCCTGCCGGCCGGCACGACCGCGCAACTGGTTGTCGATGCGACGGGCCTCGTGCCGCTCGGTGCCGATGATGTGGAGACCACCCGCCTCCTTGACGCCGGGGCCGAGCTTGATGTCGGTGCCGCGGCCGGCCATGTTCGTGGCGATCGTGACCGCCTGCGGCTGGCCGGCCTCCGCGACGATGGCTGCTTCCCGCTCGTGCTGCTTGGCGTTGAGCACCTGGTGCGGCACACCCTCTCGTGTCAGCATCTCGGAGAGCCGTTCGGAGGTCTCGATCGACGTCGTCCCGACGAGCACTGGCCGGCCACGTTCCCGCTGCGCCTTGATATCCTCGATGACCGCGCGGAATTTGCCCCGCTCGTTCTTGAAGACGAGATCGCCTCGGTCCTCGCGGATCATCGGCATGTTGGTCGGGATGACCACCACATCGAGCGAGTAGATGCGGCGCAGCTCCTCGGCCTCGGTCTTGGCCGTGCCGGTCATGCCGGCGAGCTTCTTGTACATGCGGAAGTAGTTCTGGAAGGTGATCGTCGCCAGCGTCACGTTCTGCCGGCGGACCCGCACCCCCTCCTTCGCCTCGATCGCCTGGTGCAGGCCCTCCGAGTAGCGCCGGCCAATCATCATGCGGCCGGTAAACTCGTCGACGATGATCACCTCGCCATCGCGGACGATGTAGTCCTTGTCACGCTGAAAGGTGGCGTACGCCTTGAGCGCCTGCTCGAGATAGTGCGTCAACTCGATGTAGCGCTCGTCGTAGATGCTCTCGCCCGGCTGCAGCTCCAGCAACTGCTCGACGCGGTCGATCCCCTCTTCGGTCAGCGAGACCGTCTTGTGCTTGAGATCGACCTCGTAATCGCGAGGGGCGCGCAACTGCTTCACGATCTGCGCGAACTGGTAGTAGCGGTCGGTCGCCTGCTCGGCCTGCCCGGAGATGATCAGCGGCGTCCGCGCCTCGTCGATCAGGATATTGTCGACCTCGTCGACGATGGCGTAGACGAGATCGCGCTGCACCATGCGGTCGGCGCTCGGCACCATGTTGTCGCGCAGATAGTCGAAGCCGAATTCGTTGTTCGTGCCATAGGTGATGTCCGCCTCGTACGCCTCGCGCCGCGAGACGGGGCGAAGGTGCTCGAGGCGCTCGTCCTCACCGATCCAATCCTTGTCGTAGATGAAGGCGGAATCGTGCTGGATGCAGGCGACCGAGAGCCCGAGCGCGTCGTAAACCTGACCCATCCACTGCGTGTCGCGCTTGGCGAGGTAATCGTTGACGGTGACGACGTGCACCCCCTCGCTGTTGAGCGCGTTCAGCGCCACGGCGAGTGTCGCGGTCAGCGTCTTCCCCTCACCAGTGCGCATCTCGGCGATCTTGCCAGAATGGAGGACGGCGCCACCCATCAACTGGACGTCGAAGTGGCGCTGCCCGAGCGTGCGCCGCGCCGCCTCGCGGGTGGCCGCGAACGACTCCGGCAAGAGGTCGTCGAGCGGCTCGCCATCCTCGAGCCGGTCGCGAAAGCCGTTCGCCAGCTCGCGCAGCTCGAGATCGCTGAGTGCCGCCATCCGGGGCTCCAGCGCGTTGACCTGCGGCACGACCTTCTGGAACGGTTTGAGCGGCGCCTCGTTCGGATCGCCAAAGAGTCTGGTCAAAAAATTCGGCATAAGGTGGCCTCGATGTTTGCCCGGGCCGGCCCGGACATGATGCGGATTCTCTACGGAAAGTATACGAGCGGACGCACTGGACAGTTCCGGACTCTCGCTTCAGGAGCGGGGCAAGTCCTGCGCGGCCGGCTCCAGCTCGGCCGGAAACTGGCCATTCTGCTCGATGTCGCGGTGTACAGGGGGGCCGTCCGGCGGCAGGCCCGGGACCATGGCGACCGAACTCGGCGGGACGTAGACGGCCATCCGGTCGAGCAAGGTCTCGACGTTGGCATCGGTCAGCACCAACTGCAGATGGGCCTCGGGGACGAATCCGGCGTCAACCGCCGTCTGGAGCATCGCCAGCAGCGCGTCCCAGTAGCCGATCACGTCGAGCAGCGCGCACGGCTTGGTGTGGAGGCCGAGCTGCGCCCACGTCAGCGTTTCGAAGAACTCCTCGAAGGTGCCGAACCCGCCGGGGAGCGTCAGAAAGCCGTCAGAGAGGCTCGACATGAGCGCCTTGCGCCGGTGCATGCTCGTGACAAGATGGAGCCGGGTGATGTCGGGGTGCGCGATCTCGCGGGTCAGGAGCGAGCGGGGCATCACCCCGACCACCTCACCCCCCTCCGCGAGCGCCGCGTCGGCGACCGCGCCCATGATCCCGACGTGGCCGCCGCCGTAGACGAGACGCCACCCCCGCCGCGCGATGGCCGCACCGGTCGCCCGGGCCGCCTCCATGTAGGCCGGGTCGTTCCCCGGTCGCGAGCCACAGAACACGCAGACGGAATCCATTGGTCATCATCTCCCAAGCACACTCTGCCTCGGATGCTACCATCGGGGGATGCCTGCGGCACGAACGGCGAGAGAAATGGGAAGGTCGGGTCGAGCGGCGCAGACGGACACCGCCCGGTCCGCCTACTTCGACCGCGTCTTCGCGATCGTCGCTGCCATCCCTCCAGGACGGGTGACGACCTACGGAACGATCGCCCGGGCCCTCGGCACGCCCCGCTCGGCGCGCGTCGTCGGCTGGGCGCTCAACGTTGCCCCCGAGGGCGCAGCTCTCCCTTGCCATCGCGTCGTCGACCGCGACGGGAACCTGAGCGGCGGCTGGCACTTCGGCCACCCCGACATCATGGCGAACCGGTTGCGAGACGAGGACGTTCCCTTCGTCGCGCCCTACCGCGTCGATCTCGCGTCGTGCCTCTGGGACCCGGCCGAGGGGCTGGTTGATGCGCTAGGAGCGGAGCGCGAGCGCGATGAGCAAGGCGAGTGAGCGCGGTCGCCTACGAGGTCTCGCTCTCGCCGGTTCGCCTCGACCCCCGCATCAACCAGACGCGCGCCCCGACCCTCCCCTCCGTCGCGCAGGGTCCGGGGTTCGAGCGGCGCTTCGACGCGACGACTCTCTTCTACGACCTCTTCCGGGAGGCGGACGGCAACGCTATCCTCGCCATCGGGCCGCACGTGCCGACGCACCTCGACCCGGAGCGGGATATCGCCTTCCACTGCCTCGCCTCGGGCGAGCGCCTCGACGCGGAGTACCTCCCCTCCCGCGGCCAGATCCACAACGACATGTACCGGATCGAGGCCGGCCCCGGCACCCCTGCGGTGCGCGTCGTTGTCGGCGGGCAGCAGATCGTCGCTGCCGTGCAACCGAACCTCTCGCCCCTCCTCGCCGGCCGCCGCGTCCTCACCAACCGTTGCCGCAACGATCCACTCGAATGGCTCGTCGACTGGACCTGGTTCCACGCCCGCGAATTCGGCTTCGACGCCATCGTGCATTACGACAACGGCTCGACCGACTACACCGCCGACGATGTCCGGCTCGCCTTGTCGCGGGTGCCGGGGATGGATGTGGTCATCGTCCTCTCGTGGCCCTTCCCGATCGAGCCGCCCCACGCGGTCGTCCCGGCGACCGGCGAGATGTTCTGGTCACAACTCCGCGACCGCTGGGCCGAGTCGGGCCGGCTCGAGCATCAGCGGCGGCGCTTCGCGGCGCAGGCGGAGCTGGTGCTGGTGGCGGATGTCGACGAGCTTCTGATCCGAAGGAATGACCGGGCCGCGCTGGAGGGCTATTTCGCCGATCCCGGCGTCGCCTGGGTGCGCTTCGACTCCGAGGTCGTCGTCCACACGCAAGACCCGGCCGATCGCCTCCTCCGGCACCGGGATCTCTCCTGGATCCGGCACGAGCCCGGCTTCAAGACGCCGAAGTACGTCGTCAAACCCAATCGCTGCCCGGACGAGGCGCGCTGGTGGCTGCACGATGTCGCCTGGGCGCCAGGGATCGACACCTCGCGCGACGACTTCACCATCGGCCACTTCATTTCGCTCACAACCGGCTGGGGCGGCAAGGGACAGCGCGGCGCCGCGCAACGGCCGGAGCCGGGCATCCATTACCAGGACCTCGCGCTGCGCGCCAAACTCAACCGGGTCTTCCGCGAGGCCCCGACCGAGGCCACCCGCTGGTCTCCGGCGACAAGCGGCAATCCGCACCTGCTGCGAAAAGCCGCCCATGACCTGGCGGACCGAGGCGACCTTCGCGACGCGCTCGACCTGCTGCACCGGGCGATGGCGATCGATCCGTGGCAGCCGGCCCAGCACGAACTCCGGCGGGAGGTGCTCGCGCGCCTCGCGGAAGCGTCCGATCGCCTGTCGTGAGTCGGCGGCAGGTCAGCTCAGACCGGCGAAGAGCCGCGCCACATCGATGCGCAACCCGGGTAGCACGCTGGACGCGACCACACCGTTCTCATCCGGAACCACCGCGACATATTCCTCGCCCCGCAGGACATTGATGACGAAGGTCTTGCGCCTGGGGTCGGCGATCCAATACTCGGGCACTCCGGCGCTGGCGTAGAGGGCCATCTTGCGCACCCGATCGATACTGCCCGTGCCGGGGGAAACGACCTCGACAACGAGATCTGGAGGGTAGTCGATCATGTGCTGATCGCCTGGAACAAGTGAACGTTGTGGAGAGACATAGACGAGATCGGGTTGCACGACGTTGTAGTGCCCCAGGAGGACATCGAATGGCGCGAAAAAGGCCTCTCCCCCGTGCTCCTGGGCAACGTCGTCGACAATGCGGTACAGGCGACCCAACACTCGCTGGTGAGCCGCTGTCGGCGCTGGTGTCACGATCAGTTCCCCCCCAAGCACTTCCCGGCGCATGCCGTCATCGTGCAACTCGAGCAGATCGTCGTACGTAACGGGACGTTGCATCGCGCACATTGTTCGCCTCCTTGGCAGAGATGCCGGCGCGTTCCTCGCGTCTAATCGAGTCCGGCAAAGACCTCGGCCAGATTGACGCGAAGCCCCGGAAAGACGCGAGAGGAGATCGTGCCATCGAGATTGGGCGCGAGCGACACGTAGTCCTCGCCCGTGAGAACATTGACGGCGAAGGCCCGTTGCTCCGGATCGGCGATCCAGTATTCGGGAACGCCGGCGCGGGCATACAGCGCCATCTTGCGCACCCGGTCGATGCTCCGGCTGCTCGGAGAGATGATCTCCACGACCAGGTCAGGCGGCTCAACCACGACCCCTTCCGGGCGATAGATATGGAGTCGGTCGGAGCGAATAGCAATGAGATCGGGTTGCACGACATCGGTGCGGCCGAGATAGACATCGACGGGATGCGCGAACGCCTTGCCCTTCCTCGTCGATCGGAAGAACTGCTGCAGAATCCAGTGGGTGTTGGCCGATACCTCTTGATGCGCTCGACGCGGTGCCGGATTCACGAAGAGTTCTCCCCCAATCACCTCGCGGCGCAGGCCATCATCCGGCATCTGCAACAGATCGTCGTAGGTGAGGGGGCGTTCCAGCGCGCACATGCGGCAACCTCTCGGTGTGCGGAGCGTCGCGACGATTCTGGTAGTCTACCCGCTCGTTCCTGCCGGAATTTCCGCTGACGCGGGAGGGGCGATGGCGCGGTACATCCTGGGACGGCTGCTCGGGCTGCTCTTCGTCCTCTTCGCCGTCTCGCTCATCACCTTCTTCATGACGCGGGCGATCCCGGGCGACCCCTTCGCCGGCGGCGAGCGGGCGCTGCCGGAGGCGACCCGGCTGGCGCGCGCGGCGAAGTACGGCTTCGACCAGCCGCTCCTCGTCCAGTACGCGCGCTACATCTGGAACGCGCTCCACGGCGATTTCGGCGTCCCCTTCCAGAGCCCGAGCCAGACGGTCATCGAGTTGATCCGGCAGACGTGGCCGGTGACGATGCGTATCGGCGCGCTGACGATCCTCATCGCCTACCCGCTCGGCATCCTGCTCGGCCTGCTGGCCGCGCTCCACCGCAACACCTGGGTCGACTACGCCGTCACCTTCGGCTCGACGCTGGGGATGGTCATCCCGAACTTCGTCGTCGCCATCTGGCTGATCCTCCTCTTCAGTGTCAGCCTCGCCTGGCTGCCGACCGGCGGCTGGGGCAGCCCCTCGCACCTGGTGCTGCCGGTCATCGCCTACGCCCTGCTGCCGACCTCGCT
>JADYYO010000319.1 GCA_020853615.1 Thermomicrobiales bacterium
GCGCGGCTCGACAAGGAAGGGGTCGCCTACGACATCGGCTCCTACCGCGACGCGCCGGCCGGCCTCCGCATCTGGACCGGCTCGACGGTCGAGGCGAGCGATCTCGAAGCGCTGACGCTGTGGCTCGACTGGGCGTTCGCCCAGGAGAAGGCCGCCCTCCGCAAGGCCGCGTAGTCCTCGCGTTTCACGCTCGCGAACTTGCCTCTCGCTCGCGGTGAGATGCGGCGAGCGTGGGGTGAGGGGGCTTCCAGCGATGGCGTTCCTCCCAAAGCGTCCTGCCAATCGACACGGCGACTCCTCACCCACTTTTCACCTCTCCCCGGCGGGGAGAGGTCGGCATCACCGGCTCGCCGAGAGGCGAGGCGGGATCCGGGTGAGGGGGCTCCGCCCTTTCCGGATGGACCTGTACCCCCTCACCCCAACCCTCTCCCCTCCGGGGAGAGGGGGCAAGAGATTCAACCGGCGTCGCCTTTAGGGCGCCCGAGAAACAGGTGACGTCATGACCGCCAAGGTTCTCATCTCCGACAAGCTTTCCCCGACCGCCGTGCAGATCCTCACCGATCGCGGCGTGGAGGTCGACTACCAGCCCGATCTCGGCAAGGACAAAGAGAAGCTCCTTGCCATCATCGGCAACTACGATGGCCTTGCCATCCGCTCGGCGACGAAGGTCAGCGACAAGCTGATCGCGGCGGCGACCAAGCTCCGCGTCATCGGCCGCGCCGGGATCGGGGTCGACAATGTCGACGTGCCGGCGGCGACGGCGCGCGGCATCGTGGTGATGAACACGCCCTTTGGCAATTCGATCACCACCGCCGAGCACGCCATCGCCCTGATGATGGCGGTCGCGCGGCAGATCCCGGCGGCGGATACGTCCACGCAGGCCAGCAAGTGGGAGAAGAACCGCTTCATGGGCGTGGAGCTGACCGGCAAGACGCTGGGCGTGATCGGCTGCGGCAATATCGGGTCGATCGTCGCCAGTCGCGCCATCGGCCTCAAGATGAAGGTGGTCGCCTACGATCCGTTCCTCTCGAGCGAGCGGGCGATCGATCTCGGCGTGGAGAAGGTCGAGCTGCCCGAGCTCTTCAAGCGGTCGGACTTCATCACGCTGCACACGCCGCTCACCGAGAAGACGAAGGACATCATCGACGCCGATGCGATCGCGCAGATGAAGAAGGGCGTCCGCATCATCAATTGCGCGCGCGGCGGGCTGATCGTCGAGGAGGCGCTGGCCGAGGCGATCAAGTCCGGCAAGGTGGCGGGCGCGGGGATCGACGTCTTCGCGGTCGAGCCGGCCGAGAACAACATCCTCTTCGGGCTTCCGAACGTCGTCTGCACGCCGCATCTCGGCGCGTCCACGACCGAGGCGCAGGAGAACGTGGCGCTGCAGATCGCCGAGCAGATGGCCGACTACCTCACCACCGGCGCGGTCTCCAACGCGCTCAACATGCCCTCGATCACCGCCGAGGAAGCGCCGCGGCTCACCCCGTTCGTCAAGCTCGCCGAGCAGCTCGGCTCGTTCGCGGGGCAGCTGACCGAGACGGGGCTCAAGGGCATCCGGCTCGAATACGAGGGCGCGGTCGCGTCGATGAACACGCGCGCGCTCACCGCCGCGGCGCTCGCCGGCGTGCTCCGCCCGCTGCTGCAGTCGATCAACATGGTGTCGGCGCCGGCGGTCGCGCGCGAGCGCGGCATCCAGGTCGAGGAGGTGAACCGCGGGCAGGGGGGCGCGTTCGAGAGCTACATCCGCCTCACGGTGATGACGGAGCGGCAGGAGCGCTCGGTCGCCGGCACCGTCTTCGCCGACGGCAAGCCGCGCATCATCCAGGTCAAGGGCATCAACATGGAGGCCGAGCTCGCCCCCAACATGCTCTACGTCACCAACACCGACCGCCCCGGCTTCATCGGCCGGCTCGGCACGCTGCTGGGCGAGGAGAAGGTCAACATTGCGACCTTCAATCTCGGCCGGAAGGCGGCCGGCGAGGACGCGATCTCGCTGGTCGCGGTCGACGAGGTGATCACCGACGCCGTGCTCGCCAAGGTCGCCGCGGTGGAGGGCGTACTGCAGGCCAAGCGCCTCAGATTCTGAGTCAGCTTCCGGCCGCAACCGCGTGAGAAAGGGAGTCCGCCCGCGGCGGCACGGGGTTCGGGCGGAATCGCTTTCGCGGCCAGCTTCACATTCTGGATGAAGTCGTCACCCCGCTGAAACCGCGTCACGCCGAGTTGCGTATGGGTGAGGGCGGGCCTTTGCTATCCTCGCGAAGGCGCCGCCCGGATTCCCTGGGCGAGGAAAGGCGATGTCGCGGCTGCACCTCTCGAGACGGAAGCTGATCACCGCGGGCGCGGTCGGCGCGTCCTCGCTGATCCTCTCCGGCTGCAAGGCGTTCGACGGATGGGTCGGGCCGCGCAGCCATCCGGTGCGCGACTTCCTCGAGGGCGCCAACGAGGTGACCTATCGCGTACAGCGCATGCTGATCGGTCAGGACGCGCTGGCGCGCGAATATTCGGAGAGCGAGATCCGTCAGGGGATGCGGCCGAACGGCAGCGTCGACCCGACCACGATCGAATATTTCAACCTCGAGCAGGGCGGCTTCGCCGACTATCGGCTGCGCGTCACCGGCCTCGTCGAGAACGAGCTGTCGCTGTCGCTGAACGAGCTCCACAACATGCCCGCGCGGACGCAGATCACGCGGCACGACTGCGTCGAGGGCTGGAGCTGCATCGCCAAGTGGACGGGGACGCCGCTCTCTTACGTGCTCGACCAGGCGCGCGTCCGGCCGACCGCCAGGTTCGTGGTGTTCTACTGCTACGACTCGCTCGGCGGCGGGCTGACCAAGTATCAGTATTACGAGAGCTGCGATCTCATCGACGCGCGGCATCCGCAGACCATCCTCGCCTATGGCATGAACGACGAGGTCCTGCCGCGCCGCAACGGGGCGCCGATCCGCGTCCGCATCGAGCGGGCGCTCGGCTACAAGCAGCCGAAATTCGTGCACACGATCGAGCTGGTCGAGAGCTTCGCGGGCATCCATCGCGGCCATGGCGGCTATTGGGAGGACGAGGGCTACGACTGGTATGGCGGCATCTGACGCCGCCGCGCGACGAGTCCCGGAGATGGGCTGTCGCCTATGACGGTGCCGTCCTTCCGTCCCCCTCCCCCTTGTGGGGAGGGGTTAGGGATGGGGGCCGAGCGGCAAGCGAGGCCTCGTCAAGAATCCCACGCTGACGCTTGTGACGACCGTGGGATTTCAGTCCCTCGCTTGCCGCGAGGCCCCCTCCCGGCCTCCCCCACAAGGGGGGAGGGGGGAATCCGGCACGAGCGCATCAATTTGCCGTGTGGCGGTTGCGCTGCCTTGGTCGTGTCCCGGCTCGCAACCTAAGGTCGGGCGCACCCCCGGACGACAACGAACCAGCGGATCTTCGAACGGTCACGGGGACCCAAGGGAGAACGCTCATGTCATCTCGATTCGCCACGGCGCTGGCGGCCGTCTCGATCGCCGTCGCCGCCTTCGCCTCGTTCGCCGCCCCAGCCTTCGCGCAGGGCAACCCGCCGGCAGCGGCGCCGGCGCCAGCCGCCCAGCCGCCGGGCGAGGCTGTTCGCGTGCGCGGCACGATCAACTCGTTTGCCGGGAACGTGCTCAACTTCACGACCCGCGAGGGCGAGACGATCGACATCAACCTCGCGCCCGACTTCACCGTCTCGGCGGCGATCCCGCTGACGCTCGCCGACATCACCAACAACGCCTATATCGGCGTGGTCGCCGAGACCGATCCGGCCGGCAATCTCATCGCGCTCGACGTCCGGGTGTTCCCGGAGAACGCCAACCGGGCCAACGCCCGCGTCTTCCCGTGGGATTTGACGCCGACGAGCTCGATGGCCAACGCCATCGTCGCCGACGTCCAGCAGCAGCCGCAGCAGACGATGGTCCGCGTCACCTATCCCGAAGGGGAGAAGATGGTGATGATCGGCCCGGAGACGCCGATCTGGACCACGACGGCGGGCGACGCCTCGCTGCTGGTCGCGGGCGCCTACGCGGTGATCAACACGCGGAAGCTCGACGA
>JADYYO010000320.1 GCA_020853615.1 Thermomicrobiales bacterium
CGCACCTCGCCGACGCTGAAGGGCGGGAAGTTGTAGTGGTGGATGTAGCGCTTGGTCGTGGCCGGGCTGATCGAGTCGAGCCGCTGCTCCTCGGCGGTCGAGCCGAGGGTGAGGATGGTGATGACCTGCGTCTGCCCGCGGGTGAAGATCGCCGATCCGTGGGTCCGCGGCAGATATCCGGTCTCGATCCAGATCGGGCGGATTTCGTCTGGCCGACGGCCATCAGGGCGGGTGCCGTCGCGCAGGATGCTGCCCCGCACCTCCTCCTTGAGCAGCGCCTCGAAGGCATCGATGACGTCCTTCGGCGAATGGCCGGCCGCACCATCTTCGGCCGGCTCGGTCAACGCCGAAACGACCTCGTCGCGCAGGTTCGACGTCCCCTCGAGGCGGAGCACCTTGTCGGGGTTGTTGATGGTCGAGGTGAGGCGATCCCCGAGATAGGTGCGGACCTGATTTTCGAGCGCCTCATCCTTCGGCGGCGGCGAGAACGACCACTTCTCCTTGCCCGCCTGCCGCTGCAGGTCGAGTTGAAGGTCGACGATGCGGCGGATCTCGTCGTGCGCCTGCTCGATCGCCTTGACCAGGATCTCTTCCGACACCTGGTCTGATTCCCCCTCGACCATCATGATCGCGTCGCTGGTGCCGGCGACGACCATGTCGAGCGCGCTCTCCTCGAGCGTGGAGATCGTCGGGTTGATCACGATCTGGCCGTCGATGTAGCCGATGCGAACGGCGCCAACTGGACCATCCCAGGGGATCTGGGAGATCGTGAGGGCCGCCGAGGCCCCGATGATGGAGAGGATGTCCGGGTCGTTCTCCTGGTCCGCCTCGAGGACCGTGCTGATGATCTGGACTTCCGCCTTGTACCCTTTCGGGAAGAGGGGGCGGATCGGGCGGTCGGTCAGCCGGGCCGCCAGGATGGCGGCCTCGGTCGGCCGCCCTTCACGCTTGATGAAGCCGCCGGGGATCTTGCCGGCGGCGTACATCCGCTCCTCGTAGTCGACCGTGAGCGGAAAGAAGCCGACCGATTCGTTCGGCTCGCGCTCGCCGACAACCGTCGTCAGGACGATCGTGTCGCCGTAACGGACGACCACGGCGCCGTCGGCCTGCTGGGCGACGAGCCCGGTTTCGAGCGAAAGCGTGCGGCCCGCGATGTCGGTATCGACCCGCGTGACGCTGGGGAGCGTGCCAACAGTTGACATATTGAGACCCTTTCGGAATGAATGCCAGCATGTTCCGTCGCAAACTCGACGGAGGTGAGGGCCCGCGCATCGCGACGTGTTGCCGTGAGGGACTGGAGCCTGCTCATCGCCCACGCTGAGCAGGCTCCAATTCCCCACGCGGACGCGCGCCGCGGGTCGGCTTATCGAATGTCGGTGCACCTCCTGACCAGGGCAAGCGCCCCGTGGCCGCCACGACTCACCGCGAATGAACGTGGCCCAAGGCGAGATGCCCTGGGCCACCCGGTCTGACCATCAGTGCCGCGAACGAGGCCGGAGAACGAAATGCGACGGGCCGCCACGCTACTTGCGAAGCCCCAGGCGCGCGATGGTGGCGCGATAGCGATCGACGTCCTTCTTCGCCAGGTAGGCGAGCATCCGCCGCCGCTGGCCAACCAGCTTCAGCAGCCCGCGCCGAGAGTGGAAATCGTGCCGATGCGTGCGCAGGTGATCGGTCAGCCCGTTGATGCGCTCCGTGAGCAGCGCGATCTGGACCTCCGGCGACCCGGTGTCGCCAGGATGCGTCTGGAACTGTGAAATGATCGAATCCTTTTGTTCGCGCTGTAGCGCCATGCCTCTCCGGTCCTCTCGCGAATCGTCATATGGCGGACACACAAATTCGGCGCTCTGACGAGCACTCAACCGAGCGAGTATACCATTCCTGCCGGGGGAGCATCGCCCCGGTGCAGTATCAGGCAATGCTGAGAGGAGCGGCGAATCGGATGGCAGCGCTCGGCGTGATTGGCGGCAGCGGCATCTACGACCTGCCGGAGCTTCGAGAGGGGGAGTCGATCGCGGTCAGCACGCCCTTTGGCGAGCCAAGCGCCCCGGTGCGGCGGGGCCGGATCGGCCAAACCGACGTCTTCTTCGTTCCTCGCCACGGGATCGGTCACACCTATTCGCCCTCTGACCTGCCGTACCGCGCCAACATCCACGCACTGAAGCAGCTCGGCGTCACGCACCTGCTCAGTCTCAGCGCGGTTGGCAGTCTGGTCGAGTCGCTGCCACCACGCAGCCTCGTCCTCCCCGAGCAGATTATCGATCGTACGGTTGGCCGCCGCCGCACGTTCTTCGACGACGGCGTCGTCGCGCATGTGGGCATCGCCGATCCCTTCTGCCCCGTCTTCCGGAATGCGGTGCGCGAGGGCGCGGCGGCGGCCGGGCGCGCCGTCGAGCCACGGGGAACGTACGTCTGCATCGAGGGCCCGCAGTTTTCGACCCGTGCCGAGTCGAACCTCTTCCGGAGTTGGGGGGCGACGGTGATCGGCATGACCGCGATGCCCGAGGCGCGTCTGGCGCGAGAAGCCGAACTCTGCTACGCGACGCTCGCCATGGTCACGGACTACGACGTCTGGCATGAGTCCGAGGAGGATGTCAGCGTCGAGGTCGTCATCGCGAACCTGCAGGCGAACGCGGAGGCCGCGAGCGAGATCCTGCACGCTGTCGCCGGGGCGGGCCTACCAGCGCGCGCCTGCGGCTGCTCGACGGCGCTCGACAACGCGGTCGTCACAGCGCCAGCGGCCATCGCGCCGCCGGTGCGCGAGCGGATCGGGCTGTTGCTCGGCGACCGCCTGCCCGAAGAGTGATAATGCGGCCCTCCTGGCTCCAGACGCTGCTCCTGCTCGTCATGCCGCCGCTCGTTCTCGGCGCGGGCGTGCTCCTGGGGCTGGCCAGCACAAACGACGGTCTGCCAGCCGGCCCGATGCGTCTTGCACTTGCTGCGGCCGCGGCCGGTCCGATCATTGCCGCCCTCGCGCTGCTCGTTGTCGCGCCCGGCTTCGATATCGTCCTGGTCACCGCGGCTGCCATGCTCGCCGCGGTTGGGACGGCGACCCTCTTCTCCCTCGCTGTCGGCTCGGGCGATGCCGACGGGTTCTTCGCCACCGTCGTGACACGGCATGGCTTCTTTGTCGCCGCCGGCTGCCTGGCGATGGTCGGTGGCGCGGCCGTACCGCGGCGCCTCGAGACGATCGCCCGCTACCCCTACACCCTGCTCGTCGCCGCTTTCGCCGCCACGGCCGTGACGATCGTCCTCGGGGATACCGTCAACGGGGCCCGGCTCTGGTTGCAGATCGGCCCCGTTCGGTTTCAGCCATCGGAGATCGCGCGACTCCTGCTCGCCGCGTTCATCGCCATCTATCTCTATGACCGGCGCCATCTGGTGGCCGCGCCGTGGCGGATTGGACGGCTCGATCTCCCGCCCGCGCCGTATCTGCTGCCGCTGGTCGGCGCGGTCGCGGCCGCCGCCGGGGTGCTGGCGCTGCAGAACGATCTGGGCATGGCCGCGCTGATCCTCTTCGGGGCGTTTGGCGCCGTCGCCGCGATGGTCAATTCGCGGTCGACTGTCCTCCTGGCAACCGCGCTCACCGCGGCCGGCGCCGTGACGGCGGCCATGGCCGCGCCGAGAATCCACGCGCGCGTTCTCGGCTGGCTCGACCCCTGGTTCGATCCGGGAGGGCGAGGCTTCCAATTCGTGCAGGCCGACTTCCACCTGGCGACGGGAGGCGTCTCGGGAGTGAGAACGGGCTCAATGGCGATCCACGTGCCCGAGGTGCAGACCGATTTCATCCTGATTGCGATCGGCAACCGGTTCGGTCTGGTGACCGCCATGGCCGTGCTCGCCCTCCTGGCGATCCTCGTCAGCCGCTGCGCACTCGCCGCGCTACGAGCGCCGGATCGCCTCGGCACGCTGCTCGTCCTCTGTATCACGACGCTCCTCGGCGTCCAGTCGCTGCTGATCGTCGGCGGCACGCTGCGAGTCCTGCCGCTGACCGGCCTGACCTTCCCGCTGGTCTCCTACGGCGGCACGTCGATGGTGGCGACGTTTTTTGCGCTCGGCATCATTGTCGGCACCGGCGCCCAGGGACAGTCGCAATCGCAAGCCCGAGGGGCGAACGGGCGGCAGTTCGGGGTAAGCACGGCGCTTGCTGACGCTCGGGCGCAGGGGTGACGTTTTGGCGCGGCGATGGAGTGGCGCATACACTGGAATGACGCGACGGGGGTGCCTGGCGGGAGGGAGCATCGCCCGTCCCGGCTCTTTCGATTCCGGGCGGCGCGCGATGCCGAGGCGTATCTGACGCCGGCGTGGGTGACCTCAGCCGGCACGGAGACAACCAAGCAGTGAGCGACACGACAGCAGGCCTTGCGCCTCACGAGGACCGCCGCGAGCGGCCGCGGCGCATCGGCCTCATTGCCGCGAAGAGCAAGGAAGAGGCGCGGGAGCTTTCGCTCGACGTCGCCCGTGAGCTCGAGCGCGCGGGGGCCGAGGTCATCCCGGAGGAGCGTCTGCCGCGCGAGGATTTGCGCGATATCGACGCTATCGTCGTCCTCGGGGGCGACGGCCTGATGATGCGGGCGGCGAACGCCTCGCCGGGGGTGCCGCTGCTCGGCATCAACTTCGGCAATGTCGGCTTTCTCGCGCTCGTGGAGCGGCGCGACTGGCGGCCGGCGATCGACGCGCTCCTCGCCGGCGACTTCACGGTCCAGGAGGGGCCGACGCTCCAGGCGGCGCTTGTGCGCGACGACAAGGCCGTGGCGGGCGGAGCGGCGATCAACGATGTCGTCGTTCGCTCCGGGGCGCGCATGGTCGACATCGAGATCTACATCGATGGCCGGTACGTCAACACGTACCCTGGCGACGGCATGATCGTCTCGACCCCGCACGGCAGCACCGCCTATTGCATGGCAGCGGGCGGGCCGATCCTGACGGCCGGGGTGCGCGGCTTTGCCATCGTCCCCATCTCCTGCCACAGCCCGATACGTATGCCGTTCGTTGTCCCGGAGCAGGCGATGATCGAGATGGTCGTCGCCAACAATCACGATGCCTGGCTGATTCTCGACGGGGCGGAGCAGGCGCCGGTGCGGCAATGGGATGTCGTGCGCGTGACGCGGGGGAAGGATCCCTTCCGGCTCGTCGCGCTTGGCACGACGGACTTCTACGAGGCCTTCCGCACCAAATTCAATTTCCGCATCCGGCCGAACGCGGTGCCGAGCCGGGGCGACCGGCCTCCGGCCGGCGACCGAGCGCCGATCGCCGAGGTCGGCGCGATTTCTCGGTAAGCGCCTTTGCCGGGCGCGGACGGTCGCAGGCGTCGCCGGGGGCTCCCACGAGGCATTTCAGCCCGTCCCGTCCGATCAATCCCGGCCACCCAACACGGGCGGACCGGCAGTCGACCGATGAGAAATAGAACGCGCGTTCTATCGCTTTTGGTATACTCTCCGCATGTCACGCCAGCCTTCCACTGCCATCAGAAGCTCTGCCGAACAGGCGCCGCCGAGCGAGCGGACGGTCAGCGCGCGCCAACTTCCGGAAGATGCGCCGGTCGAGCGCAGCCTACGCCCGCGGCGGCTGGCCGAGTACATCGGTCAGGAGCGGGTCAAGGAGACGTTGCAGGTCTTCATCGACGCCGCGAAGAAGCGCGGAGAGTCGCTCGATCACGTCCTTCTCTATGGCCCTCCCGGTCTCGGCAAGACGACGCTCGCCTCGATCATCGCGGCCGAGATGGGGGTGAGCCTGCGCGTCACCTCGGGCCCGGCGATCGAGCGCCAGGGCGATCTCGTGTCGATTTTGACCAACCTCAAGCCGGGGGACGTGCTCTTCATCGACGAGATTCACCGTCTCAATCGGGTGGTCGAAGAGGTCCTCTATTCGGCCATGGAGGACTACGCGGTCGATATCGTGCTCGGCAAGGGGCCGGCAGCGCGGACGATGCGCATCAATCTCCCTCGATTCACCCTCGTCGGCGCGACAACCCGGCTCGCCCTGCTGACCGGCCCGCTGCGCGACCGCTTCGGCTCGGTGCTGCGGCTCGACTTCTACAGCGAGGAGGCGATGGAGGAAATCGTCGTCCGCTCGGCCAGCGTGCTCGATGTTCCGATCTCGCCCGAGGGCGCCCGGGCGCTGGCCGGGCGCGCGCGGGGCACGCCCCGGGTGGCGAACCGGCTGCTGAAGCGCGCCCGCGACTACGCGGAGGTGCGCGGCGAGGGGGCGATCACCGATCAACTGGCCGCCGAGGCGTTGCGCATGCTCGACATCGACAGGCTGGGGCTCGACGATATCGACCGCCGCATCCTGCGCGCCATCGTCGAGAAGTTCGGCGGCGGCCCGGTCGGCATCGACACTTTGGCCGCGGCGATCAGCGAAGAGACCGATACGGTGATGGATGTCTACGAGCCGTATCTGATCCAGCTCGGCTTTCTGCAACGGACGCCGCGCGGCCGCGTTGCCACAGGCGGCGCCTACGCGCACCTCGGTCTCGAGCCGCCAGCGCTGCCGTCGCAGCAGACCCTCCTGTTTGGCGGCGCCAAGAGGTGATGGTGACGAGCGGCGAGCGCGAGCAGCCGGAGCCGCTGCGAACAGACGATTTCGACTACCATCTGCCGCCGGAGCTGATCGC
This sequence comes from Thermomicrobiales bacterium, assembly GCA_020853615.1. Lineage (GTDB taxonomy): Bacteria > Chloroflexota > Chloroflexia > Thermomicrobiales > UBA6265 > JACCXM01. Next base: position 6,617 of record JADYYO010000320.1, read on the forward strand.
ACAAACGCCGTTGCCAGATCGCGACGCGTCGCGGCTCCTCGTGCTCGATCGCGCCACCGGCAATATCGAACACTCGACCGTGCACGATCTCGCGCGCTGGCTTGCTCCCGGCGACCTCCTCGTAGCCAATAACAGCCGCGTTATTCCGGCGCGGCTGCGCGGGATTCGGCTCCCAGGGGGCGGCGAAACCGAGGTGCTTCTTCTCCGCAAGGAGGAGGGCATCTGGAGCGCGCTGGCGAAGCCGGCGAAGCGTCTCCGGGCCGGCACGCGGCTCGAATTTCCGGCAAAGAGTGGGAAGTCGGGCGTTGCGCGCGCGGTGATCGAGGAGAACCTGGGCGGAGGCGAGGTGCTCCTCCGGTTCGAGGATGACGCCGACGAACAGCTCGACGACTTCGGCGACGCGCCCCTCCCGCCCTACATCACGACTCGGCTCGAGGATGCCGATCGCTACCAGACCATCTACGGGACGATCCCCGGCTCCGCTGCCGCGCCGACGGCCGGTCTCCATTTCACCCCGGAGCTCCTCATACACCTGCGGGAGCAGGGCATCGGCTGGGCAGAAGTCACGCTCCATGTTGGCCTCGACACCTTTCGCCCGGTGACGGAGGATCTGGTTGAGGAGCATCGCATCCACAGCGAATGGTGCGAGGTGCCGTCGGTCACCGCCGAGGCGATCGCCAGTTGCCGCCGCGCCGGGGGTCGCGTGGTGGCGGTCGGCACGACGGCGGTTCGCGCGCTGGAGACGCTTGGGCGTCTCTGGAGTGACGATGCGCCCGTCGGATGGAGCGGGTTCACCGACGAGTTCATTGTCCCGGGGCACGAATGGACGCTGGTCGACGCCATGTTGACCAATTTCCACCTGCCGCGTTCGACGTTGCTCATGCTCGTCAGTGCATTTGCCGGGCGTGGGATAATCGCGCGGGCGTACGCGGAGGCGATTCGCCAACGCTATCGCTTCTTTTCATTTGGCGATGCCATGCTCATACGATGAAATGGATGGGATCAATGGCAGAGACGCAGGCGAACAGGACGCGGCGCACGAGCCGATGGCAAACGATCGCCATCGGCCTGATGCTGGCATCGGCCGCAGGGCCGGCCCTGTTCGGGGCAGCGGCGCCA
>JADYYO010000321.1 GCA_020853615.1 Thermomicrobiales bacterium
GCGATGATCGCGGCGAGCGCCCAGAGCATCGCCGCGCCATAGGCGACCCACGCCCCACTCGGGCCTGTTCGAGACGCGAGAATAAGGGCGACGGCGATCGTGGCGGCCACCAGGAGGAGCATCGTGCTCACGACTTCCAACCTGCCATCGCCCGCCCAGCCATAGGCGACCAACGTGCTTGCCAGGCCGACCGCGCTCGCGGCGGTAAGCCAGCCGGCCAGGAGCCCGATGGCCGGGCCGATCAGCCGGTTGGCGATGATCGTGGCGCGCGCGGCGGGCAACGCGCGCGCGAAGCGCAGCAGCGCGCCAGCGGCGAAGACGAAGCTCGCGACGATGATGACCTGCGCGAGGGCGAACTGCCGGTTGGTGAAGGCGTAGACCCACGCCCCGTTGGCGAAGTAGCTCGCCGCCGTCCACCAGCCGATCGCGCGGAAGAGCGGGCGCTCGCGCTCGGCGGGCGTTCCCTGGTAGAGCGCGTAGATGGCGGCGAGGATGAAGATCGGGCCCCAGATCGAGAACGCCCCGGAGGCCGGCGTGATCGGCGTGCGCAATTCCCGCGCGATCGTTCCGACCGCTCCCCCGGCGACGTACGCCGCGTAGATCTGGAAGATCGCGCCGAAGATGGTGGCGAACTGCCGCCCGATGTCGCTGAACCGCGCCTCGGCAACCAGCCGGCTCACCGCGCGCGACCCGGGATCTTCGTCATCACGCCAATGCGGCCGCTCATGCCGGGAACCCGCGTGTGACGGTCATCATCCGGTTCGCACCGGAAGGTGTTGCGGGCCGCGGATCGAGCCATCCTGCTTCCACGCGACCGCCTCCGTCGCCAGCCGGAGACCCGGATAGCGCTTGTGCAGCGTGGCGAGGGCGATCTGGATTTCGAGGCGGGCCAGCGCGGCGCCGAGGCAGAAGTGGGGGCCCAGGCCGAAGCTGAGATGCCGATTCTCCGTCCGGGTCATGTCGATGGTTTCCGGGTTCGGGAACTGCGCCGGATCGTGGTTGGCGGCGGCGATCCAGAGCCAGATCGTCGCGCCCGGCGCGATCCGATGCCCGCCCCAGGTGAACTCCGTGGCGGCGCGACGGGAGAGCGCCTGAAACGGGCTGTCGAAGCGAAGCAGCTCCTCGACGGCCGGCTCGATCGCGATGGAGGCGAGTTGCTCCCAGCGCTCGGGCCGCGAAAGGAGGCGGTAGAGGGCGTTGCCGATGGCGAAGGTCGTCGTCTCGTGCCCGCCGACAAGCAGGATCACGCACTGTCCGACCAGCTCCTCCTCGGTGAGCGCGTCCTGCTCGTCCCGCGCGGCGATGAGCCCGGAGAGGAGATCGTTCCAGCGCGCGGGGTCTTGCCGCCGCTCCGCGATCCGTGCCAGCAGATAGCCGCCAAGCTCGTGGAAGCTCTCGACCTTTTGCGGCGTGAGGTTGAAGCCGATGATGCCGTCCGACCAGCGCTTGAATCGCGGCCAATCCTGCTCGGGGATGCCGAGCAAGCGGGCGATGACGATCGCCGGGAGGGGCGCGGCGATCGCCGCCATCAGGTCGATCGTCCCATCGCTGGCGACGGGCGCCGCGTCGATCAGGTCGTCGACGATGCGCTGGATGTCGCCCCGCATCCCCGCGACGACGCGGGGAGTGAAGGCCTGCAGGGCGAGCCGCCGCAGACGGGTGTGATCCGGCGCGTCCATCGTCAGCATCATGCCCGCTTGCAGCGATGTGAAGAAGCGGGACGCCGCCGCATCGGGGTCGATGCCGAACCGCTCCAGCGGGACTGCCGCCATCGGGCGCGCGGAGGAGAATCGCTCGTCGCGCAACGCGGCGGCGACGTCGCCGTAGGCGAAGAAGTGCCAGGCGTTGAACCAGGGCGGGCCTTGCGGTGCGTCGCCGACATGGAGGATCGGCCCGGCCTCGCGCAGCTCGTGGTAGATCGGGTAAGGATCGGCGAGCAGCACCGGATCGCGCCGGAAGAGACGGTCGATGGTCGTCAGCGGGAGCTCGATCACGCGCCTCTCCTGCTGCCCCGGCGTGGCGGGGCGCATACACGCGAGCGCCGCCGCCCGATCGGGCGGCGGCGCGGACATTGGCCAGCGTCGCCCGCTACGGCGTGTAGAAGGCGGCGTTGAGCAGCTTGAACTCTGCCCACTGCTCGGGCAGATCGTCCTCGAAGAAGATCGCCTCGACGGGGCAGACCTCGGCGCAGACGCCGCAGTCGATGCACTCGTCGGGGTTGATGAAATACTGCTCTGCCTCGTCGGTCGAGTGGATGCAGTCGACCGGGCAGACTTCGACACAACTGGCGTCCTTGACGCCGATGCAGGGCTGGGCGATCACATACGCCACGGCACATCGCTCCTCACCCGGGCACACCGGGCCGCGTAAGTGAGTGCGCTACGGACCCGCTGGGGATTGCACATGCGCTCGTCATCGACGAACTCGCGGGTATTTTGAGTATAGCAAGGGATTGTTGGGCTTGCGGCACAAATGGCGCTCGGGCCGGGTGCTACCATCGCCCGGGTTGGCCGGGACGTGACGAAGATGGGAGGCGACCGTGGGAGCGAGCGAGCCGCGAGACACGATCGGCATGACGGCAGAGGAGATGCAGGCGTACCTCGATGCCCTCCTGCAGGAGGAGGCCGCCGAGGCGGCGGCGGAGCGGGGCACCTCGGTCGAAGAGGAACTCAATTCGGTCGGCTTTGCGGCGGCGCGCTCGGCGTCGTCCTACGCGATCAAGCTGATCGACGCCAATAACGCCTATATCGCCCGCTACCTCCTCGATCGCGGGGTCTTTTCGCGGGAGTCGTAGCGTGGAGGAGGAGCCGTCCAGCTTTCAGCGCTCGCTCGCCGCCTTCTGCCGCGCGACGGCGGACTGGCGGCGGCGCAAGGCGGAGGAGTACGACCGGGACGCGCGGAACCTGCGCACGGCCGTCGCGCTCGACGAGTTTGCCGACTTCGTCCTGACCCTCCCTCCCGACGATCACCGGCTGCGCAACCTGCAGCGGCTGGCCGCCACGGGGGACGAGTTCACCCCGGATCAGCGGGTGCTGTACGAGCTTGGCCGATTCCGGTTTCACCACCCGGAGGTCGGGTTCGAGCCGTTCCTGGAGACGCTGGTCACCCTCGCCGAGGCGGACCGGGGCGAGGCGGGGCGCTTCGGCGGCCGTATGCCCGAGGGGGACGATCCCTGGAGATAGCCGCGCGCTAATCCGCTCGCTGCAGATGCGCGACGACTTCGACGTGGTGCGTCTGCGGGAACATGTCGAACGCGGCGATCGAGATCAGCTCGTTGCCGGCGGCGATGAGCCCCTTCAGATCGCGGGCGAGGGTGGCCGGGTCGCACGAGACGTAGGCGACGCGCGCCGGCCGCAGGCGGTTCAACGCGCGCAGCGCAGGGGCGGGCAGCCCCGTCCGGGGCGGATCGAGCAGGACGAAGGGCGCGCGGCCGTGACTGCGGTAGGCGCTCTCCAGCCAGCGCTCGACCGGGGCGACCTCGACTCGCGTGTTGGCGAGTCCAGCGGCGGCGAGATTGGCCAGGGCGAACTCCGCCGCGCGGGGCGCCGCCTCGACCGCGATGACCCGCGCGAAGCGCCGGGCGAGCGGCAGGGTAAAGAGCCCGACGCCGGCGTAGAGATCGATGGCGAACCGGTTCCCGGCTGAAGCGGGCGCTCCTGACTCCGACGTGAAGCGCAGCGCCTCCGCCATCAACCCTTCCAGGACGAAGGGGTTGACCTGGAAGAAGCAGTCGGCATCATAGGCGTAGCGCTCGCCGGCGATCGTGGCGTGGACGTGCCGGAGCGGCGACCCATCGAGCGGCGGCGCGGCCGAGACCCCATCGTCGCCGGCGGCGGCACGCAGCTCGGTCGCCCATTCCGGCAGGGTCCCGGCCAGGAGCCGCGCGCGCAGCTCCTGAAAATAGTCGGCGAGGGGCGGGACGACGAAGGGGTCAGCCGGCAGATCGACCACGCGGTTCGTGCCGGTCTCGAGGTAGCCGAGGACGGATGCTACGGGGTCGTGCCGCCAGTCGGCGCGATCGCGGTAGCCCCAGACCACAGGCGACGGCGTGACGTCGACGGGCGCCGGGATCTCGATGCCGCCGATGCGGCGCAGACAGTCGCCGATGATGGCGGCTTTGGCCGCGAGCTGGGCGTCGTAGCGCAGATGCTGGAAATCGGCCCCGCAGCGCGTGAGCCAGGGATACGGCGGGTCGATTCGGTCCGGGCCTGGCTCGAGGATGTCGACGATCGAAGCGTGCGCGACCCGGACCCGCTCCCGGTCGATCCGGACCCGCACCCGGTCGCCGGGCGCGGCGTTCGAGACGAAGAGCGTGCGCCCGCCGCCGTAGCCGAGGCCGAGGCCGCCGGGGACGATCCGCTCGATCGTCGTTTCGGCTAGGTCCCCGATCCCGGCCGGGAGCTGAATCCCCGCGGCTCGCTCAGAGCGATGGCGACGTGGCGGCACGAGCGACCTCCTCTAGCCCATCGGCACGACAAACCCCCGGCGCGGCGGCCGCGACGGGGGTTCAGGCGCCGCCGGGCAGGCCCGGCGGATGATCCGCGCTACTTCGTCTTGACGAGTGTGCGCAGGCAGTTCGTGCAGACGTTGACCCGCTTCGTCACGCCGTTGATGACCATCGAGCGGGACTGCACGTTCGGCTTGAACATGCGGTTGGTCCGTCGCTTGGAGAAACTCACGTTGCGGCCGAACTGGGTTGTCTTGCCGCAGAGATCGCACTTGCCGGCCACGGTGTTCTTCCTCCGTATCCAGATCGTCTGGATTATGCTTCACTCACAGCACGAGACCGGCCCCCGATGCGGGAGCCTGAAGCTCCGGATCTCGACGGATCTCGCGCGGCGAATAAGCGTAGCACAATCGCGGATTCTCGGGCAATGACGCGAAATTGCCCGTACCTGGACCTCGCCAGATGTCACAAATCGCCATTGTTACCGACAGCAGCGCCGATCTCGATCCGCGGGTCGCGGCGAACGCCGGCATCACTGTCGTTCCTGTCGCCGGTCGGCTCATGGTGGGAGAGGAGCAAGCGACGACAGAGCGATCGCCGCGGCCGGCGATGGTCGACGACTTCGCGGCGGCGTTCGCGGCGCTGGCCGGCACGCACGACGCGATCGTCGCGGTGCTCCTCTCCAGCCGGCTCGGCAGCGTCGTTGCGGCGGCGGAGGAGGCTCGGGCGCGGGTCGCGGGGCCAACCCGCATCGAGCTCATCGATTCCCGCTCGGCGTCGCTCGGTCTCGGCTTTCAGGCGCTGCGCGCGGCGGCGCTCGCGCGCGACGGGGCCAGCGTCGACGACATCGCCACCGCGCTCCGCGATGCGACGGCGCGCCACCACGTCGTCTTCTCGATCGAAAGCCTCGAGCATCTGCGACAGAGCGGGCAGATCGGCCGCTCGGCCGCGCTCATCGCTGATGCGCTGCAACTCAAGCCGCTGCTCCGCATCGACGAGGGGCAGATCGTGCCATATGAGCGGGTCCGCACGCGGGAGCGGGCCCGCGAGGAGCTGGTCGATTTCGTGCGCGATCTGCCGGCGGTCGAGCGCTGCGCGGTCCTGTACGCCTCCGACCAGGAGGAGGCGGCGCGGCTGGAGCGGGCCATCGCGGCGAGCACGGGGCTTTCGCCCGATCGGCTGGGTGTGGCGCGGATCGGCGCGGCGATCGCCGATCGGGTCGGGCCGGGCGCGCTCGGCGTGGCGGTCGTCGAGCCGGATCTGCGCTGAACGTCGAGATGCCACGGTGTGCGCCCGGGCGTCGACTACACTTGCTCTTGCCCCGAACCGAGCCGAAGTGGTGGACATGCCTCGTCAGGACGCGACCGTGAAGGAGGAGCGATCGCCGGAGGGCGCGACTGCCTCCTATGTCGTTCCGGCCGGCGATGCCAGAGCAAAATTCGAGATGGCGGTCGTCTTGCTACGTGGCGAATGGCGCGCGGGGTTTCCGGCGGGCATCGGCTATCGAACGGTGCTCGGTAATGCGCGTCGCCTGCGCGGCATCGCCGCCAGCGAGCAGCTCGCCGCTGATCTCTCGGCGCTCATCGCCGATCTAGAAGCGTACGAAGGCATGACGGTCCCCCAGCGCCAGGCGGCGCTGCCGGGCATCGCGGCGGCCATCAAACGCCTGATCCCGCGCGTGGCCGCGCTCGACATCGCGGCGCGGCCCCTCGGGGCGCTGGAGGCGGCGGAGCGGCCGAAGCGGGCAACGCCGCGCCAGCGGCCGGAACCGCCCCCAACACCCCGTGTCGCGTTGCCGCCGCCCGATGTCCCGGCCGCGAACGCGCCAGCGTCCCGCGCTACCAGGCCAGCCCAGCGGGCGAGCGTGCCGGCGCCGCGCCTCGCGCTTGCCGACCCCGTCACGGCGCTGAAGGGCGCCGGCGGCGCCACGAGCAAGAAGCTCGCCAAACTCGGCGTGGAGACGGTCGGCGATCTACTGCTCCTCTCGCCGCGCCGGCACATCGACTACTCGCGCACCATCCGCATCGGCGAGGCGCTCAACCTGCATCCCGGCAGCGATGTCACCGTGCGCGGGCGCGTCACCGACGTGCAGCTCCATCGGGGTCCGGGCAAACCCCGCGTTACGGTCAAGCTGGCCGATGCCTCGGGTTGGGTGCGCGTCACCTGGTTCAACCAGTATCTCGCCAACGTGCTGCACGTCGGCGATGAGATCGCGGTCAGCGGGGCGTTGGAGTCGGGTTACGGCCCGCTCTCCTTCACTGGCCCGGAGTGGGAGAAGGTCGCGCCCGGCCCGGGAGGCGGCGTATCGACCGGGCGCATCGTCCCGGTCTATCCGCTGACGGCTGGCCTCGCCCAGAAGTCGATGCGTAACTTCACCCGGCAGGCGCTCGAGCTGGCCCTCGGTGCGGTCGAGGAGTACCTCCCCGAGGCCGTGCGCGCGGCGGCGGGCGCGCCGCTCCTGCCGCTGCAGGACGCCGTCGCCCAGGTTCACTACCCCGACGACGCGGCCTCGCTCGAGGCGGCGAAGACCCGGCTCGCCTTCGATGACCTCTTTCTCCTCCAGCTCGGTCTGGTGCGGCGCAAGACGGAGCGGCAGGCATTCGACGGCGTCCCCATCGCCGCCGATCGAGACCTGCTCGCGCGGTGGTCCGAGAGTCTCCCATTCCGTCTGACGAACGCCCAGCAGTCGGCGCTGGAGGAGATCGTGGCCGATCTCGGCAAGAGCAAGCCGATGGCCCGGTTGCTGCAGGGGGATGTCGGCTCGGGGAAGACGGCGGTGGCGGCCGCCGCGATGCTCGCCACCGTGGCGAACGGGCACCAGGCGGCGATGATGGCCCCGACCGAGATCCTGGCGGAGCAGCATCTGCAGAACCTGGTGGGGCTCTATGGCGGGCTGCCCGAGACGGAGCGGCCCCGGGTGCAACTGCTTACCGGCTCGACACGTGCGAGAGAGCGGAAGGCGATCCTGGAGGGGGCGCGCTCCGGCGAGATCGACATCCTGGTCGGCACGCACGCCCTAATTCAGGAGACGATCGAGCTGCCCCGGCTCGCCCTCTCCATCGTCGACGAGCAGCATCGCTTCGGGGTGCGCCAGCGCGCCTCGCTGCCCGGCAAGGCCGAGGGGAAGCTGCCGCACCAACTGGCGATGACCGCGACGCCGATCCCGCGCACGCTCAATCTGGTCCTCCACGGCGACCTCGACGTCTCGATCCTCGCCGAGCGGCCGCCCGGCCGGGTGCCGATCGAGACGCGGCGCTACGTCGGCGCGGAGCGCACCGCCGCCTATGCGTTGGTGTGGGAGGAGGTGGCGAAGGGCCGGCAGGTCTTCGTCATCTGCCCGCTGGTGGAGGCGTCGGAGGCGATCGAGGCGAAGGCGGCGATCGAGGAGGCGGAGCGGCTGCGTGAGGAGGTCTTCCCCGACCTGCGCATCGCGACCCTGCATGGCCGGATGAAGGCGCGCGACAAGGACGCGATCATGACCGGCTTCCGCGACCGCGATTACGACCTCCTCGTTTCGACCTCGGTGATCGAGGTCGGCATCGACGTGCCTAACGCTACCGTCATGTTGATCGAGGGAGCCGACCGCTTCGGCCTCGCCCAGCTCCACCAGTTCCGCGGCCGGGTCGGCCGGGGCGGCAATCGCTCCTTCTGCCTGCTGCTGGCGGAGGAGGCGAGTCCCGACGGCGAGGAGCGGCTGCAGGCGATGGTAGCGAGCGACGACGGCTTTCTGCTGGCGGAGAAGGACCTCGAGCTGCGCGGCCCTGGCGATTTCATCGGCACCCGCCAGAGCGGCTTGCCCGAGATGCAATGGCTGGAGGGCGTCTTCGACACGCGGCTGCTGGACCGGGCGCGGCGGGCCGCAGAGCGCCTGCTGGCCGAGGACCCCGAATTGACGCGCCCCGAGCATCTGCGGCTGGCCGAGCGGTTCGAGCGGTTCTGGGAGCGCGCGGCGCCGGAGAAGGCGGTGTAGCGAGATCGGATGCGGGCGTTTCTGGGGCTTCTCGGTGACTCCGACGCCAGAGGCTGAAAGCCTCTGGCTACTGAATGAACGCCCGCTAAAGCGGGCTGAAGACCATACGTCGCGAGATAATACGGCGCGGCGCATACAATGTGTCATGTTGGGCGAAGCGAAACATCTCGGCTGACCGAATGAGAGCGCCCAGGGCGTCGAGATCCTTCGCAAGCTCCGGATGACACGATATCCACACGCTGCTGTAGCCCCATTTATGGGGCTTATTGCCCCATAGCCAGAGGCTTTCAGCCTCTGGCGCCGTCGATGCCGTGTCTATCGACATGAAGTGATGCCGCCGGCACAGCAACAAAAAGACGCCGCGCCAGAGATGGCGCGGCGTCTGCTGTTCGCTGGATCCATGACGGGAGCGCGAGCACACACCCGTCACGAGCTACCGCGAAGCCTAGCGGCGGCGCAGCCCCAGGGAGGCCGCCGCGGCGCCAGCGGAGGCGAGAACGGCGAAGAGCGCGTTCATCTCGCCAACGCCAACACCGGTCGCCGGCAGGGCGACAACCTCGGCCGGAGCCTCGGCAACGGGTGCAGCCTCTTCGACCGCCGGAACCTCTTCGTACGGCGCCACGTTGCAGTAAGTGTTGCCAACGGAGATGGCGTTGCCGACGTTGCCGCCGGAGTTGATGTTGCCGGTCGAGACGGCGCCGCCATTGGCCGCGGAGGTCGCCACGCCGCCATTGCCGGCGGAGGCGATGTCGAGGCTCTCGGCCCCAGCGTTCGTGATCGCCGCGTTGTTGCTGCCAGCGCTGGCGTCGGAGATCGACGTGCCGGCGTTGGCCGAAATGAAGATCGAGGTGTCGTTCGCGACATTGCCGCCGCTGATGGCGACGCCGCACTCATCCTGCGCCGCTGCCGGGGTCGCCAACAGCCCGCCGCCGACGAGCGAAACCGCGACCGCGGAGCCGAGAACCAACCGTGACAGTTTCATGTGAGCTTCTCCTCCCCCTCACTCTGGCTGAACCGTGACCAACCGTCGACGCGGCCGCGCCGTACGCACCATGCATCAGGCCCCCTATCGCCTGAGGCACGCAATCGCGGGCTTCAGCCTGGCGGTGGGTGCGAGCCGTAGGCCGACGGACCTCGTGCTCGCGCGGTTCTTGCGTTCAGCGGAAGGTAGCCTGTGCGTCAGCCGGCGCAACCAGCCCCAACCGTCTGGCCCGGGAACCCCGCACCCCCAGAACCTCGCGGCCAGGCGGCGAACCGCCTGACAGGGCCCTCCTCAGCGCGTATCCTGTAACCCAGCGCTACAGGAACGGTTGCCTCGGGACACCCAGCCGCATCATATCGACCCGCGCCCCGGTTCGTCAATATCTTTCGTGCCCCGATCCGTAGCCCGTGGAACTGGCGCAGCCACCTCCGATATGGAATCGAGGCGCCAACGATAGCGCGCGATCTCCGGGATGCGCCGCGCGACGACGAGCGCGGCGAGCAACGTGCCGAGGCCGCCGATAGCGACCGCCACTGGCGCGCTGGTCCAGGATGCGACGAGGCCCGCTTCGAACTCGCCCAATTGGGGGCCCCCGCCGGCGAAGGTGGCGTGCGCGGCCGCGACTCGGCCGCGCAAGCGGTCCGGCGTCACCAGGTTCCGCAGAGTGTGGCGCTGGGCGACGCTGACCGAGTCGGCCGCGCCGCTGATCGCGAGAAAGGCGAGTGCCAGGAGGAGATTCCGGCTCAGCGCAAAGGCGATCAGCGCCAGGCCATAGACGACGATCGCGGCGAGGATGCCAACCCCCGGGCGGCGCAGCGGGCGCCGGCTGGCGAGGAGCGTCGCCCCCGCCACCGCGCCGGCGGCCGGAGCGGAGAGGAGGAGACCGAGGGTGCGCGGCCCGCCGCCGAGGACATTGGCGGCGAAGATCGGCATCAGGCTCGTGCTGGCGCCAAAGAAGGTCGCCAGGAAGTCGAGGATCATCGTGCCGAGGAGGACGGGCGTCTCGCGCAGAAAGCGGAGCCCTTCGATGATCGCCTCGCGCCCGCCCGCGGCGAGCGCTGCGCCGCGCGTGGCGCGCGTCTGCAGGGCCAGAGCCGCGGCGACCACGAGCCCGAACGAGGCGGCGTCGATCGCGTACGAGGGCGCGATGCCGACCGAGGCGACGAGCACGCCGCCGAGGGCGGGGCCGGCCATCCCCGCGGCCTGCATCGCCAGGACCTCCATCGTCATCGCCGCCGGCATCGCCGTCTCCGGTACCAGCATCGGGATCAGCGCGTGCCGCGTGGGGGAGGCGACGGCGCCCAGAAGGGCCGAGAGTGCGGTCAGCGCGTAGATCCAGGGAAGGGTGATGGCGCCGGTCGCCGTCAGCCCGGCGAACGCGACCGCGATGACCATCTGCGTCGACTGGGACGCGATGAGGGTGACGCGCCGGTCGTGGCGGTCGGCCAGCATGCCCCCGATTAACCCGAAGAGGAAGAGGGGCACGAACCGGACGAGGCCGAGCAGTCCGAGCTGCAGCGGGTCGCCAGTCATCGCGAAGACCTGCCAGGCGACGGCCACGCGCTGAATCTGCGTGCCGGTGCTGGAGAGGATCTCGGCGCTCCAGATCATGCGGTAGTCGCGGTGCGCCAGGACCAGGTAGGGCCGCTCGTGGTGTGTCGCGCGGGGCCGGCGCGAGCGACGATGGTAGAGTCGGCGCGATTGTCGATCGTGGCTGACTTCGACCCGATCATCGCGCAAGGGGATCATCCTGTATGGATCAGCAGTCTGGTGCGGCGCTCTTCAGCGCGAGTTTCAAGGCCCACGCCTTTCCGGCTTACGCCGCGATGCGGGCCGAAGGCCCGGCGGCGGGCTTCACGATGCCGGATGGCAAGCGTCTCTGGCTGGTGACGCGGTTCGCGGAGGCCAGCGAGATGCTGAAAGATCAGAACCGCTTTGTCAACGACATCAGCAACGCCTTGACGGAAGAGGAGTACGCCGCGCTCTTTCAGCAGTCGACCGAGGAGCTGACGCCGGAGCAGCAGGCGATGGCGGCACTGACCGATGAGGTGCTCAGCGGGCAATTGCTGGGGGTCGATCCGCCCGACCATTCGCGGCTGCGGCGGCTAGTGGCGATCCCCTTCACGCCGAAGTACATCGAGGGGCTGCGGCCGCGCATCCAGGCGATCGCCGACGCGCTGCTCGATGCCGCGGAGGCGCGGGCCGAGGCGACTGGGCGGCACGAGATGGAGCTGATCGATGATTTCGCCTATCCGTTGCCGTTGACGGTGATCGCCGAGATGCTCGGCATCCCGGAGGAGGATCGGGGACGCTTCCGGGAGTGGTCGCAGGCGGCGGTCTCGTTCACCCCGGCCGACCGGGCGAACCGGGCGATGACAGGGAAGTTGATCGAGTTCATCGCCTACATGCAGGCGCTGGTGGCCACGAAGCGAGCCGACCCTGGCGACGACCTGCTGAGCGGGGTGGTGATCGCCGAGATGGAGGGGGACAAGCTCTCGGAGAACGAGCTCCTCTCCCTCATCTTCATCCTGATCGTGGCGGGGCACGAGACGACGGTGAATCTGATCGCCAACGGCATGCTGGCCCTCTTCGAGCATCCTGAGGAGTACGCGCGGCTGCGCGCGAATCCGGATCTGGTCAGGAGCGCGGTCGAGGAGATGCTCCGCTTCTATGGGCCGGTCGAGATGAGCCTGACGCGCTGGGCGCGAGAGGACGCCGTGTTCGGCGGGGTGCAGATGCAGCGGGGCGATCAGGTGATGGCGCTGCTCGCTTCCGCCAACCGCGACGAATCGCGCTTCCCCGACCCCGACCGCTTCGACATCGCGCGCGAGCCGAACCGACACCTGGCGTTCGGCACGGGAATCCATGCCTGCCTCGGCTCGGCGCTGGCCCGCATGGAGGGCCAGATCGCCTTCACCACGCTCCTTGCCCGCCTGCCCGGCCTGGCGCCCGCCATCCCGCGCGACCGGATCGAGTGGCGCGACGCCACCTTCCTGCGCGGCCTGACCCGCCTGCCGGTGACGTGGGATGGGTGATGGGGGTTGGGTAATGGGTGATGGGATATCGGCTGTAGGGGCAGCGCCGGCATCGCCCGGGCTCCCTCCCGGGCGGTTCATGCCGGCCATGCCGTTGCCATCATCGACGTTCGCGGCGGATCGGCCCGGGCGACGCCGGCGTCGCCCCTACGCCCCGGCATCCCCAATCCCCCTATCCTCCCCATCACCCTCGTTGACGCCAACGCGAATAGAACATATGATCGAATCCGTCCCGGAGCGCGGAAGCGCCAACCGGTAGGGACCGCGAGACGACGTGGCCGCCGGGCGGCCGCTGGGAGGTCCCGATCATGCACGAGACGGGTTCGCAGCCAACGATCGATGAGAGCGCGACGGCGGTCGTGAAGGCGGTCGGCGTGCGGCGGGCGCGGCATCGCGCCGACCCGGCGCACGCCAGCCTGACGGCGAGCGCCGTCGCCGAGCGGGTGACTGGCATCACGCTGCCGCCACGCCCTGGCCGCGGCGGCTGGTGGCTCGTTGGGCGCGTCCTCGACGATATCGACGATGCCGAGTTCAGCGTCTGGTTCCTGCCCGAGGCGCGGCGCATCGGCATGAGCCAGCGCGAGCGGCCGGCCGCGGCCACGCCGCCGCTCGACAGCCCGTACTACTACGACGGGCTGCGCCGCAAGTGGATCGACGCGGCGACCGGGGAGGTGGTGACCGATCCCGCCGCGCTGGGGCTGGGCAGCCGGAGGCATGAATCCGGTCAGCGGGCGGCGACGTAGACATCCACAGAGAGCGTCGTCCCCCTACATTGCGACGCCCTCCCCGAAAACCCAGGAACGCGCAACGCGTTCCACCCCTTCCCCCTTCCCGCACGTGCCCGGCCCTCGAGGCCGGGTTCGTGTGTGTGGCGAGTCGAGAAGTCGAGGAGTCGAGAAGAAGAGGGTCGGAAGTCGTGAGCGAACAGCTATCAGCTATCAGCCAAGAGCCGATAGCTGATAGCCGATAGCTGATAGCCCGTCAGCTACCATCCCTCGCGGGAGGTGGACGCATGCGGGTGATCGCGGGCGAGCGGCGAGGGTTCCAGTTGAAGGGGCCGGCGGGGAGCTTCACCCGGCCGATGTCCGACAAGATCAAGGGCGCCCTCTTCTCCATGCTCGCCTCGCTCGGCGTCGAGCCGGAGCGGGTCCTCGATCTCTACGCCGGCACCGGCAGCATCGGCATCGAGGCGCTCTCGCGCTGGGCGGACGAGGCCGATTTCGTCGAGCAGAACGCGGCTGCCGCGGCGGTCGTCCGCGCCAACCTCGCGCACACCCGCTACACCGACGTCAGCCATGTCTATCAGGAGCCGGTGGCCACCTTCCTCGCCCGTGCCGAGCGCAACCCCGAGACGCGGCCCTACGACCTGATCGTCATGGATCCCCCTTACGCCGATCCCGATCTCATGCCGATGCTGGAGCGGGTCGGCCGATCGCCATTGGTAGAATCGGCGACGGTGCTGGCGATCGGCCATTCGCCGCGCGTCGATTTGCCGGAGCAGGCGGGGCGGCTACGGCGCTGGCGCGAGCGCTGTCACGGCGATAGCTGCTTCTCGGTCTATGAGGCAGTGGGGGACGAGGCGCCCGGCGAGCCGGGTGTGGGAGGGGCATGAACCCGCGACGCGCGATCTATCCAGGGAGCTTCGATCCGATCACCCTCGGCCACGTCGACGTGGCGCGGCGGGCCGCACGCCTCTTCGACGAGGTGATCGTGGCCGTCTATCAGGGGCAGGAGAAACCGGGCGCCCTCTTCACGCCGGACGAGCGGATGTCGCTCGCGCGGCAGGTGCTCGATCAGGCGCCGGAGGGGAATATCCGCGTTGACAGCTTTTCCGGCCTGACCGTAGATTACGCTCGTTCCCAGGATGCCGGGGTCATCGTCCGCGGCCTGCGCGCGGTCTCCGATTTCGAGTACGAGTTCAAGCTCGCCCACATGAATGCCCATCTGGCGCCCGGCATCGAGGTGGTCTGCCTGATGACCTCCTCCGGGCACTCGTTCATCAGCTCGAGCCTGATCCGCGAGGTGGCCGCGCTCGGAGGCGATATCGACGGCCTGGTGCCGTGGCCGGTTGCCGAGGCCCTGCGCGAGAAGCTCGCCGTTCGCGGCTTGATGTCCGATCGATTGGAGCACGGACGATGAGCGACGAGGACGATTCCGCCAGGTACCTGCTCGATGCGCCCGACGATGAGCCGGACGACGTGCTCGTCCTGCTCGACCGCCTCGAGGAGCTCGTCGGCGTCGGCCGGCGCCTCCCCTTCGGTGGCCGGGTGATGGTCGAGGAAGAGGAGTTCCTCGGGCTGCTCGACGAGATCCGGGCGGCAGTGCCGCGCGAGATCCGGCAGGCGCAGCGCGTGGTCGAAGAGCGGTCGGACATCATCACGGCGGCGCAGCAGGAGGCCGCCAAGATCCTCGATACCGCCCGCAACCAGGCCGAGTACATCATCTCGCAGCAGGGGTTGCTGAACGAGGCGCGGCAGCGGAGTGAGGAGATGCTCCGCCACGTCGAGCAGGAGCAGCGCCGCTCGATGGGGCAGATTGACGAATATGCGCTGAAGCAGATCGCGCAGGTCGAGGAGGCGGTGCAGGATGGCCTCAACCAGGTCATGGATGCCCTGCGTGAGACCGCGGCGAACCTCGAGCGCGCGAAACGGCACGTCGGCCAGTAGGGGCACGGCATGCCGTGCCCAGTCGCCTGCAACCCGATCCCGAGGGTGCAGCACCGGCGCCAACCTCATCCGGCGCGCATTGCCGATTGCGCAATTCAGGGGACTTTGGCAGACTGACCGGCGCGACGCTGCCGACGGTGTCTTCCTGAGCCAGCGGGCGAAAGCACTCGGTCGCCGCCTCTCACGTTCCGCCCCCGAGTCCGCTCGTGCCTCAGCCTGACGCGGTCCGCCTGTCGCGATATCGATCGTTCGCGCGCGACGAGAAGGAGACGTCTCGATGGGCACCGACCAGCAGATGACGAAGAGCCTCGCCACCGGCCATTCGCGCCGACGGGTGCTGCAGGGGGCGGCGGCGCTGGCGATGGCGGCCCCGATGCTGCGCGCGGCCCGCACCATGGCGCAGGAGAAGGTGCAGCTCGTCCTCTGGCACATGGAGCAGCCGCCGAACCGGGTGCAGCAGTTCCAGAAGGTGCTCGACGCCTTCAACGCCTCGCAGGATGGCATCGAGGTCAAGCAGCAGGTCCAGAACTGGGAGGATATCTATCAGAAGGCGACCTCCGCGATTCAGGCGGGGCGCCAGCCGGACCTCCTCTTTACTATCCCCGACTTCACGACCGCCATCAAGCAGACCGGGGCGGTGCAGCCGGTCGAGGATCTGGTCGACGCGATCGCGGCCGACCACAAGTTCCTCGAGCCGGCGGTCCAGCCCTACCGCTACGAGGATCACACCTGGGCGGTGCCCCTCTACGGCATGGTGCAGCTCCTTTGGTACCGGAAGGACATGTTCGAGGCGGCCGGCCTCGGCCGCGACGCGCCGAAGGATTGGGACCAGCTCCGCGAATACGCGGAGAAGCTGACCGCCGACGGCAAGTTCGGCATCGGCATCACCTCGAGCAAGCACCTCTACACGGATCAGGAGTTCTACAGCTTCATGATCACGAACGGGGGGAAGCATCTCTTCGCGGAGGATGGCAAGGTCGACTTCGACACGCCGAACAACGTGAAGACTCTCGCGTTCTACAAGGAGCTTTCGAAGTTCTCGCCTCCCGGCAGCAGCTCGTGGACCTGGGCGGAGCCGCAGGCGCTGCTCAACACCGGCCAACTGGCGATGGCGATCGAGAAGGGACAATTCCTCGGCCCGTTCGAGGAGCAGTCGGGCCGTCCGGCCGAGGATCTGGGCGCCGCACCGATCCCGTGGCCGCCGGACGGCGAGCGGGGCAGTATCTACTACTCGAACGGCGTCATGCTCCTCTCCGACGACCAGGCGAAGCGGGACGCGACCGGCGAGTTCCTCAAGTTCCTCTTCCAGCCCGACACCTACGCGGAGTTCCTACTCGCCGAGCCGGGCCTCTTCCTGCCGGTGACGGAGGATGGCGACTCGCCCGCGTGGCGGCAGTCGCCGGTCCTCGCCAAGTACCCGGACGCGGTCGACCTCCTGGTCGAGCAGTCGAAGTACGGCTACCTCTTCGGCTTCACCCGCGACAAGATCAACCCGGGCATCGGCCAGATTTCGGCTGAAAACATGCTGGCGCAGGTCGTCCAGATGGCGATCGTGCAGGATCAGACGCCGGAGGAGGCCGTCGCGGCCGGTCAGAAGATGATGGAGGCGGCAGCCGCCTCGGTGCAGCCCTCCTCGTAGCGCGCAATTCTTCTCGCCAGCACCGGTCCGGCAGCCCGGGTGAATGCCACTCGGGCTGCCAGAGGGTCAGGGGGGCCTCGTGCAAGCGACAACCCGACGCGCCGGTCAGACGCCGCTCGAGGCGATTCGGGGCGATCGCGGCTCGGCCGCGCTCTTCGGCTACCTCTTCGTCGCCCCGCTCATCCTCTGGCTCGTCATCACTATCGCGCTGCCGCTCGTCTACTCGGTCTTCCTCAGCTTCACCGACATCGGGGTCGTCGGCACCGAGGGCGCCTTCATCGGCCTCGACAACTATCGCCGCATCGTCGCCGAGCCGGAGTTTCGCGCAGCCTTCGTGCGCAGCCTCGTCTGGGCGTTCGGCGGCGGGCTGGTGCAGATCGTCCTCGCCTTCGCCGCGGCGCTGACGCTCAATCAGGCGTTTCGCGGGCAGCGCTTCGCGCGGACCTGGATCATCCTCTCCTGGATCGTGCCGACGATCGTGATCGCGATCATGTGGCGCTGGATGCTCAATGCCACCTTCGGCATCGTCAACTACCTGATCACGCATCTCGGCCTCTCGGCCGTCCCGATCGACTTCCTGGGGACGCCGCAATGGGCCATGCCGACGCTCGTCCTGATCAACGCCTGGCGCTGGTTCCCTTTCCTGGCGCTGCTGATCCTCGCCGGGCTGCAGACGATCCCGGAGGAGTACTACCAGGCGGCGCAGATCGATGGCGCGGGGCCGGTGAAGCGCTTCTTCTCGATCACCCTGCCGCTGCTGCAGCCGGTCCTCTACGTCACCGGCCTTATCGGCACCCTCTGGGCATTCAACATCTTCGACCTCATCTGGCTGATGACGCAGGGGGGACCGGTCAGCGCGACCGAGACGCTGCCGGTCCTGATCTACGACCGCGCCTTCAACGGCTTCGCGCTCGGTGAGGCGAGCACGATCTCGGTGCTGCTCGCGCTCTTCCTGCTGATCTACTCGGTGGTCTTCATCCGCTTCGTCCCGGCCGGTGAGACCGAAGGCGGGGTGTTGTAGCGATGGCGCGAGGCGTTCGGCGCGGCCTCTTCGCGCTGCTGGTGGTAGGGATCCTCGCCATCGTCGTCGTCCCCTTCCTCTGGATCCTCCTGGCCTCGTTTCAGCCGAACCGGCTCCTCATCCAGCCCTCGCCGCGGTTCTCGCTCGCGGAGATGGGGCTGAGCAACTACGAGAATCTGCAGCAGGCGGCGCAGTACTTTACGTACCTGCGCAACAGTGCCGTCGTCGCGCTCTTCAGCACCCTCATCTCGCTGATCCTGGCGGTGCTGGCCGCCTACAGTGTCTATCGCCTCGACTATCGTGGCCGGCAGACGCTCCTCCGCCTGCTGCTCATCACCTACGTCTTCCCCGGCGTGCTGCTCCTCATCCCGCTCTACCAGATCTTTGGCCGGCTGAACCTGATCGACAATCTCCTCAGCCTGGTCATCGTCAACGTCACCTTCGCCGCGCCCTTCTGCGTCTGGCTGTTGCGCGGCTTCTTCGGCGCCATTCCGGAGGGGATCGAGGAGGCTGCCGCCCTCGACGGCGCAGGGCGCATGCGCATCTTGCTGACGATGATCGTGCCGCTGACCGCGCCGGGGCTCGCCGCCACGGCGATCTACACCTTTATCCTCTCCTGGACCGAGTACATGTTCGCCTCGGCCTTCATCATCGACGAGACGAGGAAGACGCTCCCGGTCGGGCTCGGGGCCTTCATCGCGCAGTACTACGTCGACTGGGGCATCCTGGCGGCGGCGGCGATCGCCACCGCCGCGCCGGTGGTCATCCTCTTCGCCTTCGTCGGCCGCTACTTCGTGCGTGGGCTTACGGCGGGTTCAGGCAAGTGAGCGAGATGGTGACAGCGTGATGGCGGCAACGGAGACGAGGGCAGAGATCGCTTGCTCGCGGTGCGACTGGCGAGACGGTCTCGCCAACATCTACGCCTGCCCGGCGTGCGGCGAATCGCTGACGGTCCTCCCCCCGCCGGGCGCGGATGCCACAACCTGGACCGGAGAGGGGGAGGGGATCTGGCGCTATCGCCGGCTGCTCCCTGTCTCCCCGGCTGGCGAACCGGTCAGTCTGGGCGAGGGCGGCACACCGCTGATCCGGGCGCGGCATCTCGGAGGAGCGGGCCTCCTCTTCAAGAACGAGACGGTCAACCCGACCGGGTCGTTCAAGGACCGGCCGGTCGCCGTGGCGACGACGGTCGCGGTCGAATTCGGCCTGGCGGGGCTCATCTGCGCCTCGACCGGCAACACGGCGGTCTCGGTCGCGGCATATGCGGCGCGGGCGGGGCTGCCGGCGATTTGCGTCGTGCCGCACACGGCGCCTGCCGCCAAGCTGGCGCAGATCGTGGCCACGGGGGGCCGGGTGGTCCGCGTGCGGGGCAGCTACAGCGACGCTTACGCCCTCGCGCGCGACGGCGCGGAGCGCTCGGGCTGGGCCAACCTGACCACGACCTATATCAACCCCTTCATGCTCGAGGGGGACAAGACGATCGCCTTCGAGATCTTCGAGCAGCTTGGCGGCCGCGCGCCCGATTGGGTCTTCGTCCCGGTCGGCGCCGGGCCGCTGCTGGCGGCAGTCGCCAAGGGCTTCGCCGAATTGCGCGAACTCGGCCTCCTCGCCGGAGAGATGCCGAGGATGGTCGCGGTGCAGGCGGCCGGCTGCGCACCGATCGCCGCGGCGTTCGCGGCGGGCAGCGAACGGGTGGAGCCATGGGGGGAGGCGCTCGCCACCGGCGCCTCGTCGATCGCCGACCCGCTCCA
>JADYYO010000322.1 GCA_020853615.1 Thermomicrobiales bacterium
GACGCATTTCCGCATGAAAGCGGACAGGAACGACTCCGGTGACTTCGATGGACACGGTTCCGTCGGATTTGCAAACAGCCGGTTAGGAGTTCGAGCCTCCTCGTCGGCTCCCGGAAAATTGGCGGAGTCACGCGGAATATTGGAGCGGCACGTCGCGCGGCGTGCCGCTTCCTGGTGCTTTACCCCAGCGCGCCCCGGCTTACCTCAAGAGACGCGCTATCGCGTCGGCCGTGAGCCGTTCCGCACCCGGCAAGACGTGCGCGTATTTGTTGAGCGTGGTGGAGGTCAGCGCATGTCCGAGCATGGCGGAAACCGTCGTGATCGGCACACCATCGGCGATCAGGAGCGATGCGGCAGCGTGCCGCAAGTCGTAAAAGCGAAGCTCTGCCGGCAAACCAGCGGCGGCGAGATGCCGCTTGAACTCCCGCGTCAGGTTGCGCGCATCGCGCGCCGTTCCGGTCGTGGACGTAAAGACGAGCTCGCTTTCGCGCCAGCGGTCGCCGGCCTTGGCGCGCTCGAATGCCTGCCGGTCCTTGTGTGCAACCAACGCGGCGACCAGCGAGGGCGATAGCGCGAGTGGGCGCCGACCGCGGCTTGTCTTTGGCTCCTTCGTGATCGTCTCGCCGCCGATGCGCTGCAAGGTCTGGCGCACGCGCAAGACGCCGGTATCGAGATCGACATCGGACCATCGCAAGCCGAGGATTTCCGCTTGGCGCATGCCAAGCGTGAGCGCCAACCGATAGAGCGCGGCCAGACGATCATCCTCCGTCACGGCCAGGAGCTGCCGCGCTTCGTCCGGGTTGAGGGTGCGCCGCTCGGTCTTCTCCTGTCGCGGCGGCACCGCCAGCGCGGCCGCGTTGCGCTCGACCATCTGCATTCGTACCGCGACGTTGAGCGCGCCACGTAGCACTTCACTGAAGACATAACGACTCGCCAATCGGCCCAGCTTTACCGCGTGCTCCCATCATGATGGGAGCAGCACGGCCCGTTCTCGGCTGCGTGGCAGAAGCGCCGCCGGGATGGCACCACTCATGCAACGGATTCCACGATGGAGACGCCGCTGCTTCCGCCACCAGCACCACCGTCCGCGGGCGGCATCCCATCGTTGTCATCCACGAAAGGGAGGAGCGCATGAGCCGCGACGAACCAGGCATCCCCTTCGGCGAGGAGGGCGACACGACCGCGGGGGGCGAGAACGCAACCGGCGCCGAGTCCGCGCGCTGGACGGCCGGCTCGGGCGCCAATGCGATCACGCGGGCAGGGCTGCCGAACGCCGACCCTGACGGCGTCGCCTTTCCCGACGGCGAGCCCGTGCCCAACCCGGCGGATCTCCACCGCCCGCACGGCTTCCCGCAATCGCCCGAGGAGCGCGAGCGCGCAGCGGGGGACGAGATTTCGGCGTAGGAACCCGCACGGGACGGCGCCCGGGCGTCTCCCGGAAGCAGAAATAGCGGCCGGGACGCGAATTCGCGTCCCGGCCGCTCCTCACGTTCCAGGTGTCGGCCGCGAAGGCTTACCCGACGACGTGCATGATGCCGTGCATCCCCGCCGCCTCGTGGCCCGGGATGTTGCAGTAGTAGTAGTAGTCGCCCGGAGGAGCGTTGACCGTCACGTGCTGGGTCGTCCCCGGTTGGATGTTGACTTTGATGCCGAGGTTCGGCACGTTCGGGTTCTTGTGGTCGGTGATCGAGAAGTTGTGCATGATCCGGCCGTTGTTCGGCAGGTTGATGACGACGTCGGTGTTCGCCGGGATGGTGATCTCGTGCTGGACGAAGTTGATGTCGACCGACTCGACCGTCACCGATGGCGGAGCCTCAGCCGCCGGGGTGCCCACCTCGCCCGCGGCCGCTGGCGCGGCCGCTTCGATTTCGGCCACCGTCGCCTGAGCTTCGGCAGCGGAGGGGGTTGCGGCGGTCTCGGTCGCGGCCGCCGTCGCCGTGGCGGCCCCGGTTTCCATGGCAGGCGACGCGGCGGGCGTTGCTGCGGGCATCTCCATCGCCCCTTGCATCTCCCCCGTCATCTCCAGGCCCGTCCGCGCGAGCGAGTTGAGGAAGACGGTCACCGTCACGCCGCTGCCGCTGCTGGTGTTCAGCCAGCCGATGCCGGAGTAGCCCGAGTCGTTCATCGGCAGCAAGCCGAAGACGAGGTCGGTGCCGTCGAAACTGCCGCCGATCGGGCCACAGGCGACGGCCTCCTGCTCCGCGCCGCCGCGCTGCGAGAAGACGGCCAGCGCGTGCGGCTGGTTGGTGAGATCCTCGACCGAGGCGTCGATGTGCGTCACGCTGGTTGCGACCGGGATGGCATCCTCCGGGCCGACCGACGCGCCGGCCTGCCCGGCCGCGCCGGGCGTGGCGTTCGCCGCCGCCGCGCCATTCCTCTGCGCATAGGTGGCGCCGGCCAACGGGTATGCGGCCGCCGACGCACTCCCGAGATCGACGCACGTTCCGGCGTAGATGCCCGTCTGAAACGGGGCGGACACCTCTCCCTGCGCCAGTGTTGCCGCGCCACCGCTCCCGAGGAGCGCGAGGGCGAGCGCCCCCACCAAACCGAGTCGAACCGATCTCACGGGATCCTCCTTCGTCTCTTGCCTCGCGATGCACCATCACGGCGGCGATCGGCATTCGGCCGGGAATCGTATTGCCCGGTCTCTAGCAAGATGCTCGCCACTCGTCGCGTCACACTCGGCCATCTTCGGGCCAACTGCGTCCTCACGGCAACGCGGTTCGCACCGAATCCTACAGGTAGACGCGCAATAGCCCCGTCCACTCCGGACCGTTGTCGCCGGGAGCGTGGCTGTGGAACGGATAGTCGCCATAGAACGAGGACGGGATCGAGACGTGGACGGTCTCGCCCGCGGGAACCGTGACATCGATATCGAGCTTGTCGATGGTAAAGGTGTGCGGGCACGTATCGGTGTTGATCAGAGTCGCGTCCACGCCATTCCCGACCGCGTGCTGGAAGGCGCGCGGCTCGAAGCCGTTGGGCGTCATCCTGACCGTGACACTGTTGGAAATAAGGGCAAAATCGGCAGCCGTCAATTTGTCGATCGGCGGGGCAGGCGTCGGGGTCGCCGCGCCCGGCGTGGCAGCTGGCATCGCGGCGCGCTGGCACGCGGCGGCGGGCGTCGCCTCCGGGGTCGCCGTCGCGGCGATGCCGATGCTCGCCACGCCAAGCGAAAGGCAGAGCGCCAGCAGCGGGCCGAGGGCGCGCCCGGCTCTGGGGGGAATCGCCTTCATGGATCACTTCTCTCTCATACGTCAATGACGAAAGAGCGGGGAGGTTGCCCTCCCCGCTCCCACTTGCCGCGGCGTGGGCCGCGATATCGTATCGACGAGGGCTAGCTCGACGCTGGCGTGGCCTGGCTCCCCTCACCGACCGGGGTCGCGGCATTCTCCTGCGGCGCCTCGTGCTCGGCGGTCTCCGCGCCCTGCGGCACGTTGCTGGCCGAGACGAGCCGCCAGACAGCGCCATCCGGCTGCGACTGCGTGCCGTAGCCGCAGACGCAGGAGGTGACGTAGATCTCGCCGTCAGCCCCGGTGCCCGACCCCGTGATGAAGAGCTTGGTGTCGAGCAACTCCTGCATCTGCCAGGCACCGGCATCATCCCGCTGCAGGCCCCAGACACGGCCGGAGCACCAGTCGGCGGCGAAGTAGATGCCGTCCAGATCCTTGAACTGCTCGCCGCGGTAGACATCGATGCCGCTGATCGAGCAGCCGAGATCATGGGAGTACTCGGCCACCGGCAGGAGGCCGGTCTTCGCGCAGTAGTCGATGGAGACGGGGAAGCAGTGGCTCGCCTCCATGATCTGCCAGCCGAGGTTCTGCCCGCCCTTGTGGCCGGGCACGAGGTCGATCTCCTCGTAGAGGTTCTGGCCGACGTCACCGATCCACATGTCGCCGGTCTTGCGGTCGAAGCTGAACTGCCAGGGGTTGCGCAGGCCCCAGAGCCAGATCTCCGGCTTCGCCTCGGTGCGGAACTGCGCGAAATCCTCCTCCGTCAGCGAGAAGAGGTCGATCGGGCGCGGGCCCGACTTGGCGAACGGATTGTCCTCCGGAACGGTATAGCCCGCCTTCCCGTCCTTCGGGTGAACGTCGATGCGCAGGATCGTGCCCTGGATGTCGTTGATGTTCTGGCCGGTCTCCAGCGGGTCGCCTTCCAGCCCGCCGTCGCCGACGCCGACGTAGAGGTAGCCGTCGGGGCCGAAGACGAGGCTGCCGCCGATGTGGTTCACATACTGCTGATCCCGGAACATGATGACCTCGCCGCTGGTCGGGTCGGCCACGTTCGGGTCGTCAGCAGAAACCTTGTAGCGCATCAGGAAGACGTCGCCGTTGTAGAGGATGTCGTTGTAGTCGATGTAGAAGTAGCCATTCTCCTTGAAGTTCGGGTCGAAGGCGAGGTCGAGCAGACCGGCCTCGAGAAACTGGCTCTGCACCGTCGGGGTGATGTCGAGGAACGGCTTGTCGAGGAGCTTGCCATCCTTGTCGATGACGCGGATGGTGCCCATGCGCTCGACGACGAAGAGGCGGCCAGTGCCATCATCGGGGCTGGCCACGTTGATCGGGTCGAGCAGGCCGCCGGCGACCTTCACCAGCTCGATCTTGGCGTTGCTCGGCAGGTGTCCGCCTGGGCTGGCGGTCGCGGTCTCCTTGTCGGGGTAGTACGCGGCCGGAAAGAGCGTCATCACCGGCCCCTCGGTCGGCGATTGGGCCGATCCGGCGGCCGGCGTGGCGTCCTGCGCCAGCGCCGGCACGAAGGGGACAATCGCCATGAACAACGTCAGGACGATTATCGGTATCGGACGGTAGGACTTCATCGCACCCTCCTGGATCCACTCGCGTTTTCCGCCGCGGGCGCACGGTCGCAACCCAAGAAGCGAGCGCACGCATCACGCATGCCAAGTGGTCACGGCTTCGTCGCCCGCGTCACCGGCATTCTGTCAACTCCGGCGCGGCGTTCGGCCGCCTTACGATCGGCGACACGCCTCGGCCGGCATTGCTATGATGACGGGAGCCGGCAGCCGGACAGATGCCTGCTGCCGCGTCCGCAGGATGAACAAGGAGAAGCGCGGTGTCCGTGGCGAACGGGTCGATCGGGTGGAATCGGATCAGCCCGAATGAGCATGCCTGGCCAGTCATCGATAGCGATATCCATCCCCTCTTTCCCCTCGAGCGCGTGCTCGACTACCTGCCGAAACCCTTTCGCCGCCGCTTCGCCGAGGGGAATCAGGGTCCCGGCGGCTTCGGCTTCTGGAACCCGCACGGGCTGCGCCGACCCGACGCCAAGGCGCCAGACGGCACCTGGATCTACACCAGCGCACCGCATCTCGGCCGCTACCTCCTCGATGAGTACAACATCGAATACGGCATCATGAACAACGACTACATCGGGATGGCCCTCAGCCCCGAGCCCGACTACGGCGCGGCGATGGTCTCGGCCATGAACGATGTTCTCATCCACGACTGGGTCGAGGCCGACCCCCGCCTGCGCCTCTCCCTCGTCGTCTCCCCAGTCGACATCGACCTCGCGGTGCGCGAGATCCACCGCCTCGGCGACCACCCGGGCGTGGCGCAGATCCTGATGCCGGGCGGGGCGCAGAAGCCGTACGGCCAGCGCTACTACCACCCGATCTACGCCGCCGCGGTCGAGCACGACCTCCCGGTCGCGCTCCACCCCAGCCCGCCCGGCGCGGGCATCACCGGCCCCACTACGGCCGCCGGCTACCCCACGAGCTACTTCGAGTGGCACACCGGCCTGAGCGCCCTCTACGTCACTCACGCGATCAGCCTCATCTCGGAGGGGGTCTTCCAGAAGTTCCCGACGCTCCGGTTCGTCCTCCTCGAAGGCGGCGTCTCCTGGCTGCCGCCCCTCCTCTGGCGGCTCGACAAGAACTGGAAGGCGCTGCGCCAGACGGTCCCCTGGGTCGACCGGCTGCCGAGCGAGATCGCGGCCGATCACATCCTCCTCAGCACGCAGCCAATCGAGGAGCCGTACAAGAAGGAGCACCTCCACCAAATCCTGAGCATGTTCCCCGCCGAGCGGATGCTGATGTTCTCGACCGACTATCCGCACTGGGATGGCGACACGCCCGACTTCGCCGGCCGCTCGCTGCCCGAGTCGCTGCGGCAGCGGGTGCTGAGCGAGACGGCGCGCGAGCTCTACAAGCTGCCCGCCACGAAACCCGCCCTGGAGGGCGTGGCCGCGGAGGGCGCCCGTGCCTGAGACTGCCAGGAAGAGCCCGGAGCGGCAGTGGCACGCCGTGGCCGAGGTCGCCGAAATCCCGCCCGGCGAGCGGAAGATCGTCGAGATCGAGGGGCAGTCGGTCGGCGTCTTCCGGGTCGGCGACGAATACGTGGCGATCCTCAACGTCTGCCCGCACGAGTTCGCCCCCGTCTGCATGGGCCGGGTTGGCGGCACCACCCTCCCCTCGGCGCCGGGCGAGTGGAAGTGGGGGCGCGAGGGGGAGATCCTCGCCTGCCCCTGGCA
>JADYYO010000323.1 GCA_020853615.1 Thermomicrobiales bacterium
GCACCCGCCGCGACAGCACGCCGCGCGCCACGGCTTCGTACACTTGTTCGCCAGCTTGCACGCTGACGCTCCGGACGTTTCGAGGACTGAGCAGACCATGACCCTGCATCGCCGTCTCGCTGTCGCGCTCCTTGCGCTCGGCTACATCGGCACCATCTTCGCCGCCAACTGGGCGATCGCCGTCTTTGGCGCCGTTCCCGTTGGCTTCGGCCTCCTCGCCCCGGCCGGAGTCTGGTTCGCCGGCATCGCCTTCACGTTGCGCGACCTCCTCCACGACGCCGCCGGCCGCGGCCCGGTCCTGGCCGCCATCGTTGCCGGCGCCCTCTGTTCGATGCTCGTCTCCCCGGCATTCGCGCTCGCCTCGGGCGTCGCCTTCCTCCTCTCCGAGTTGGCCGACCTCGCCGTCTACTCTCCGTTGCGGGAGCGGACCTGGTTGGGAGCGGTCGCCCTCTCCAACTCGGTCGGGCTCCTCGTCGACTCGGCGCTCTTCCTCTGGCTCGCCTTCGGCTCGCTCGAGTTCCTCTCCGGGCAGGTCGTCGGTAAGGCGTGGATGACGGCGCTGGCAATCGTGCTGCTCCTGCTCGCGCGGAAGCTGCTCGGAGGCGCTGACCGCGATGCCGACTGGTCGCCTTTCAGCCGGACGAGCGCCGCGCGCTAGCGACCTGGCACATGGCCGTGGATGAGAAAGTTGGGCCGGCGTGAACGTGGCCAACGAGACGGACGGCGGATCGACGCGAAGCGCGGATCGCCTCTACCGCTGCGAGGCGATCGTGCTGGCGCGGATGGATTTCGGCGAAGCCGACCGCATCGTGACGCTCTACAGCCGTCAGCAGGGGAAGTTCCGCGCCATCGCCAAGGGGGCGCGCCGGCCGCTGAGCCGGCTCGGGCCGCACCTCGAATACTTCAGCCACACCCGCGTCATGCTCGCGCGGGGCCGCGATCTCGACGTGGTCACCGGAGCGGAGACCGAGAATGCCCACCTGGCGATCCGGGCCGATCTCGATGCCTTCGGCCATGCCTCGCACATGGTCGAGATTCTCAACCGGCTGACGGAAGACCGGGAGGAGAATGCCGCGGTCTTCGATCTCCTCCTCCGCTCCCTCCGGCTGCTCGACGAGGGGGTCGATCCGTTCCATGTGACCCGGCACTACGAGGTGATGCTGCTCGGGATGCTCGGGTTCCGGCCCGAGCTCTACCGCTGCGTCGAATGCCAGGAGCCGCTTCCTCCCGCGCCACACCACTTCGCGATCGCGCTGGGTGGCCTCCTCTGCGACCGCTGTCGGGGACGCGCCGCGGGAGGGCGGGTCATCAGCGTCGGCGCGCAGAAGTACCTGCGCGCGCTCGAACGCGGCGGCCTCGGCGCGACCATCCGGCTCGAGATCGACGAATCCATGCGCGCCGAGATCGAGGGAGCCCTTGGCGCCTACTTGCGGCACGTCGCTGAGCGCGACCTGGGGAGCCTCAGAGTCTGGCGAGAGCTTGGCGGCGGGAGCCCGGAGGAAAAGCCCTAATCCTCGGCCGCCTCGCGCTCGCGGGCGACGATCTCGCGTTCCATTGGCGAGAGGGATTCGAAGTCGAGCAGATCGGGCCGCAGCCGCGCGGTGCGGCGCAGCGCCTGCTCCGCCCGCCAGCGGGCGATCTCGGCGTGGTGGCCGCTCAACAGCACCTCCGGCACCTCGAGATCGCGATAGACGCGCGGGCGCGTGTAGTGTGGGTACTCGACGCGTTGGCCCTGGTGCGACTCCTCGGCGACAGAAGCGGCATCGATGACGCCCGGGACGAGGCGCGCGACCGCGTCGACAATGACCGCCGCCGGCAACTCGCCGCCGGTCAGTACGTAGTCGCCGATGGAGACTTCCTCGGCGGCGAGCAGTTCGATCGCGCGGGTGTCGATCCCCTCGTACCGCCCGCAGACGATGGCGATGCGGCGCATCCCCGCCAGCCGCTCTGCCATCCGCTGCGTGAAGGTGCGCCCCCCCGCCGACATCGCCAGGACCGTCGCCCCCCGCAACTCCTCGCCGAGCGTCGCTTCCACCGCCTCGACGATCGGCGGGGCCAGCATCACCATTCCCGCCCCGCCGCCGTACGGCGTGTCGTCAGCGGTGCGATGGCGGTCGGTTGTCCAGTCGCGTAGGTCATGGATCGCCACGTCGACGAGGCCGCGCTCGCGGGCACGGCGCAGGATGCTCTCGTCGAGCGGGCCAGCGAAGATGCCGGGAAAGAGGGTGAAGAGGTCGAAGCGAATGGCGGACGCTGCTTCGGATCGCTCCGCGGGGGTCTCTGTCACGGCCGCTTAAGCCTCGCCGCGCGGGGCATCCCGGCTCTCGAGAAGCCGGACGATCCTCGGCGCCGAGCCCACGAGCGTCTGCAGCGTCAGGTCGGGGACGATCGTCGGGTCGGTGGGGTGCGCCTGGTCGTGCTGTAGCCAGACCGTCCCCATCCCCGCCTTGCTCGCCCCGCCGACGTCGAAGCGAAGCGAATCGCCAACGTGGATGGTGCGGGCCGGGTCGGCGCCGATCGTCTCGGCAGCATGCCAGTAGATTTCGGGCCGCGACTTGTAGAAGCCGGCGCTGGCTGAGGTGGTGATCGCGCGAAAGGCGTCCCGGATGCCGAACGACTCGAGCGCCCATTCCAGGAAGGGGTGGTAGACCGCGCTGGAGATGACGCCCAGCGTCAATCCCCGGTCTGCCAGGTCGCGCACCGTCTCCACCGCGCCGGGAATGGGCGTCGTTCCCTGCAGCGTCTCGCGCATCAGGAGCGCGACGCCGCGCTCGACGACATCATCGCGAACGCCGATCTGCATGGCGCGGAAGACCTGCTCGAGGCTCTCTTCGGCAGTCAGTTCGTTGCCATGATCCATGATCTCGCGGCGGAGCCGGCGGTACCGCTCATCCGCCTCGCGCAGCGATGCCTCCGGCAGCGACAGGCCGGCTTCGCCCGCCCACCAGCCGAGAAACGCGGAGGCGAGGTGCTTCACCTCCAGGTCGAACCACGCCGGGCAATTGGCCAGCGTATTGTGGAAATCGAACGTGACGGCATGGTCGACCATGGCACTCCCGGCTCTCTGTTCGCGCCGCGCCCGCTTCGCCTGCCCGATCATGCGCAGCGAAGGCGAAGCCGCGATCTGCTTCGTCGTCTAGACTTCTCACATAGTACGTGCGTTGGCCAGATGCGGGCGAAACTGGCGGCCCCGGGCGACTCCCCGTTTGCGGCTTGCTTCCTCCTTCCCCCGCGATGCGCAAAGAGGATGGCAGGATCATGGACCCGACACCCCGGCAGACCAGCATTGACCCGTTTGGGGCGCGCGCGACCCTCTCCACCCCCTATGGCGAGACGGTGATCTACTACAGGCTCGAGGCGCTCGCCGAGCAGGGCCTGGTCGATCTCGATGCGCTGCCATTCACCGTGCGCATTCTGCT
Source organism: Thermomicrobiales bacterium (assembly GCA_020853615.1). Lineage (GTDB taxonomy): Bacteria > Chloroflexota > Chloroflexia > Thermomicrobiales > UBA6265 > JACCXM01. Next base: position 3,420 of record JADYYO010000323.1, read on the forward strand.
GGAGAATGTTCTCCGCCACGCCGGCGGCGAATTTGCCAGCGCCGACGATGTGACGGCGCTGGCGAAGTGGGCGCCGCGGCCGATGGGCCAGGGGTCGGACATGGAGCTCCCCTTCATGCCCGGGCGGGTCGTCCTGCAGGATTTCACGGGGGTGCCGGCGGTCGTCGACCTCGCCGCCATGCGCGATGCCGTCGCGCGGGCCGGCGGCGATGTGACCCGCGTCAACCCGCTGGTGCCGGCCGATCTGGTGATCGACCATTCGGTGCAGGTCGACCGCTTCGGCAGCACCCTGGCCTTCGCCCGGAACGTCGATTTCGAGTACGAGCGGAACCGGGAGCGCTACGAGCTCCTGCGCTGGGCGCAGCAGTCGTTCCAGAACTTCCGGGTCGTTCCGCCCGGCACCGGCATCGTGCACCAGGTCAACCTCGAGTACCTCGCGCAGGTCGTCATGACGCGGCTCGTCGGCTCCGAGACGATCGCCTTCCCCGATACCCTCGTCGGCACCGACTCGCACACGACGATGATCAACGCCCTCGGCGTCCTCGGCTGGGGCGTCGGCGGCATCGAGGCGGAGGCGGTCCTCCTCGGGCAGCCTCTCTACCTCCTCGAGCCCGAGGTCGTCGGGGTTCGCCTCGTCGGGGCGCTGCCGCAGGGGTCGACGGCGACCGACCTCGTTCTCGCCGTGACCGAGATGCTGCGCAAGCTCGGCGTCGTCGGCCGCTTCGTCGAGTTCTGTGGCGCGGGGCTGAGCAACCTGCCGCTCCCCGACCGCGCCACGATCGCCAACATGGCGCCCGAGTACGGCGCCACGGCTGCCCTCTTCCCGATCGACGACGAGACCCTCGAGTACCTCAAGCTCACTGGCCGCTCGGATGAGCGCATCGCGCTGGTCGAGCAGTACGCGAAGGCGCAGTGCCTCTTCCGCACTGACGAGACGCCAGAACCGCGTTTCAACGAACTGGTCGAGCTCGATCTCGCCGACGTCACGCCGAGCGTGGCCGGCCCGCGCCGGCCGCAGGACCGCCTGCCGCTGCCGGCCGTGCGCGGCGCCCTGCGCGAGACCTACCCCCACGCCTTCACGGGCAACGGCGGGGCGCGGTTCGTCAATGACGACGGGGGCGTCTCGGTGGCGATCGATGGCGCGCGGGAGAAGATCGACAACGGCGCCGTCGTCATCGCGGCGATCACCTCCTGCACGAACACGTCGAACCCCTCGGTAATGCTCGGCGCCGGCCTCCTGGCGAAGAAGGCGGTCGAGCGCGGGCTCGACGTGCCGGGCCACGTCAAGACGAGCCTGGCGCCCGGGTCGCAGGTGGTCACGCGCTACCTCATCCGCTCGGGCCTGCTCCCCTACCTGGAGGCGCTCGGGTTCCACGTCGTCGGCTACGGCTGCACTACCTGCATCGGCAACTCCGGTCCGCTCCCGGAGCCGGTGGCGAAGGCGGTCGAAGAGAACGAGCTGGTCGTCTCGGCGGTCCTCTCCGGCAATCGGAACTTCGAGGGGCGTATCCACCCGCAGGTGCGTGCCTCCTTCCTCGCCTCGCCGCCCCTGGTCGTCGCCTATGCGCTCGCGGGGAGCGTCGATCTCGACCTCGAGAGCGAGCCGATCGGGTGCGATCCGAACGGCGATCCGGTCTACCTGCGGGACATCTGGCCGACGCTGGAGGAGGTCCACGAGGCGATCGAGACGGGCGTCGACCCCGCCATGTTCCGGGAGGAGTACGCGACGGTCTTCACCGGCGACGAGCGCTGGCAGGGCCTCGACGTCCCCTCCGGCGACGTCTACGACTGGCGGGCTGACTCCACCTACGTCCAGGAGCCGCCCTTCTTCCTGGAGTTCGGCGCGGGCGC
>JADYYO010000324.1 GCA_020853615.1 Thermomicrobiales bacterium
CATGGCCTCGCCCGTGAGTGCCCCATCGGCGACGGCGTGGAAGGCGGCGATCGCCGCCATCGTCACGTCGAGGCGTTCGGGTGCAAGCGGTTGTAAAAGCGTGACGCAGTTGGTGAAGGGCGCGAATCGCTCGCATCGGCGAGGCTTGCTTCTGGCAGGTCACGGCTGTCGCCGCCGAGCGACCTGGCGCTTGCCGCGCAGAACCCGGCCCAGTTGAGCAGGTAGCGGCGCAGGTAGGTATCGTCGACGGGGGTTGTCGGGAACCATCCGGTTTCGAGGGGCGGGGATGCTGCATCGCTCATCGGTCTGGCCCTCGCGTGATGTTCAGGTTGTCACTGCCTCGGTCTGGTGCGCTCGCGGATTGTTCTTCTCGCCGGCGGTGAAGGGGTTGTCCCAGGAGACGCCTCCTTCGAGGAAGCGCGCCGGGCGCAGCGGCTCGAGGTCGAAGCCGGTATCCTGGCCGGTCAGGAGGCGGGCGATCACCGTGCCGACGATCGGCCCCCACGAGAAGCCGCTCCCGTTGAACCCAGCGGCAAGCGTCAGCCCTGGCGCGGGCTCGTAGCGGCCGATCAGCGGCAGGCCGTCGGCGGTGAAGCCCATGATCCCGGCCCAGGCGCGCACGACCCGCGCTCGCTCGCGCAGGGCGGGGAAGAGGTCAGTCAGGCAGCCGGCGATGCCGGCCAGCACCGGGGGCGTCACCTCCTCGCGGTACGTGCCGAGCCCCTCGTCGACATCGAGCCGGCGGAACCCGCCGCAAATGACCTGCCCGCTCACGGCCTGCCGCCCGTACTCCTTGTCGAAGTTCGTGCCGAAGGGGCAGGGGATGAGCGAGGGCACCGGCTGCGTCACCAGAATCTGGCCCCGCGTGGGGACCAGCGCACCGGCGGGCATCTCTGGCAGCAATTCCGGCGTCCAGGCGTTCGTCGCCAGCACGACCTCCCCGGCCGAGATCGTCTCGCCGTCAACGACGACACCGGTTATCCGGTCGCCGGTTCGCGCCAGGCGCTCTACCCGCGCCCCGACGCGGATCGTCGCCCCGGCCCTGGCAGCGGCATCGGCCATGTCGCTGACGAGGGCGAAGGGCCAGAGCCCGCCCCGCTCCCGGGTGTACGTCGCGCCGATGATCTCCGGCGTAAGCGCCGGCGCGATCTCGCGTGTGGCGGCCGCGTCGAGCAGCTCCACGTCAATGCCCGCTGCCCGTTCAGCGGCAGTCGCGGTCTCGAGATGGGCAAGCTGCTGCTCCGTTGTGATGATATCGAGTGCGCCCGTGATGCTCAGGCCGAAGTTGCCGCCGAGCTCGTCCGGAAGCTGCTGCATGAGCGCGAAGTTGGCCGTCGTCAGGGCGAAGACCACGGCCCCGGCGCGGGAGGCGGCGTGCATCGCGGAACCCGCGCCGGTGATGCCGCCGTTGCGCCCCGAGGCCCCGGCGCAGATGCCGCGCCGTTCCAGCAGGAGGACGCGCCGCCCCGCCTCGGCCAACCGCCAGGCGATCGAGCAGCCGTTCACCCCGGCACCGACGACGATCACGTCCGGCGCCGGCTCGCGGTAGGGCGACGTCGCGCTCACAGGGCATCCCTCTCACTCGGCCGTCGATAACGCTGGACGCCTTGTATAGCACGACGCCGCCCGCGCGACGGACGCTCGTGCCGGGCCGATATACTCGGGCCAGATCACCTGCCGTGTCGCCACGACGATTCGGTGAAGTATGCGACCCATGCGCAACCTTCTGGGACGACTGCACGCCCGCCGCTTGCCGGAGCTGCTTCGCATCGCGGACGCGTGGAGCGTGCCGATCGCGGCGGAGAGCAAGGGGGACGTCGTCGGCGCCCTCTACCGCGCGATGACCGACGCCCGGACGATGCGCGACATCTGGGAGCGCCTCGACGAGGAGGAGCGCGCGATCGCCGCCACGCTGGCGGATGCGGCCGACGCCAACGCCGCGCCGACGATCGGCGACCTGGCGGCGCACCTCGGCGCGCCCGAGGCGCGCGTGCGCGAGGTCGCGCTTCGGCTCTACAGAATGGGCATCCTCGCCCGCGAGGGCGACGACGAGCCGCTGCCGATCGGGGCGGCGCCGCGGCTGATCCTGCCGCGCGAGATTGCGCTCAACATCCGCCGCGTGCAGGACGAGATGGCGGCCGGCGACCTGACGACCGCTCCGCTGCGAGTCCTGATCGAACTGCTCGACGATGCCGAGGTCGAGGAGGCGGGCCGCATCTGGGGGATGCGCGCCGTCCCGGGGGTGGCGCGTCGCCAGGATGTGGTGAGCCGCCTGCTGCGGCTGGTCAACGACCGGGTGCGGATCGAGCGCGCGGCGCGCACCCGGAGCCGCCATGCCGCCGCCATCTGGAAGGTGGCGTGGGAGGCCGAGGAGCCGGTGCCCCTCGCCGAGGCGGCGCGACGGGCCGGACTCGCTGGAGCGGAGGCGCGCGATATCGCCCGGCTGCGTGAGGCGCTGGCCGAGCTGGAAGGGGCGCTGCTCGTCTGGCACACCTATCGGCCCGATGGCTCGCGCTGGCTCTTCGTCCCGGCGGAGATTCGCGCCCCGGGCGCGGCCCCGGTGGTCGATCTCCCGCCTCTCGTCGAGGTCGATCTCGCGCCGTACGAGGCGCCCTCCTGGCGCCACCCCGACGCGCTGGCCTGGGATCTCCTCACCCTCCTGCGGCTGATCGCGGACCCGCGCGCGCCGGCCTGGCCCGTGGGCGAGCCACCGCCTCGCTGGCTCTCCCGGGTCGCGGCGCATCGCTTCTGGGCGGGAGAGGCCGAAGGGACGCCGGTCGGGTATCTGGAGCTGCTGCGGGCGCTCGGCCTGGCGGAGGGGGTGCTGGCTGTGGCGGAGGAGGCGAAGCCGCCCCGCCTGATTGCCGGGAGGCGCGCCCGAGCCTGGCGTGGCGAGTCGTTTGCGGCGCAGATGGCGCGCCTGCGCGAGCGCTGGCTGCAGCTGCCGGAGTGGATCGAAGGCGAGCCCGCCGGCGTCGTCGAGGTTCGTGGCGCCGACTGGCGCGGGATGCGGCTTCGGCTCCTGACAGCCCTCGCCGATCCCGGCATCGGGCTTGCTCCCGGCGCATGGGTCACGCTCGATAGTCTCGCCGCGCGCATCGCCGCGAGCAATCCGGCGCTCCTTGGTCCGTCGTTCATGGCCGCGACAGCCCGCATGGGCGGTGAGGTCGGCGCGGGCGTCGACGAGGAGGAGGCCCGCCGCGCGGCGCTGAGCGATGTCGTCGCGCTGGAGCTCGGCGGCGCGTTCGCCTGGTTCGGAATCGTCGAAACGCTGGCGCCATCAGGGCAGCCGCGCGTGGTGCGCCTGACGGAGATCGGAGCAAGGCTCGCCGCGCCCCCGCCGATCTCCCCCGCGCCGGATGCGGAGCCGGACGAAGCGGCGCTCGGGATCGACGCGGCAGGCGAAGTGGCGTTGCGTTTCGCCTCGCCGGAGCGAGTCTGGGCGCTCACGGCATTTGCGGAGCCGGTCGATCTCGGCGCGGAGAGCCACTATCGGGTGACCGAGCGGTCGATCGCCGGCGCGCTGGCAGCCGGGACGACGCCCAGCCAGATCACCCGGTTCCTGGAGCGGGGCAGCCAGCAACCGCTCCCCGAACCGCTCGCGGAGAAGATCGCCGCCTGGTCGCGCCGCCATCTGCAACTGCGCCTGAGCCGGGCGCTGCTGATCCGGTTGGAAGAAGAGGCCCAGAGGGCACCCCTCGCGCGCGTTCTCCAGCGCGCCGGCTGGCAGAGCGAATCCGTCGGCGATCGTGACCTTCTGCTCCACCTCCCCGACGGTGCAGACGCTGTGTCCCAGGGGGAAGAAGCGCTCGTGGCGGCGCTGCGCGACGCCGGGTTCCACCCCGAGTGGAGCGACGACGCGAGCGGCTGACGGCTCGCCGCCTGCGCGGGATGCCCCGCGCGGCGTACCATCTCCGTGGCGTCGAGCGGAAACGGAGTGGCAGTGGAACGACAGGACGCGGAGCAGCCGGCAGCGAGAGGCAGGCGAAACCTGGTCAGCAATCTGCTGGCGGTCGCCGCCGTGATCTTCGCCATCATCGCGATCGTTCTCTACGCGCAGGGCTCCCGCACCGGCGGCATCGCGCCGATCCCGACCCCCGCCGCCGGCGCATTGCAGATCGTGAACGTGACCGAGGCGCTGAAAGCGCAGGGCCTCGCCGTCAAGCAGCCACCGGGACTCTTCATCCCGGCGACGAAGTTGGGCACCCCGGGGCAGGGGATCGAAATCGACAACGTTCCCGCGTTCGTCTTCCTTTTCAACAGCGAGGCCGACGCGCGCGAGGCGCTCGCGGATATCGACCCGGAGAGCCTGGTGCCGGCGCGGCTGGAGGGAACGCGCGTCCCGTCGGGCCAGCGCCACCTCGTTCGCGGCCGCGATGTCGCCATCCTCGTCATCGGTGGCGATGAGACCCTCTGGCAGAAGGTCGACGACGCCGTGGCGAGCCTGCCATAGGTCCCCGCGATGCCTGACGTGCGCCCTCCTACGCCCCTCCCCGAGGCGCCCTCCCTCCCCGACGAGCCGGACGACCAGGCGACCGACCATGGCCGCATCGGCTACGGGCGGATGGGGCGCTTCACGCCCCTCCTGCTCGGGCTCCTCCTCCTTGGCGCGATCGTCGCCATCTGGTGGGTGCAGCGCGACGGCACGCCGGACGGCGCCACGCCAGGGAGCCTGACTGACGAGCAGGCGCCCGACGTCTCGCTGACGCTCCTGGATGGGACGCCGCTCCGCCTGAGCGACTTGCGCGGGAAGGTCGTCGTGCTCAACTTCTGGGCCTCCTGGTGCACCCCATGCCGGCAGGAGATGCCCGAGTTGCAGGCCTACTGGGACGAGGCGCAACGCAGCGGCGAGGCGACGGAGATCATCGGCGTCGGCGTGCGCACTGACCGCGGCGAGGATGCCGAGGCGTTCGTGCGCGACGGAAAGTACTCCTACCCCATCGGCCGCGACACGGAGACGGACGCCCCGGGCGTCGGCCCCATCCAGGCGGCGTTCGGCATTCCGGAGGCGTACCCGGCGACGGTCGTGATCCGGCCGGATGGGACGGTCGACCGCTACCACCTCGGTCCGCTCAACCGGCCGATGCTCCGCTACATGGTCGGCGCGGCCCGGGCCGATTCGGGCTGATAACGACAGCGACATCCGCGGGCGCTGGCAGCGGCACGCTCCCGATGCTACGAGCACGTGGGTTGCACGGACACGGCGGTTCTCGGCCCCCGGTCCTCGCCAACCGTCATCCGCGAGTAGACCGTGACCAGCGG
>JADYYO010000325.1 GCA_020853615.1 Thermomicrobiales bacterium
CCGCCTCACCGTGCCTGGTCATTTGCCAGTTCCGCCAGGCGCCCTAGCCGCGTCGCCTCCGCGGAGCCACCGAGCGTATTCCCGAGTTGCAGGGCAATCGCCAGCCGCTGCTCGAAGCGATCGAGGTGGCGACCCATTGCGGCCCGCGCGGCCGCGGCATCGCCAGCGGAGACTGCTGCGAAGATCTCCTCGTGCCCCTGCATGGAGTAGTTCACGACATCAGGGTCACGGCGCATGGTGACCATGGAGCCGATCCGCCAGACCTGGCTGATCGGCGCGATCAGGACGCGCAAGAGCTGATTGCCGCTGGCGCCGATCAGGGCATCGTGAAAGGCGATGTCGGCGGCGTTGTAGGCCTCGGGATCGCCCATACTTTGCCGCTGGGTCTCCATGATGGCAGCGAGAATCGCCAAGTCTTCGGGCGTGCGCTGCCGGGCAGCCCGGTCCGCAACTTCGAGCTCGACCATCCGCCTGATATCGAACAGATCGGGCAGGAGATCGTTGATGAGGCCGGCCTCGGTGCGGATCTGGAGGAGATCCGGGTCGATCTCTCGCCAGTGCGCGCGCTCCAGCACCACCGAACCCAAACCATGCCGCACCTCGATGAGGCCACAGCCGGCGAGGCGAGCGAGCGCCTCACGCACCACGGTGCGGCTGACGTTGAATCGCTCACCCAGCACCTGCTCTGTCGGCAGCGCGCTTCCTGGCTGATAGCGGCCAACAATGATGTCGCTGGCGATGTCGGTGACGACCACGTCGGCACGGCGCCGGGCCCTCGATCTCATGCGCTCCATCCGCACACTGCCGTTTCGGTAGTGAGGTATGATGTCATACGACTGGAGGTAACGTACCAATCCTCCTCAGGACTGTCAAGCCATAAGGGGGCAGCCGGAAGGGGGGCGTGCTGGACGCGAGTGCAGCAGCCGGGAGACCCACTAGGAGTCCACGGCCGCTAGCCACCAGCCAGCGATCGAGGGGGCGATGACGACAACAGAAGAGGGCATGCGGATCGCAATCGGCAATTTTCCGGTCGCCTCAGATGAGCGGTTGAGGTTCGCCAAGCAGATCGGCGTCAACGGGGTGGTGCTCAACACACCGCAACTCCCGGCAACCAGGCGCTGGGAGTACATGGACATCCCGCACGCACGGAAGCGGTGGGAGTATCTCGACCTGGTCGAGCTTCGCACTCGCTGCGAGAACTATGGACTGCGACTCGAGGCGATCGAGAATGTTCCGGTCGATTTCTACGACAAGGCGATGCTCGGACTGCCCGGACGAGACGAGCAGATCGAGAACTACCGGAGCACGATTCGGCATCTCGGCGCGGCAGGGATCCCGATTCTGGGCTACCACTGGATGCCCAATCTCGTTTGGAGAACGTCGTTTTCCACCCCGGGGCGGGGCGGCGCCGAATGCACGGCGTTCGACATGGCCCTGGTGGAGCACGCCCCGTTGACGCACGGCCGGGTCATTGATGCGAGCGAGATGTGGGCCAACTACGAGTACTTCATCCGGGCGGTCATGCCGGTCGCCGAAGAGGCCGGCGTTACGCTGGCGCTTCATCCGGACGATCCGCCGGTTCCCATGCTGGGCGGCATTGCCCGCCTATTTGGCACTCGGGAAGGATTGGAGCGCGCCTTCGAGGTTGCGCCGAGTCGCCATCATGGCCTCGATCTCTGCCTCGGCTCCTGGTCCGAGACGGGCGAGAGCGTGGTCGAGACGATCGAGCATTTCGGCGCTCGCGATCGCATCGTCTACATCCACTTTCGCGATGTGCAGGGAACCATCCCCAAATTTCAGGAGTGTTTCCTCGGTGAGGGGAACTACGATCCGGTGGAGGTCATGCTGGCCCTGAAGCGGGTGGGCTTCAAGGGGTTCATCCTCGATGACCATACGCCGCGGATTGTCGACGATACCCTCTGGTGCCACCGGGGGCGCGCGCACGAGACGGGGTATTTGCAGGGGTTGCTGGCCGCGATCGAGCGCTTGGCCTGATGCCAGTTCCCGCGATGTTCAGGGACGGACGGGGCCCGGCGCGAGACGTCACCATGATTCAACGCCAGCGAGGAAAGGGAGCGTGATGCGACTGCGGAACAAGATCGGCGTGGTGACGGGCGGGGCGCAGGGGATTGGGGAAGCGATTGTCAGGAAATTCCATGCCGAAGGCGCGAGGGTCGCGCTTCTCGACATCGACGAGCCGCGTGGGCAAGAGGTGGTTGCAGACCTTGGCGGCCGGGAGGCGGGAGTACTCTTCCTCCGTTGCGACATCACGCGCGAAGCCGACGTCGAGCGTGCCATGGCCGAGACGATAGCCACTTTTGGCGGGCTCGATATCCTGGTAAACAACGCGGGGGTCAACACCTACTTCGACGCTACGACGATGACTGAGGAGGAATGGGAGCGCGTCTTCGCCGTCGACCTGAAGGGGGCCTGGCTCTGTGCCAAGCATGCCATTCCCACGTTGCGGCAACGAGGAGGCGGCGCAATTGTCAACATCGCCTCCTTGCACGCATTCATGACGACGTACGGTATGTTTCCCTACGCGGCGGCCAAGTCCGGCGTCGTTGGCATGACCCGCAGCCTTGCCCTCGATTATGGTCCCGAGCAGATCAGGGTCAATGCCATTTGTCCTGGCTGGACTCGGACACAGCTCGTAGACGAATGGCTGCAGTTGCAGCCCGAGGGTCCGGCAGCCGAGCAGCGCGTCCTCGAGCAGCATCCCTTGCGACGCATGGCGACACCCGCTGAAATCGCAAACGTCGTCAGCTTCGTCGCGTCCGACGAGGCGAGTTTCATCACGGGTGCGGCCCTTGTAATCGACGGCGGTTTGAGCGCCCGGTTCGCCAGTTAGCGCCTCATTCGCACCGGGATTCCCGGTCCCTGATTGCACGGGTTTGAGAAAGGACGCTGATGCCTCGATTTCGTGCTGAGACGATCGCGGAGAACGGGCTGGTCGCCATCGTTCGCCTCGACGATCTCTCTGCGGCCATCCCCTTGACGGAGGCATTGATCCGCGGCGGTGTGAAGAGCGTGGAGTTCACCTTTACGAACCCAACCGCCGGACGCGTGATCGAAGAAGTCCGCGGCGCGCTTCCGGGGAGCGCTGCCGTCGGCGCGGGATCGGTGCTCGATCCAGAGACGGCGCGCGTCGCGATCCTCTCCGGAGCTGAGTTTGTCGTCACGCCAACGCTGAACGTCGAGACGATCACCCTCTGTAATCGCTATGGGGTGCCGACGGTCATCGGCGCGTTCACGCCGACCGAGATCCTGACCGCATGGCAGGCTGGGGCGAGCTACGTCAAGGTCTTCCCGGCAACAATCGGAGGCCCATCCTATCTGAAGGATGTGCGCGGCCCACTGCCCCAAGTCAAGCTTATTCCGACAGGTGGGGTCAATCTTGACAACGCCGCCGATTTTATCCGCGCTGGCGCCTCCGCGATCGCGGTCGGCAGCAACCTGGTCGATGCCAAGACTGTGCGGAACGAGGATTGGGAAACGCTGGAGGCGCGAGCTCGTCAGTTTGCCGAGGCGGTAGCGACGGCCCGAGCTGGATCATAAGACCTTTCGCGCGGACCGCCGGCGCTTCTGGCAAACCGGCGTGGTGCGGAGGGCTGCCTCGCCACAGTGCCGCTGGATGACCGGGATGGGGTGCCGGATGCCCCTGAGCGCCTGACCCCTGCCCATCGGAGACCGCTTCGCGAGTGGCCAGGCGCCCTCTGCTCAGCGACGAAGGCGCGAACCAGCGCAGCGCGCCGGCGATCGAGCCAGCGTTGGCCCCGGAGGGGTACGGCCGATGACCGGCGTCAGCCGGTTGAGGCGCGTCGTGCCCACGGCCGCATTTTGACCGCGAGGGCCGCGCCCACTCCTCCCGAACCGGACGAAACTGCCCGGGAGGAAGTGGACGGGGTCAAGTGAGATTTGCAGGCATAAAGCCAAAGCTGCTCGTGCGAACCACTCCTGCATATCCCCGCCCACCGTCGCATAGAAGTTCTTCTACTCCTTCAACGAGTTCAACAACCTGCACGGGGGACTGGGAGATGATCCAGCTCCTCTTCGATGCCGAGAGCGTCGAGGAGGCGCTGGGGCAGGAGCCGGTCCGCGTGGCGTTCGCCCAGCACAGTGACGGCGAAACTGCCGACTGGGACGCGTCGAAGCTGGAGCGGGAGGGGACGCACCCGGTCGTCTACGCCTCGCGCGGCTCGCACGCCTCGCAGTACGGCCCCGGGCTCTGGCTCGGCTGGGGGCAAGACGGCTCCGGCCTCGGCTGCGACATCACCAACGGCACGCCCCTGCGCGTCGACCCGGAGGTACGCCTCATCCCCGCGACGATCTCCGGGCCGGACGACCCTTTCGCCTGGGTCACCTTCGCCGGTCGCTGGGGCGAGCGGGAGACGTGGGCCTACGACGGCCCGACCGGCCCCGCCTTCAAGCGGCAGTGGACCGAGCCAGTCTCCTGGATGGAGGGGCTGCGCGCCGACTCGATCCGCGTCAACTCGGGCACGCTCCTCGGCCCCGCCCCGAGCGACATCTTCTGCGAGATCGTGGAAGACGCCTCGTCGTTGCTGCCCCTCTCCAAGCCCTACCCGCTGCTCGTCGCCGGCTTCGTCGGCGCGGGGCTGGCGCTGGCCGCGCTGGCGCTGCGCCTCGCCTGGCCGGCGCTGGCGGCGACGTGGCGCGTCTACCGGGCGCACTGGCCGACCTTCGCCGGGATCGGCGCCATCACCGTGCCGGTGACGCTGGCGGCGGGCAGCGTGCAGTACCTGGCCACG
>JADYYO010000326.1 GCA_020853615.1 Thermomicrobiales bacterium
CGCCCTGCCCGCTGTGTCAATCAAGGCAAAGTGTTCGTTCACCCTTTGCCAGCGAAGGCACACCGGCCCGAAAGTCCCCTTCGTCGCGTGACGATCTGGCACATCGTTTACTTCCCGTGCCCGGCCCCGTACTATGCAGTTGCAGAGCGGCCGCGACGCGAACGACTCTCGCCGTCGCTCGCGGCAAGCCGCCGACAGCGCGCCGACGCGGCGCAGGCCGGCATCAGCCTGGAGGCGAACCCGTGGTGACCGAACAGCGAACCCCGGAAAGCGGCTACGGCCTCGCGCCGGCCGGCCGGCTGTACATGACCGGCGACCTGCGCGCGTTGACCGGGTTGCCGCGCACCCATATGGACTTCTACCTGCGCGAGGGGATCATCCAGCCGACGACGCGAACGGGGAGCGGCTACCTCCTCTTCGACGAGACGGAGCTGGAGACCCTGCGCGCCGTTCTGCGCTGGCGCGAAGAGGGGGTCGGGATCCGCGAGATCCGCGACCGCCTTGGCCGGCCAGCGGCCCATTGAGTTGCAGCGTGATGCACGACGCGGCGGGGACGCGACCCGGCCGCGACGAAGGAGTGAGGCGATTCGAGGATGCGGCCGAACCCCGGGCACGACAAAGGCCGGCGCGCCAACGCCAGCCTTTCGCCCGATCGTTCGGTACTGATCTGACCCGAACCCGTTTCCGGGTTCACCACCTGACGCGCTGACCGGGGTTCGAACGGACCGTCGCCAAACCGCCTGTTCGCGCCCACCAAGCGCCAGATGCGCCGCCGCTGTCCCCGCCAAGGGAGGGTTGCTTGTACCCAGGCGACACCGCGATTCTACCCATGCCCGGCGAGGCATGTCAATATGTCGTGATGCCCCTGGATCGTCCGGGTGCCTTCCGATGCATTGCGGCCCGGGAGTGGCCGGCGTGACCGCTCCCCGGAAACCCCGAGGGGGTATTTCCCGGTCGGATGCCGGCGCGGCGGATGAGGGGCGGCTGACTGCTGTGCCCGAGGCGACGCGCGGCGGCGAAGACGTGCGCCGGCGCGGCTGGTTCTGGCACTGGAACGCGCTCGTCACGCAGTACGCACCCCTGATCGGGCTCAAGGGCGTGGGGCTGCTCAACTCCTACACCGTCTGGACGGACCGGCGGGAGGAGTCGCCCCATCGCGGCTACGCCTTCCCCTCACAACAGAGCGAGGCCGACTTCTACGGCGAGGACCGCGCCGAGTTGATCACGATCAACAAGATTCTGGTCGCCCTCGACCTGATCGAGATTCGCAAGGAGATGGTCCTGCGCGCCGATGCTCAGGGGCGGCGCTGGAAGGTGCCGCACAACTTCTACCGGGTGAAGGATCATGGCGACGACTTCACCCTGAGCACCCCCGACGTGCTGCGCGTCGCCGAGCTCGCCGCGCGCGAACGGGCCGTCTACCGCTATGTGCGGCGCGTCTTCTCGCCCCGCTTCGCCCCGATCGACGCCGACAACATCTGGGGCCGCATCCTGGAAGACGTGCGCCGCACGCCGGTCTGGCAGGAGCTGGCCGCCCGCGCCGCCGCCGAGGAGGACCGCGCCTCGGCCCGCACCCGCGCCGGCCACGCCGCACGGAAGGGATCGTCACCGGCGAAAAAGGATTCGGGCAAGACTGATGCCGCCGCCCCATTTTTTGCGCCTTCCGACGGTGACGAAGCGGCAATGGCGACAGCCGATTTCGACAGCGATAGTGGCGCTAGCGATGCTGCCGATACACCCTCTGTTGCAGCGATCAACACTGGTTTGACGGTCGATGTTGGCGGGACCAACAGAGGTTCGCGGCGAAAAACGCGAAGCGCTGTTGGCCCGGCCAACGAAGGGAGGGCAACCGCTGTTGCTCCAGCCAACACGACGTATCACCAATCACGAACCACTACGAGAGGGGATAGCTCGTCCGAATGCGAGATGACCGGCGACGGCGGGACAGTCGTGAGCGATACTCGGCGAACCGGAAGGGGTGCCGGGGTAACGACAGGCGGCCCGGGCATTCGGCCGCCAGCCGATGCCGTCGGCGAGGCCGCCGCGCTGCGCGCCTTCGAGAGCGCGAACGACCGGGCCGCAACGCCAGCCGAGCGGAAGCTGCTGCGCGACCTCGCCGCCCGCCTCGAGCCGGTCGCGGCCGCCAGGCGGCAGGAGCGGCCGGGCGAAGAGCTCCCCGGCTCCGGCTGGGGCTGGCTGGAGGCGGCGGTCTGGGAGGCGGTCGAGGCGGGGAGCGCCTTCGTCGCGCCGCGCCGCCTGCGCGAGATCCTGCTGCGTTGGGAGCGGGAGGGGTTCCCGGCCGCGACCGATGACTCTCCCCGGCCCGATCCCCCGGGCGGTGGACCGCCTTCCCGGCCTCGCCGCAGAGCCCCGGCCGCCGCGTCCGCGCCGGAACTCCCGCCCCTGCCGCTGCCGCCCCTCTTCGCGATCGACGAGGTCGGACTCTCCAACCGGCAGGTCTGGGCGGCGGCACTGGCCGAGATCGAGCGGCGGGGCGAGGTCGGCCGGGCCGATCTGGAGACGTGGCTGCGTCCCGCCGGGCTGAGCGGCCGCGACGGCGAGACACTCCTCGTCGGCGCGCCGAATGCCGTCGCCCGCGATCGCATCGTCGCCCGCCTCCTGCCGGCGCTCGCGGCCGCGCTCGCCGCCACCATCGGCGTCGACCTGCCGGTCGCGGTCGTCATCGATGACGAAGTCGGCGAG
>JADYYO010000327.1 GCA_020853615.1 Thermomicrobiales bacterium
CTCCTGATGGGCTTCGAGGATAGCCGCTCGGTGGCCGCCTGGATCGGCTCGCAGGAGGCGACCTACGGCGAGATCAAGACGCCGGAAGAGGTGATGGCGAAGATCGAGGCCGTCACCGCCGAGGAGGTGCAGGAGTTGGCGCAGGAGCTCTTCCGCCCCGAGCGCCTCAGCCTGGCGCTGATCGGCCCCTACAGCGACCCGGAGCCTTTCACGAAGCTGCTGGAGTCACTCTAGGTGGCGGAGACCGCCGCCGCCCCTGGCTGGACCCCGTTGCCGCCCGCGTACGACGCGCGGGCGGCCACCCTCCTCGCCGACTGTCCCGCCCTCGGCTCGATTGACGCCGCGCGCGAGGCGATCGCCGCCCTGCGGGCGGAGCCGGAAGGGGAGCTCCACGGTTGGGTAGAGGATGGCGCGCTCGTCGCCGTCTACGGCCTGCGCAAGGTCGGCATGAGCTTCGAGATGCCGTGGCTGGCGGTTGCCCCCGCCCGCCGAGGAGAGCGCTTCGGCCGCTCGGCGCTCATGGACGCGCTGCGCCACTGTGGGCGACGGCCGATGACGGTCGTCACCGGCGAGGGGCTGAAGGGCTGGTTCGAGCGGGTCGGCTTCAAGACGGTCGGGCGCAAGCCGCTGCCGGCCGGCGGCTACACCTACCGCCTCGGCTGGTACGCCCCGCGCCGCCCGGGCGAGCCGGGCTATGGCGCACATTAGCGGTCGCCGCGCCTCCTCCCGTTTCCCTCTACCCCCTACGTCAATGCTGCTGCATCGTTAAGTCGTTGTGCCGCGCCGGCACGGAAACCCTCGGTGATGCGGCAGATTCCGTCGCAACATCGGCCGTTCCGTGTACGTACTGTCACAGACCATTGCGGGATCCGGGCGACTTGGGTAGACTCTGAGTCTGGAAGAATCTCCGCTATCCGCGTCCCTGCCCGCCCGGAGACGCTCCGACAAGCCATGCAGCCAGCCTGGGAGTTGGGTCCCGGGTCGGCTGTCATCGAGATGCCGTTCGCGATGAGAGGGACGCGACGATGGTCATGCGTGGTCGAAGGCGCTCGTCACGTGGCGCGACGTTCCTGGCCCTGCTGGTAGCGGGCTCGACCCTGCTCGGGTCGTTGGGCGCGGCGGCGCTGCCGCACCCCGCCTATGCGCAGGATCAGGGCGATGTCTCACAAGGGGAGTGGGTTGACCCCGGCACGGGCGGGCAATGGACCAACGTCGGCAATGCGGTCGACCAGGCGATCAATGACGCCTGGAATGGTCCCGCCGATGGCGCCACGACCAGTGATGGCGGCTGGGTCGACCCGGCCCCGGCCGACGCCGCGCCGACGTACGATGCCAACGGCAACCTGATCGATCCCAACACGGGCACGCCGCTGGCGATCGGCGCCGACGGCTCCCCGATCGATGCCGCTCGCGGGCTCTACTACGACGCGAACGGCAACCTGATCGACCCGGCCACCGGCTTGGCGATGACGTGGGACGAGAACGGCCAGCTCGTGCCGATGAACGCCCCGGCCGATTCAGCCGCCACCGCCGATGCCGGCGCCACGGCCGAGGCCGCCCCGGTCGACGACACGCCGGAGCTGGTGACGACGCCGTGGCTGGCGCCGCCCCCGTCGGGGCCGCCGCCCGGCTTCCAGAACTGGAGCCCGCCGCGCACGGTCTACATTCCCGAGACGAAGCAGAGTATCGACGGCGTCTTCCTCGATGCCTGGCGGAACTGGGGCGGCGTCGAATCGTGGGGGAACCCGATCACGCCGGAGTTCCAGGAGAATGGCTACGTCGTTCAGTACTACGACTTTGGCCGGTTCGAATATCACCCTGACGATCCGGATGGCGTCGTCGTCCACTTCGGCGACCTCGGCGAGCAGATGCGCCCATTCGTCCTGCCGCGCGTCTCCGGCACCGGCAGCGCCGCCGCCAACGAGGCCGCGCTGACCGCGCGGGCCTGGGAGCCGCTCGCGCCGGAGGAGATTCGCCCCGATTCCGACACCTGGCGGTACGTTCCCGAGACGGGGCACGCCGTTGCCGGCGCGTTCAAGACCTTCTGGGAGGCGACCGGCGAGGCGGGCTACCTCGGCAACCCGATCACCGAGCAGTACAAGCTCGACGGCGTGACCTATCAGGTCTTCGAGCGGGGCAAGCTCTCGCAGAAGGGCGCCGAGAGCCCCACCATCGTCCCCATCGGCAAGATGATGGTCGAGCGGCTGCGGCTCGACACCACGCCGACGGCGCAGGGAGATCTGCCGGTCTACAGCGAGGATCTCTTCACGCCGCCCCCGGCGGCGACGGTCAGCGGCGTTCCCGCCGACCCGAACGGCGAGCGCTGGGTGTTGGTCAACATCACGCTGCAGTATCTCTGGGCCTATCAGGGCGACCAGGTCCTCTGGCAGGGGTACATCAGTACCGGGACCGCGAAGTACGAGACACCGACCGGCACCTTCCACGTCCTCTCGAAGCTCCCCTCGCAGACGATGGAGGGGGTGCTTGGTGGCGAGTACTACAATGTGCCGGATGTCCCGGATGTTATGTATTTCACCGATCTCGGCCATGCGCTTCACGGAACATACTGGCACAACAACTTCGGGACGCCGATGAGCCACGGTTGCGTCAATTTGCCGATGGATGTGGCGGCCTGGATGTACCAGTGGGCGCCGATGGGGATGCGGGTCGAGATCACGAAATAGCGGCGCGTATGCCACAATTCGTGGTAGAAACCCCGGCGTCTGTTGGAGTACGCTCGAATCGGCGGGCCGCTGCTCGCGACGAAAAAGCCCCCCAGAGGGGAGGACACGTATGGCTGGACTAGGTTGGCAGGAACTCGTTATCGTCCTGGTGATCATCATGATCATCTTCGGCGCGGGTAAGCTGCCGGAAATCGCGAAGTCGCTCGGCCAGGGCGTCAAGGAGTTCCGCGAGGAGGCGAACGCTCCGGTAACGGCAAAGTCGACCGCGAGCGCGACCGAGACGACCCTTCGCTCAGATGCTGATCGGGTCGTCGTCGAGCCCTCTCCCCGCATCGACGATGCGACCGAGCCGGTGGGCGCGGAGACCTCGTCGCGCGACGCCATCTAGCCGAACTCCTCACGACGCACAGACACATCGAGGCCCGGGCCGACGCCCGGGCCTCGATGTGTCTGTGCGCTTCGCTCAGGTCGGCACTCGGCAGACGTCAGTCTGAACGGCCCTCGGCGTCAGCAGGAGGTTGACGTTCTGGTCGGCCCGGCCGATCAGGCGCGCGACGAGCCGCGCATCCTCCGCGGGGGGCAGGGGAGCGGGCAGCGGATCGAGGAGCGTCAGGTCGTAGCCGAGCGCGCGGTAGTTCGCCAGCACCTCGGCGGGGCGGTCGCCAAAGCCTGCGATGCTCGCCGGCTCGAATTCGACGATGAGCGCCGGCCACCAGCGCCGGATCGTCGTTTCCAGCCCCTGCACGACCGCGTGGTCCATCCCCTGCACGTCGATCTTGACCACGTCGATGCGGAGCGCGGGATCGAGGATCGCGTCGAGACGCGCGGCCGGCACGACGATCCGCTCCCGCTCCGGGTCGTCCCCAAAGCCGCGATGGTCGCCCAGGTTCTCCGCGTTGAGGACGAGGGTCATCTCGCCATCATGGCTGCTCGCGGCCAGCGGGACGACGTCGACTCCATCCAGCCCGTGCGCCGCGAGGTTGGCGCACAGCAGCGCGAGATTGCGCGGCTCCGGTTCGACCGCGAAGACCCGCCCGCCCGCGCCGACCTGCCGCGCCATGAGCAGCGTGAAGTAGCCGATATTCGCGCCCACGTCGACCGCGCGCATGCCGGGGCGGAGGAGCCGGCGCAGCACGCGCCCTTCCTGGACGTCCCAACGGCCGTCGCGCCGCAGATATGACGAGATCACCGTATCGTGGGCGTGAATCAGAAGCGGTCCGACGTCCGTCGGCACGACCTCGTGGGGGAGATCCCCGAGTGCGGCGATGGCCTTTTCCATCGCGCCTGGCCGGCGGCGACTCATGCGCCTATCCTGCCGTCAGCGGGCGCCCAGGCCGTGCATGCGCCGGGGCGAGGGGAGGCGATCCGCGCGGGTGGCGAGCCCGACTCCGGCGGCCGCGAGCGCGAGCCCGAGCCAGGCGAGGGGCGGCATCTGCTCGCCCAGCAGCAGCCAGCCGATGACGGCGGCCATCGGCGGCACCAGGAAGAAGAGGGCCGAGACGCGGCTGACCTCGCCCCGGCGGATCATCAACAGCAGCAGCGTCAACGCGATCAGCGAATTGCAAACGATCAGGTAGAGGAGCGACAGCGCCAGGGGGAGGGTCCACGCGACCTGGCGATCCTCCAGCAGGAGGGCCAGCGGCAGCGTCGTGGCGAGGCCGGCGGCGTACTGCACACTGTTGGCCGTCACCGGGTGCAGGTTGCCCCCGAAGCGCTTCTCGTACAGCGTCCCGATCGTCATGCCGCCGAGCGCGACGACCGCCGCGAGCACGCCGAAGGCGGACATAACCTCGACCCGGGAGCGGGCGACGATGACCAGGGCCGCGCCTGCAAGCCCGAGCCCGAGGCCGATCCACTCCCAGCCGCCGACCCGCTCGCCGGCGATGCGCGGCGCGATCAGCGCGACGAGGATCGGCTGCAGGGAGACGATCAGCGCCACGGCGGCGGTCGAGATGCCCGCCGCCAGCGCGATGTAGCCGAAGGCGAAGTAGAGCCCCTGAATGAGAAAGCCGACGACCGCCAGGTGCAGCCACTCGGCGGGCGTGCGCGGCAGGGGCGGCCGCATGACGAGCAGGAGCGGGAGCAGGATCAGCAGCACCAGAACGTAGCGGATGGCGAGAAAGGTGAGCGGGCCGGTGTAGGCGATGCCGACCTTCCCGGCCGCGAAGCCCGCTGACCAGAAGAGGAGGAAAATGGCCGGCGCGGCCCGGAGCAGAAGCGAGGCGCCACGGGCGTCACCGACCGCGCCCGCTGGCGCGTCATCTGCTGGCGCGACAGGCGAGATAGACGCCGGCGCGCTCACGAGACGGGAGTACTCGCCAGCGGTGTGGCTGGCGTCTCTGGCGTGCTGGCGGCGCCGGGCGGCTCGAGCGCGAACGGCTCGTTAAAGTCCGAAAAGTCGTTCCGCATGTAGTGCAGCCGCGAGATCATCGCCTCGCGCCGGAGCTCGCCGCTGTCGGCGCCGACCCACCAAAGATACCAGGCGGCGATCTGGCGGCGCGGCTCGGTCACTTCCGGCACCGTGAAGGCCACGAGTTGCGTCCGCTCCCCGTCGATGGTCTCCTCGCTGAGGAGCGTGAAGCCGGTCGCCCCCTGATACTCCTCCCCCCATTCGGAGGGGGGCACGCTGAGCGCGCCATCCTGCTCGTCCCAGCCGGGGGCGCCGGGGAGCTTGACCCAGCGCGTCGAGTCGATGACGATCGCCTCCATACCGCCGGCCGCCTTGAAGATGAACCCGCCCGGCGTCCCGTTGCCGCCGGCGTGGACGGCGTGATGGGAGATGGCGCCGTTCCCCCGGCCATCGGCCATCCACTGCGTAAACTGAACATCCTGCAGCGAGGTCATCGCCGCCATGCCCCGCGCGTAGATCGCCTCGGCCTCCCGCGACGTGTCGCTCTTCGGGACCGCCCCGGGGCCGTTGATATTCGGGTCGGGCAGCATCACGTAGTAGTCGGCCGGCGCCGCCGCGCCGTCGACCGTCACGCGCAAATGCCACCAGCCGCCGCCATCGGGCGGCAACGAGGCGGCGACGGCGCCATCAGGGCTTGACGCCGGCTGCAGCGGCAACGATTCCGGCGCCGTGCCGGGGGCCAGGTGCTGCGCGGTGATCTCTGTGATGCGCGGCGCGGGGTCGGCGCTCGCGATCGGGGTGCCGGCCCGCGTGATGAGCCGGGCGCTGATCGCGTTCGTCTCGTTCGGCCGCGCCGGGGTCAGATGGAGCATGACCCATGGCGTCTGCTCGTCGAAGGCGTCGCCCGCCGGCGCTTTCAGGTCGAGGGCGGCAATCCGGTCCCAGTCGGCCGCGCTGTTGCGCCCGGCCAGCAGCCACCACGCCCCGCCGGCGATGACCGCGATCAGCAGCGCGGCCGCGATCGCCGCGGGGAGCCAGCGCCGCCGGCTCCGCTGCCGCGACGTTGCCGGCGCGCGTACCAGATCCTTGTTGCTCACTGGCTAGTGCCGGTGGCCGGCGTGCGCGACGCGCGGAGCGAGCCTGGCCGCGGTGAGGCAGTCGCCCTGGGCATCGGGATCGCGCAGCAGACAATCACTCCCAGCCGCGCCGCCCGTGTGCGGCGGTTCCGGCTGCAGCGTGACGTGGACAATGTCGAACTCCTCACGCAGTTTCGTCGCAAGCGCCGTCAGGCACTCTTCCCATTGCGCAACGTTGATGATCTCCACGTGCGCGGAGAGGGCGATCATGCCCGAGGTCACCGTCCAGACGTGGAGGTCGTGGACGCCGACGACTCCGGGGACGCCCTCCATGGCGCGTCGCACCGCCTCGATCGAGAGGCCGCGAGGCGCGGCTTCCAGCAGGACGTCGACCGACTCGCGCAGGAGCCGCCAGGCGCTGAAGACGACCATCGCGCCGATCGCGGCGGAGAGGATCGGGTCGGCCGCGTACCAGCCGGTGAGCGCGATGACGATGGCCGCGATGATAGTGGCGACCGAGCCGAGCAGATCACTGATCACGTGGAGGAAGGCGCCGCGGGTGTTGAGGTTGTGCTCGTGCCCGCCGCCGCGCGAGAGGACCCAGGCAGAGGCAATGTTGGCGCAGAGGCCAGCGGTGGCGACGATCAGCAGCGCCCCGCTCTTCACCTCGGGCGGGCTCTGCAGGCGCTGCCACGCCTCCCAGAAGATGTAGAGCGCCAGCAGGATCAACGCCACCGCGTTGACGGCCGCGGCCAGGATCTCGGCGCGCAGGTGGCCGAACGTCCGCTCCGCGCTGGTTGGGCGCTGCGCGATCCAGACGGCGAAGAGCGCCAGGCCGAGCGCCGCCACGTCGGTCAGCATGTGCGCCGCGTCGGCGAGGAGCGCCAGCGAGTTCGAGATGTAGGCGCCGACGACCTCGACGATCAGGAAGGTCGTCGTGATCGCCATGGCGATCGCCAGCGGCGCGCGGTTGACACGCTCCGCCGGGCGCTCCTGAACGCCCGCGACGTGAGGCGCGTGATCGTGATCGTGGTCGTGGTCGTGGTCGTGGTCGTGGTCGTCGGCGTGATCGCCAGCCGGCGGCGTCGCGAAATCCATGCGATTCATGATAGACCGGCGTAGCCGAGGTCGTGGGGCGCGCCGGGCGGGATGGTAGGATCGTCGGCGAGGGCTTCGTCAGGATCCGGAGAAGCGATGCTCCGCCGACGCCGCCAACTGCCGACGAATCTTTGGCGATGCGCCCGGCCGTGGACCGGTATCGCCCCGCTTGTCGTGCTCTGCACCCTGGCGCTCCTCCCGGTCCAGATGAAGGCGGGCGTGGATCAGCCGCACCCGCATGCCCTGCTCCAGCTCCTCATCGACGCCAGCGACGGCGTGATCAACCATCACCATACCGATGGCGACGAGCATCGCCACGCCCACGCCGCGTCCTGCGATGTGGATGGGCAGGGCGCCCCGGACCTGCCGTCGTTCGGCGAAATCCTCGGCTTCAGCGGCGACCTGCCGCTCGCGGACGCCTCTGTGGCGCTCCTCTGGCTTCCCGTCCGCCGATCGCGCGCGATCTGGCAGTCATCCGGAAGCTGGCGGGCGTCGATTCCGCTGCTCGAACCCCCGCCGCCGCGCCAGACGGCCTCGTGACGCTTCCTTTCTGATTCGACGCGCCGGGAGGCGCCCGGCGTCCCATGTGAGGAGTTACACGATGCGACGATTCTCGGCGCTTGCCATGATCTCCGCGCTGCTGCTCGGCATGACCCTCGCCGTGATGCCGCGCGCGGCCGACGCTCACGAGACCCGCGCGATCGGCAACGGTAAGTACCAGATCGTGGTCGGCTTCATGAACGAGCCGGTCTACGCCGGCGACAAGAGCGGCCTCGAGTTCTCGGTCAGCGACATCTCGAAGGCGACCCCGCCGGCCGGGCAGAGCGACGAGGAGGGGGCCGGCACGCCGGTCGAAGGGCTGGACAAGACGCTCAAGGCGGAGGTGATCTTCCAGGACCAGACGATGGAGCTGCCGCTGACCGCGAAGTGGAACCAGCCGGGCGGCTACGACAGCGTCTTCTTCCCGACCAAGCCGGGCGACTACTCCTTCCGCATCTACGGGAAGATCGGCGAAACCGATATCGACGAGACCTTCACCTCCGGCCCCGAGACCTTCGGCCCGGTCGAAGATCCCGCGCCGCTCCAGTTCCCGAAGGGCTAAGCGGGGCGTCTTCCACGACGATTTCTCGCCTCGACCGTTTTGACGGTCGAGGGGGGAGGCGTTGGCAGGAATTGTTGTCGCCTCGCCTGCAACCCTCACCCCCGGCCGGGCACCCTCTGGGTGGCGGCCGGGGGTGAGGGAACGCGTTGGAGTTCCGCCCGTTGATTTCACTCAAGGGATCCCCTATCAGTGGTGAACTCATACGAAGCGAGAACTCGTCGTTGCAACCGGTCAATGCAATACGAATCAGCTACCTGAATCGTGGAGCCATGTCCAGAACGCTTCGTCTTCTGCCGCTGCTCGGCGTCCTGCTCCTTCTGGCGCTCGCTCACCCGGCGGGCGTGGAGGGGCATGCCGCCTTCGCGCGCAGCGAGCCTCCCGCCGGCGCCGTGCTGCCAGAGCCGCCATCGGAGATCCGCATCTGGTTCACCGAGCCGCTCGAACCGGACTTCAGCAAGGCGACGCTGCTCGACGCCTCGGGCGACGCCGTGCCTGGCGCGACCTCCGCCGTCGCTGCAGGCGATCGGTATCAGTTAGTCGTTTCGCTCGCCACCCCGCTGCCGGATGGCGGCTATACGGTCGCCTGGAGTAACGTCTCGGCGGCGGATGGCCATACATTGCAGGGGTACTTCGGGTTCCGCGTCGGCGCGGGGCCAGAGGGGGCGGCCGAGGTTGCCGCCGCGGCCACCACGGGCAACCAGGCGCTCCTCACCATTTCGCGCTGGCTGGCGCTCCTCGGCCTGGCGGCGCTCATCGCCATTGCACCGGTCGTCCTGTTGGTTATCGATCCGGTCGCGCGGGCGCACGAGGAGCTACGGCCGCGGCTGGCATCGACGCTGCGGCGCTACGCGATTGGCGCGAGCGTGCTCGCGCTTCTCGGCAGCATCGTCGCGCTCGCGGCGCAGACGATGACGATCGCGCCCGACGCTTCGCTGCCGAGGGCGATCGCGCAGACGCTGGCCGAGACGCGCTACGGCCAGCTCTGGCTGCTCAGGATGGTGCTGCTGCTCCTCTCGATCGTCGCGCTTGCCGCCGCCCTCCACGGCCGGCCCGCCTGGCAGCGGCCTGCCCTCTGGCTGGGCATCCTCCTCGCGATCGTCACGCCCATCCCCTTCAGCCTCCTCGCGCACGCCGCCGCGCAGACCACCGGCCGCACCGCCGCGCTCGCGCTCGATGTCATGCACCTGCTGGCCGCGTCGATCTGGGCCGGCGGTCTTCTGATCCTGGCGCTGGTGCTCGCTCCGGCGCTGCGCGGCGTCCCGGCGGAGGTGCGCCGTGCCTCCTGGCGGGTCGCCTTCCCGCGCTTCTCGGTCATCGCCCTCACTACCACCGGCGTGCTCGTCCTCAGCGGGCTCTACGCGGCCTGGCTGCAGGTCGGCACGGTCGAGGCGCTGCTCGACACCCCCTACGGCCGCACGCTGATCGTGAAGGGGCTCCTGCTCGTCCCGGCACTCCTGCTTGGCGGGCTTCACCTACTGGTCGGCTGGCGCGGTGTCGCGGCGGGATGGAGTGGACGGCTGGCGCGGACGCTCGGCGTCGAGGCGCTCATCGTCGTCGCGGTGCTGCTCGTCGTCGGCCGCCTGATCGGATTGGAGCCGGCGCGCGCCGTCATCGCCAGCCGCCAGCCAGCGGCGCTCACGATCCCGCTCGGCTTCGAGGCCGAGAGCGGCAGCCGCGCTGCCACCCTCGCCATCTCGCCCGGAATCCCCGGGGTGAACACCTTCACGCTGACAGTCGAAGGGGAGGGGCTGCCGGAGGGGAGCGAAGGGATCCTCCGCTTCGCCCTGCCGAGCCAGAGCATCGGCGAGCAGGAGTTGCGCCTGCCGGCGACGGGGCCGACGACGTTTCAGGCCGACGGGCCGCAGTTGGCGCTGACCGGCGATTGGCAGATCGAGGCGATCGTGCGGAAGATCGGGGCCTTCTCCTGGTCGACGCGGGCGGTTGTTCCGGTGAGCGCCATCCCGCCGGCCGCGCCCCAGCCGAACCCCGCGCCCCTCTTCGCACCCCGGGCCATCGCCGGCATGCTCGCGATCGCTGCCGGCATCGCCGCGCTGGCGTTTGCCGTGGCCCTGCGCGCCGTGCCGATTCCCCGCCGGGCAGCGTCGGCCGTCATCGGCCTTCTGCTCGCGGGCGCCGGCGCTGGGTTCATCGTGGGGTCGCGCATCCCGGTCGCTGCCGCGCCGCAGACCGTCGTTTCACTCGCGGCAACCCCGGCAGGAGCCGCGACGCCAGAGGCGATGCCCTCGGCGCATCATCATATGACAGCGACTTCCGCGGCGACGCCGGTCCTCCCCGCCACTGGCACGCCGGTCGTCATAGACGGGCTCACCATCACCCTCGATGCGGCTCCGGCGGCGCCGGGTCCCGTCGATGTCACGGCCACGATCATGGATGCCGAGGGGAAGCCAGTCACCGGCGCGCGGGTCGTGATCTTCACCGAAATGCCCGGAATGAAGGGTCCCGGGGCCGGAGTGACGGCATCGGAGGTCGCGTCGGGGCGGTACGAGGCGCAGGGCGTCGCCTTCACCATGACGGGCGAGTGGGAGGTGGCGGTTCGTGTCTCGCCGAAGGGGGAGGCGTCCCGCGTGACACGATTCCGCCTCCCCGTCCCCTGAGCGGCGCGCGGCCGCGTCAGGCCAGCATGGTACGCTTGCCGCGCGGACCAGTGCTCCTTGTCGCTCTGGTCGCGAGCGCCGAAAGCCGTGATGCCGAACGTGTGCCGACATCGCCATAACCGCGTTCCGACGCTGACCGGGCTGCTCTGGGGCATGGCGCTCCTGAGCATGCTCCTCCTCCCCTCGGTCTTCCGCGCTGGCGCCGATGTTCCGCACGACCACTCCCTGCTGCAACTCCTGCTCGACGCATCCGACGGGGTGATCGACCATCATCACCTCGGTATGGGAGCCGCCACGACAGCATCTGCGGGCGACTGGTTCGATCCGGCGGTGTCCGATGCCGCGGGCGGCAGCGCCGACACGGCGGGCGAGCAGCGCCCCGATGTCGGCGAGCGGCAGGAGTCGGTCCCCGCGGCCAGCGGCGTCCATCTGATCCTCTCCATGCTGCTCTTCCTGCCGGTCATCGCCAGTCTCCGTCGGATCGATGGCGAGCCCTCGCGGCGATTGAGCGGGTGCGCGCCGCGCGTCCTCCTGCCGCCGCCGCGGCCGGCGTTCGCGGCCTGAGCGATCGCCGCGAGAACTGCGATTGTCGCGCCACGTAGGCGTCGCTTGGACCGCGAGTGCCATTCCCGGCCGTGCTGCTGGCGCGAGTCGACGACAACGGTTCGGACACGAACAGGGAGCGAATCTCTCGATGAATGTTGCACAAGCGAGCGCCTGCGCGCGCTCCACGCGGGGCCGCGCCCTCGCCGCCTTCGCCACCTTCGGCATGGTCATGCTGATTGCCAGCGCCGGCCCCGTCGTCGCCCACGAGGGGCACGGGCATCCCGCCCGCATCCACGAGGGGACTTGCGACGACCTCGGCCGCGTCGCCTACCGCCTCAACGGCGTCGGCGCCAACATCGATCTCGATGGGGCGCCGCTGGCGACGCCCGAAGCGATCAACCCGAGCACGTCGTATCAGATCATGACCAGCGAGACGACGATCGATGGGCAGATCCCCGATCTGCTGGCGAGCGATCACGCGGTGATGGTCTACGAGAGCGACGACAATATGAACGCGATCGCCTGCGGCAACCTCGGCGGCGCGATGGAGGGCGATCGCCTCATCACCGGGCTGGCCGAGGCGCGCATCCCCGGCCACATCGGGTTTGCCCTTTTCCAGCCGGAGGCAGATGGCACGCTGGTGACGATCATTTTCGGGCACGCGATGGCGCCTATGTCAGCCTCGGGCGCGGTGGATGACCACGCGCACGCCGACAATGGCGATGATCACGCGCACTCCGCCGGCGACGCCAATCATCAGGAGAATGACCACGATGCCGAGGCGACACCGCATGCCTGACGTGCGTTCCCACGTCTCGATTCCTGCCTTCGTCGTCGCCATCGCCCTGACGCTGCTGGCGGTGCCCGCGGCGCTTGCGCACGTCGATGTCGATGTCGGCGACGGCAAATACGTCATGGAGGTCGGCTTCCGCGACGAGCCCGCCTTCGCCGGGCAGCCGAACGCAATCTACCTGCACGTCGGCGAGTACGGGACCGGCGGCACGAAGCCGGTCGACGGCCTCGCCTCGACGCTCAAGGCCGAGGTGAGCAAGGACGGGCAGACGCTGAGCCCACCGCTGGTGCCGATGGGCGACGGCGCCTACGAGGCCGTCTTCGTGCCGACCGAGACGGGCGACTACACCTTCCACATCACCGGCACGATCGGCGATGCCCCGGTCGACGAGACGATCACCTCGGGGCCCTCGACCTTTGACAGTGTCCAGCCCTTGAGCGCGATCGCGTTCCCGCCGCAGCCGGAGGGCGCCTCGGCGGTGGAGTCCGCCGTGCAGAACGCGGAGTCCGCAGCGGCTCTGGCGCGCAATCTGGCCATCGCCGGCATCGTGGCCGGGCTGCTCGGGCTGATCGCGGGCGGCGTGGCGATGGCGCGGGCGGCGCGTCCGGCGTCGGCGGTCGTGGTCGAGCCGCGGCCGGCCCCAAGTGAGCCGAGCGGCAAGCTGATCCGGTGATGAGCCTCCGGCGACCGCGTGGAAGCGCCCCGGCGGTGCGGCGGTCGCCGCTCGTCGTCGGGCGAGGGATTACGCTGCTCTTCCTCTGGATGGCGGCGCTGCTCCTCGCTCCGGCACAGGATGCCGCCGCCCACGCTTTTCTCGCCAGCAGTACGCCGGCGGCCAACGACGTCCTGCCGAACGAGCCGGCGACAGTGACGCTCCGCTTCACGGAGCCGCTCGAGACCTCCTACTCCCGCGCCGATCTCTTCGACCAGTCGGGCGCACAGGTGACCGGCGCGAGCAGCAGCATCGAGCCGGACGGGCGCACGATGACGGTCGATCTGCCCGGCGGCCTCGCGAACGGCACCTATGCGCTCCTCTGGCGCACCCTCTCGACCGCCGACGGCCACACCGCGCAGGGCTATCTGCCCTTTACCATCGGCACGCAGGCCAACGTGCAGGCCATCTCCCCGCCGGCCGCGAGCACGATTATCCTCGGCCCGCCAGAGTGGGCGCGGGCCACCGCCCGCTGGCTGGCCCTGCTCGGCCTCGCCGCCGTCATCGCCATCTGGCCGGTCTGGCTCTTCGTCGTGCGGCCGGCCATCTCGCCGGTCTGGCAACTTGGCCCGCGCATCACGCGCCGGGTGCACGCGTACACGGCGGGCGCGTTCGCCTTCGCCATCGTGGCCGACGTCATCGCGCTCATCGTGCAGTCGCTCTCCATCGCCGCCCCAACAAATGTCTTCGGCGGCCTGGTAACGACGCTGGCGGAGACGCGCTATGGCACATGGTGGCTGCTTCGTGTCGGCCTGCTCCTGATCTACGCCGCGCTGATGCTCGGGGCGGCCTGGTGGTGGCCGTGGCGGCGGCGCCGGCTCACCTGGCTGCTCCTCGCCGTGGGCGCGGCGCTGCCGCTCCCCTATTCGATGATCTCGCATGCCGGGGCCGAGCCGGCCGGCCAGGCGGTGGCCATCGCCTTCGACTACGCCCACCTCCTCAGCGCCTCGCTCTGGACCGGCGGGCTGGTCTTCATGCTCGTCGCCCTGGCGCCGGCGGTGCGCAACCTGACAGGAGCCGGCCGCCGCGTCGTCCTGGGCCGGGCCATCCCCCGCTTCTCCCTGCTCGCCCTGATCGCGTGGGGCGTCCTCCTGCTGACGGGGCTCTACGCCTCCTGGCTGCAGGTCGGCAACCTGCCGGCGCTCACCTCGACCCCGTACGGGCAGACGCTCATCCTGAAGCTGATCCTGCTTGTCCCGCTCCTCGGCCTCGGCGCCTTCAACCTCGCCGTCGTCACCCGCAAGCTCCGCGCGGCGGAAACCGAGGAGCGCGCCGAGGGATGGGGGAGCCACTTCGTCACCGCGCTCACGGCCGAGGTCGTCGTTGTCACCCTCCTCCTCGGCGTCGTCGGCATGCTGATCGGCACGCCGCCGGCACGGCAGGTGATGCAGCAGGAGTCGGGGCGGATTCGCATTCCGCTCGACGCCGCCGGCCAGACGGGCGCGCTGCTGATCACGCCGGGCACCGTCGGTCAGAACCACTACCAGCTCGAACTCGGCAGCGGCCACGAGGCGCACCTGCGCAACCCCTCGATCACCGACGCTACGCTCCGCTTCGAGCTCCCCGCGCGCCAGACGGGGCAGATCGACGTCCCTCTCCGCGCCTCCCCCAGCGGCGGCTACGAGGGGCACGGGTCGGAGCTCGCTTTCCCCGGCGACTGGCACATCCAGGCCACCGTCACCATGCCGGGGCAGCCCGACTGGGTTGCCACCGCCACCCAGGCGATCACGGCTGAGCCGCCGCCGAGCCAGGCGCCGCCGCCGCCCCCCCTCTTCGCCCCGACCGGGGTCGCGGCGCTCATCCTGATTGTGCTCGGCATCGCGGGCATCGCCTTCGCGGCCATGGGGAGCACGCCCGGCTTCCGACGGGAAGCGGCGGGGTTGGGGGTGGCCGCCCTCGTGGTCGGCGCGATCCTGCTGCTGCAGGCCCGGATTCCGGCGCAGGCGGCGAGCGTCGCGGGGCCGGAGGCGACGCTAGCGGCGCTTGACCCAGCGGCGGTCACGCGCGGCTCCA
>JADYYO010000328.1 GCA_020853615.1 Thermomicrobiales bacterium
GCGGAGTTGGACCTGGCCTGAATGGACCGCCAGTGAGCGGGCAGTGCGTGGCGGGATGAGGGAGGGGCGAGCGATGGGCGACTCGGCGATGGGTCTCTCCGCGAGAAACGAGCCGCCACGAAGCGGATTCCGGTCTCTCGCGCAACGCTTGGGCCAGATCGACGAGATCGGCGTTATTGGCGCGCTGATCGTCCTGATCGTGCTCCTCTCTGTGCTGGCGGGGGAGAAGTTTCTGACGCCGCAGAACTTCATCAACGTCTCCCGCCAGGCCTCCTACGTCGGGATCATGGCCGTCGGCATGGTCTTCGTCATCGCCATGGGCGACATCGATCTCTCCGTCGGCTCGATCTGGATGCTGAGCAGCGTGATGATGGCGATCGCCCTGCGGGAGAACTACTCGATCTGGGTCGCCATCGCTGTCTGCATGGCGGTGGCTACCCTCTGCGGCCTGCTCAACGGCGCGCTGAGCGTGGCGCTCGGCATCCCGACGATCATCGTCACCCTCGGCACGCTCAGCCTCTACCGGGGGCTGGGGCTGGTCGTCACCGACGCTTCGCCCGTCTCCGGCTACAACCTGGAGACCTGGTTCTTCGCCTGGATCGGCGGCCGCGATCCGATCTTCGGCGTCTGGATCAGCGTCTGGGCGATGTTCATTACGGGCGTCATCGGCTGGATCCTCTTCAACCACACGGCCTTCGGCCGGCGCGTGCAGGCGATCGGCAGCAACCGCCAGGCGGCCCTCTTCTCGGGGATCCGGATCGCCCGCACCCGCATCCTGGTGATGACCCTGATGGGGTTCATCGTCGGCATCGCCGCCGTCGTCGCGCTCGCCTTCAACCGGAACGGCAGCCCGACGGTCGGCGCGGGCACCGAGCTCTCCGTCATCGCCGCGACCATCATCGGCGGCACCGCGCTCAGCGGCGGCTCCGGGTCGGTCCTCGGCGCGATTCTGGGTGCCCTCATCATCGCGCTGATCCAGAACGGCCTCGCCCTGCTGGCGGTGCCTCCGGCCTGGTCGACCGCCGTGACCGGCATCGTGATCATCGTCGCGGTCACGCTCGATTACCTCATCAAGCGGCGTTGAGGCGAACGCGCCGCGCCCGATTTTGGGGGAGCGACGAAGGGAGGTGCGAGCCGCCGCGAATGCCAGGCCACCAGGAAGTGCCACACGTCTCACGGAGTCACGGCGCCGACGGCCCACATCGGAGTGGCGTGGATGCCGAGCAAAGTTGCGAGGGGGTTTTGACGTGAGTCGGATACGATCGTTCCTCACCCTGGTCGTCGTCCTCTTTCTGCTGGGAACGCCGGCGATCGGCGTCATGGCGCAGGACGCCTCGCCCGAGGCGAGCCCTGCCGGCGACCACAGCGACATCCAGATCGCCTATGTCCTGCACGGGCTCAATACCTTCACTGAGCGGATGAAGACCGGCGCCGAGGACGCGGGCCGTGACTACGGCGTGACGGTCGAGGTCTTCGGCGACGCCTCGTTCGACACGCCGACCCATCAGGCCTTCTTCGAGACGGCGCTGCAGCGCGGTTTCGACGGCATCGCCGTCGTCACCAACCCCGGCGACCAGTGGATCACCCCGATCCAGGAGGCCATCGATCAGGGGGTGCCTCTCATCGGCGCGAACGTGACCGGACTCGACACGGGGCTGAAGGCGTGGGTTGGCCAGGATGAGTACAACTCGGGCGTGATCCTCGGCCAGGAGATGCTGAAGGCGTTCGACAAGGCTGGGATCACCGAGGGGAAGGTCGCGGTCGGCATCTGCGCGGCAGCGGCCCAGGTGCTGCAGGATCGCGACGCGGGCTTCCGCAAGGCGATGGAGGGGAGCAACTTCGAGGTTCTCGACGCGCAGGAGGTGCTAATCCCGTTGCCGGACAACTACGCGCGCTGGGAGAACATCATGGCCGCAAACCCGGATGCGGTGGCGGCCGTTGGGCTCTGCTCGATCGACATCACGAACCTCGCCCAGATCAAGGAGCGCTCGGGCGGCACGTGGCTGATCGGCGGCTACGACCTCGACCCACCGACCCTCAAGGCGATCCAGGATGGCGTGGCCCAGGTGACGCTCGGGCAGCAGGAATACCTGCAGGGCTATCTGCCGGTGCGCGCGCTCGCCGAGCATCTGATCAACGGCACGCCGATGCTCGAGGGCTGGCTGGAGATGCCGACCGAGGTGGTGACGGCCGAGAATGTCGACGACTACATTGCCCGCCAGACCGACAACCAGGTCCAGTACGACTATTACAAGAAGTACATGGCCGAGCACTTCGCCGATCTGCAGGCGGTGGCCCGGCCCTACGACGATCTGCGGCACCCGGGGATGGCCCGCGCCACCCCGGCGCCATAGCCAGGGACGTTCCGGCCCTGCCCGGCGCGAGTGCCGGGCAGGGCTTCCACCTGATCGAGGGGCGCCATGCCCGAACCGTCCACCCCGGTCGACATCATCCGGCTCGACCATGTCACCAAGCGCTTCGGCGGCATTACCGCCGTGAACGACGTCTCCTTCGGCATCGCCGAGGGGGAGATTCACGCCGTCGTCGGCGAGAATGGCGCGGGCAAGTCGACCATCATGAAGATGCTGGCCGGGGTGCACCGGCCGGACAGTGGGGCGCTCGTCCTGCGCGGTGAGCCGGTGGCGATCGCCGACCCGCTCCACGCGCGCCGGCTCGGCATCAGCATCGTCTTCCAGGAGCTGAATCTCTTCCCGCACCTGACGGTCGCCGGCAACATCTTCGCTAACCGGGAGACGACCGTCGGCCCCGGTCTGCTCAACGAGCGGCAGATGGCAGCCGCGACTCGTGAGGTGCTGGCGAGCATGGGCGTCGCCCTCGATCCTCACGCGAAGGTCGGCGCGCTCACGGTCGGCGAGAAGCAACTCGTCGAGATCGCCCGCACCCTGCAGCAGCAGTCGGACATCATCATCATGGACGAGCCGAACTCGGCGCTGAGCGCGGCCGAATCGGAGCGTCTGTTCGAAATCCTGCGCTGGCTGCGCGATCGCGGGCTGACGGTCATCTACGTCTCGCACCGGCTGGAGGAGGTCTTCGCCATCGCCGACCGGATCTCGGTTATCCGCGACGGCCGCTACCAGGGCACCTGGCCGATCGCGGAGACGTCGATCCCCGACGTCATCGCCCAGATGATCGGCCGCCGGCTCGGTGAGACCTTTCCGGAGCGAACAGGTCCGAGCGCGGATGCGCCCGTCGCGCTCTCGGTCCGCGGCCTGCGCGCGAGCGAGCGCGTCGGCCCCATCGACTTCGATGTCCGCGCCGGGGAAATCCTCGGCTTCGCCGGGCTGGAAGGATCGGGCGTCCATGACATCTTCCACGTCCTCTTCGGTCTGGCGAAGCCGACCGCGGGGCAGGTGGTCTACAAGGGGCGCGCCATTCCGCCCCGCTCGCCGTTCGAGGCCATCCGCCAGGGGTTCGCGCTCGTCCCGGCCAATCGCCGCGACGAGGGGCTGATGACCGCCTGGTCGATTCGCCGCAACGCGAGCCTCGCGGTGCTCGACAAGCTGCTCGACCGCCTCGGGTTGATCGATCGCGGCCGGGAGCGCGAGTTGGCCAACGACTATGTGCGGAAGCTCAACGTCGCCACCGACAGCATCGACAAACGGGTTATCAATCTGTCAGGCGGCAACCAGCAGAAGGTCGTCGTCGCCAAGTGGCTCGCCACCGGCCCGGAGATCCTGATCCTCAACGACCCGACGCGCGGCATCGACGTCGGCGCGAAGTCGGAGATCTACGCCCTCTGCGACGAGCTGGCCCGGCAGGGGCTGGCGCTCCTCTTCACCTCCTCCGAAATCGAGGAGACGCTCGGCGTCTGCGACCGCGTGCTCGTCCTGCACAAGGGCCGCGTCATCCGCGAGTTCGCTCGCGGCGAGGCGACGAAGGCGCAGGTTATGGAGTGGGTCGCCGGGGGCGTCATCCCCGAGGTCGAGCAGATTTCCGCCGAGGGGGAGGATCCGCGCCTGGAGACGATGACCCTGACCGATTGACGCGCCGACTGCCGGCAAGGCATCGATCAGCGATGCTTGATGCGCCGGCCCAGGCTCCAATTGGTGCTTCTCCGGCCTATTCCCCGCAGCAGAAGTCCAGGTCGTACCAGGTGTCCGGGTTGCGGACGCCCGCGACCACCTGGCGAATGGCTTCGATCACGAGTTCGGGCTGGTCCTGGTGGATGTCGTGGCCGCTCTCGCTGGCCACCCAGAAGCGGGCGTCCGGGACCAGGGCGGCCAGATCCTCGTTCGCCGCGCGCAGGTACCCCTCCAACTCCTCGGCGGTGAACCCCTGGGCGTCCGCCGGCAGGGGGAACGGCTTGCCATGGGCGAGGACGGCCAGAGGCATCGGCGCCAGCGGGCTGGCCGCCGATGCCTCGCGCATGACCTCGTTGTCGCCGCCCCAGGGCAACGTCTCGACGTCGCCGTAGCCCGGAATCGGAATGACCGTGTCCGTGCCGCCACTCTGGTTGAGCCGCTTGAGGGCGTCGTATTTCTCCGGCGGCAAGATCGTCTCCAGCCGCTCGGAGAAGGCATCGACCAGCACGAGGCCGATCACCTCGTCCGGGTAGGTGGCCGCGTAGAGCCGCGAGAAGAATCCCCCCAGGGAATGGCCCGCCAGAACGTAGGGGCCGGGAACCTCCGCCGCCTGGAGCAGCGCATGGAGCTCGTCAACGACCTCCGTGGCGGTGCGAGGCTGGGCGATGGGATCGCTGCGACCGTTGAGAATTTCCTCGCCGATTGGCGCATAGGTCCCGGGGCGATCGTAGGTAAAGACGCGGGTGAACTCGGCGACCCCGGGCATCACCATCTGCCGTGGCGCATCCGAGTGGAGGAGATCGTCCGTCCAGTAGCGGCCCGACGTGCGGTAGCCGCTCAGCAGCACGACGGTCGGGCTGCCTGCGCCGCGGCCTTCTAGGTAGATCTTGCGCCCACCGATGTCCACCAATCCCGCGATGTCGCCGCTCGTCGCGGAGGCCGAGGCGGTCGCCGGCGTGGCGGATTGGGCTCGGGTCGTGCGGCGCTCGGCGGCGACCAACGTGGACGCGGCGAGACCGGCGGCGGCGCGGAGCGCGGCGCGGCGGGAGCAGCGCCCACCCGCCAGGGGCATGCGATCACGATCAACGCGAGACGTGTCCATATTCATCCTCCGCACATGACGTTGCGACGATCCCGGCCGCCGGGGCGACCCTCATCCACTGGCCATTCCCCGGCCTCTCGCGGTCGCTCCTCAGAAGGTCAGGCGCTCCACGTCTTCGAGAAGCCAGAAATCCGGCCGCTCCGTCACCCCCACGTTCACCATCGCTTCGTACAGATCGTCGGAGTCGGCGAACAGGCGGGCGCGCTCGATGTCGTCCCACGCCAGCAGGAGCAGAATCTCATGCGGGTTAACGGCGTTGCGAAAGAGCCAACCGCCCTGTGAGCCATTGGCTCGCCGCGCCGGCTCCTGCTCGTCGAAAGCCGCCTTCCAGGCAGGAAAATCCACAACGTGGTGATGGATCAGCAGCGAGGGCATGGCCATCGGCCTCCTTGAGCCAGGAGGGACGCTCCAATTGGCAGCACGTCCCATCCGGGGACGACAGTACGTGGTATCGAGCGCATGGCCAATCCGTAGATCTACTCATCTGACGCCCGGGGTGTACGCATTCGGGCGGACGCGGCGGTCAGGTCGTCGGGTGCGCCGGGGAGAGGAGCCCGGCCGCGCTGGCTGCCGCCGTGCGCGTGCGCACGCCGAGCTTGGCCAGGATGTGCGCGACGTGATTCTCGACGGTGCGCACGCTGAGGAAGAGCTCCGCGGCGATTTCGGGGTTGGTCATCCCGGAGGCAACCAGGTGCAGGATCTCCACCTCTCGCGGCGTCAGCGATCCGCGCGGTGCGTCGGCGGGGGGCAGGAAGGGATCGCGCGCTTCCGCGAGCGCCTGCCCCGGGCCGAGATCCCGCCCCGCGGCCGACGCGGCCGCGAATGCCGCTTTGCCGAGGGCGGCACGGGCACTCGACACGGCCTGCTCCAGCGCCACCTGATCGGCCCGCACCCCATAGCGGAGCCCGAGCCGATCGCGCTGCGTCCTCGCCGCGCCGAGCAACCTGGCGGCGCGCTCCGCCTGCCCGGCGGCGGCGGCAAGGATGCCCACCGCCTCGATCACCTCGGTGACGACGCGCATCTCGGGATGATCCTGGCCCAGATCCAGCGCTTCTCGATACAACGCCAGTGCGCGCGCGCCGTCGTTCCGATCGCGCGCCAGATTGCCGAGGTCCCCCAGGGCCATGATCATGCCCTCGGTGGAGTCCGCCTCCCGCGCGAGACGCAGCCCCTCTTCGAGTTGCGCGATGGCCAGCGCGTGGTTGCCGATCGTGCGGGCGATGACCGCGAGGTTGATGGCGACCCAGCCCGCGAGGATCCCCGCCAGCCGGCGGTCCTCCACGCGTTCCGTGACGGTGCCGGCCTCCTCCAGAAACCGCGCGCCGAGGTCGTGGTCCCCGCGGTGGGTGGCGAGGCCGCCAAGGCCAATCAGCGCGATGGCCGCGTGAACCGCGTCGCTCCGCTCCCGGCAGGCGGCCAGTCCATCCATCAAGCAGCGCTCGGCTTCCTGGCTCGCTCCCTGATAGATGTCGATCAAGCCAAGCATCACCTGGGCTCGCGCCCGCTCGGTCGTTGCCGGCGCGCCGGGCTGGGCCAAAACGCGTTCCAGCCACCCGTGGCCCTCTTGATAGTGGCCCTGTGCGGTCCAGAAGTGACCGAGCGCCGCCGCAAGCTCGAGGAGCGATTCGACCTGACCTGTCTCGTCGAGTCGTGCCAGCGCCGCGCGCAAGTTGGCGCGCTCCGCTTCCAGCAGAATCAGCGCGCGATCGCCATCCGGCAACAACGCGCCCAGTTCGTAGCGCCTGGCGAAGGCCGTGAAGTAGGCGGCATGGTGTTTCCGGGCAGCGTCCGCTTCGCCGCTGGCGGCCAACCGTTCTTCGGCGAATTCGCGGATCGTCTCCAGCATCCGATACCGTGTCATCCCATCCGGGCCGGTCTCGGGTCGCAGCAGGCTCGCCTCGACGAGCGCGGCGATCACGTCGAGGATCGGACCGGAAATGAGCGCGGCATCCCCGGCGATGGCCCCCATCGCCTCGGCCGCTTCCAGCGTGCAGCCATCGACGAACACCGCCAGCCGCCGGAAGAGGACTTGCTCCTCCGGCGAGAGGAGGTCGTGACTCCACGCGATCGCGCCCCGCATCGTCTGCAACCGGGGCGGCCGATCCCGGGATCCGCCGGTCAGGAGCGGCAATCGTCGTTCCAACCGCTCCCGCAGCGTCCGCAACGACAGATGGGTGATGCGCGCCGCGGCAAGCTCGATCGCCAGAGGCACGCCATCGAGGCGCTGGCAGATGTTTGCCACGAGCGCCGCGTTGTCGTCTGACACGACAAAGGCCGGGTTCACCGCCTGGCCGCGCTGGACGAAGAGTTGCACCGCCGGGGAGCGCATCACGTTGCCCATCGAGGCATGCGCCCCGGGCTCGGGCAGCGTCAATGGCGGCACCGGGAGGGCGTACTCGCCGGTCACCCGCAACAGGGCGCGGCTCGTCACCAGGATCTTGAGTCGCGGGCAGTGTGCCAACAGGGTGCTGACGAGCGGGGAGGCCGCCAGCACATGCTCGAAGTTATCGAGCACCAGCAGCATCTCGGCCGGGCGCAGCGCCGCCAGAACCTCGTGCACCGGCCCATCGCCGGCTTCCACGATTCCGGCGGCTCGCGCCAGGGCTGTCGCCACCAGCTCCGGACCCAGGACTGCCGCAAGCGAGACGAAGCAGACGCCGTCGGTGAAGTCCGGACCGATCTCCTCGGCAGTGGCAAGGGCGAGCGTGGTCTTGCCGATGCCGCCGGGGCCGGTCAGGGTGAGCAGCCGAACGTCGGGACGGCGCAGGAGAGCCAGCGCGAGGGAGCGCTCACACTCGCGGCCAATGAGCGGCGTCAGCGGCACCGGGACCGAGGCAACGCGAAGCTGGTACGGCGGCGATATGGACGCCATGATGTCGGCAGTATGCACCGGTGAGGAGCGCCGCGTGGCCAATCGCGGCGCCGCGTGAGACCGTCGCCTATGCCGACGCGCCCGAGTAGTGCCGGACGCCGATCCGCCAGAACCAGCGGGCGACCAGGGGGAGCGCGATCGCCAGCCCGACCGCGCCGAGGATCGAGCCGATCGTCATGCGGCCGACGAGCCCCTCGGCGGGGACGGTGATGGCGAAGCCGACCGGCACCAGAAAGGTGAGCGCCGCGCGCAACCAGGGGGGGTAGACGGCGATCGGCCAGCGCCCCGCCTCGTACATGCTCTGGAAGATCTGCAGGATGTTGTCGAGCTTGACGAACCAGAAGGCGCAGATCGCCAGGATCATCAGGAAGCTGTAGATGATCGTCACCCCGGCCAGGAGCGCGATGACGAAGAGGACCGCCTCAGCCGGCCCGATGGTCGCCCCGAGCTGCACCATCGCCACTGCCAGCACGACTATGCCGACGATGACGTCGACCAGCTTCCAGACCTCGATCTGGCGCATGCTCACCAGCATCTGTGCGTCGACCGGCTTGGTCAGGGTGAAGTCGAGGGTGCCGAGCCGGATGTCCTCCATGAAGCGGGAGAGGCTGGGGCGGACGATGAGCTGCGTCAGCCCGGAGACGAGGCTGTAGACGCCGACGATCGCCAGGAGCTCGGCCGGCCGCCACCCGGCGAGATTGTCCGTCTTGGAGAAGATCACGCCGAGGCCGAGAAGCGACGTGGCGAGCCCCATGAACGACTGGATGAGCTGGACCCCGAGGTTCGTCCGGTACTGCAGCTCGTTCAGGATGCCGAGCCGCAGATGGACCCAGAGGAGGTGGAGATAGCGCGGCACCTTACGCTCCTACCGCCGAGTACTGGCGGACGCCGCGCGCCCAGGTCGCATTGAGCAGCCAGAGGGCGACCACCAGCCACGCCACCTGCGCGCCGAAGCCGATCAGAAGCTGATCCGTTGGCAGCCGGCCGAGCAGCACGTCGACCGGGAAGCCGAGGAAGCGGTAGAAGGGGAGCCACTGCGCGACCGCCTGCACCGGGCCGGGCAGGAGAGGGAGCGGCACCGCGAACCCCGAGAGGAAGAGGAACGCCACGAAATAGAGCTGGTTGATGGCGTTGACCCGCGTCACCCAGAAGGCGGCGGTGGCGATCGTCCATTCGAGGGCGAAGCGAAGCGCCATCGCCAGGATGAGCGCCGGCGCGAACGCCAGCGCGCTCGCGGCCGTGATCGTGAAGTTCGGCCGGAAGACGAGCGCCAGCACCAGCACCACCGGCAGCACGACGACGAACGTGAGGAGCTTGAAGGTCAGGTTGTTGGCGATATAGCGATGAATGGGATGCACCGGCCGCACCAGGAGAGGCGAGAGGTTGCCCTGCCGGATCCAGAACTCCATCTCCCACATCACCCAGGTGAAGCCGGCGTGGTCGACCATCATGGCGATCAGGTAGTAGGCGGCGAAGTCGGCCGCCGTGAAGGAGTCGACCGCGCCCCCCTGCGAGCGGGCGACAGCCGACCAGACCGAGAGGTAGATGACCGGCTCCAGGATCAGCCCGAGGAGCCAGATGACGAGCGCGCCCCGGTACTGGAACTGCTCGGCGATCGTCGTCTTGAACTGCGCCCGGTAGAGGTGGACGAGGTCGATCACGCCGTCGTCACCAGCGCTTCATCGGCGCTCGCGGGCACTTCTGGCTCCTCGTCGGCGCTGAAGACACGATCGATCACCTCGTCGATCGGCGGGTCGGTCACCGAGAGGTCGGCGACCGGCAGATCGGCGAGGAGCCGCGCCGTCGCGGCCGCCGCGCTCCCCTTCGGCACGCGCAGCGTCACCCGCACGTCGTCGATGGAGACGACCTCGCCGTAGCGCTCGAGGCCAGCAACGGGATGCTCGAGATCGACCGTGAGGAGCTTGTGCGGCGAGAAGCGCGCAACCAGCCCCGCCAGCACCCCGTCGAAGAGGAGCGTGCCGTGGTGGAT
Organism: Thermomicrobiales bacterium; assembly: GCA_020853615.1. GTDB lineage: Bacteria > Chloroflexota > Chloroflexia > Thermomicrobiales > UBA6265 > JACCXM01. The sequence continues at coordinate 10,008 of JADYYO010000328.1, forward strand.
GACGATCACCCGCGCGGCGAGCGCCTCGACGTCGGCCATGTAGTGGCTGGTGAGGAGGACGGTCGCGTTGTGCCGCTCGGCGTACTCGGCGATGAAGGCGCGGATGCGCCGCTGCGCCGTGACGTCGAGGCCGAGCGTCGGCTCGTCGAGGAAGAGCACGCGCGGCCGGTGCAGCAGCGCCCCGCCCAGCTCGCACTTCATCCGCTCGCCGAGCGAGAGATTCCGCGCCGGCTTGGTCAGAAGCGGCCCCAGATCGAGCAGATCGCGCAGCTCGGCAAGCGTCTCGTGGTACTCCGCGTCCGGGATGCGGTAGATCGCCCGGTTCAGCTCGTACGAATCGGAGACCGGGATGTCCCAGACGAGCTGGTTGCGCTGCCCCATCACCAGCGTCATCTGGCGCAGGTACGCCTTCCCCCGCTGCCAGGGAGTGTGGCCGAGGACAGTCGCCTCCCCGCCGGTCGGATAGAGGAGGCCGGAGAGCATCTTCAGCGTCGTCGTCTTGCCGGCGCCGTTCGGGCCAAGGAAGCCGACGATCTCGCCCGGGGCGACATCGAACGAGATGCCGCCGACGGCGACGACCTCGCGCGTCTGCCGATTCCAGAGGGAGCGGACGGAGGCGCGCAGCCCCGACTCCCGCTCCGGCACCATGTAGCTCTTGCGCAGATCTCGGACGCGAATGGCCGGCGCCGCGAAGTCGGGAAGCGTCGAGGTCACGAAGGCACACTCCTGGCAGAGCGATGAAGTGATCGGTGATGTGTGCGTTCGGGGGGGGTGGGCGACACTGGACTCGAACCAGTGACCTCCACGATGTCAACGTGGCGCTCTAACCAACTGAGCTAGCCGCCCGGGCACCTGGGGAATGTAGCCAACGATGACCCCGGTGTCAAGGTGCGCGGCCTCGCACCCGCGCGCTGCAACACGGTTGCACTGTTATCCTCCATCCGTGGCGAATTCGCGCCGAAGCCGGGGAACGTGATCCATGCCGACCGTTCGCAGCGTAACTTACGATCTCCTTCGCGATCTGGGGATGACGACGATCTTCGGCAACCCCGGGTCGACGGAAGAGACCTTCCTGACCGGCTTCCCGGACGACTTTCGCTATATCCTCGGCCTGCACGAGGCAGTTGTTGTCGCCATGGCCGACGGCTTCGCGCAGGCGAGCGGGAATGCCGCCTTCGTCAATCTGCACACCGCGCCGGGGGTCGGCAATGGCATGGGCGCGCTCGTCACCGCCTGGTACAACCGCACGCCGCTTGTGGTCACGGCGGGGCAGCAGACGCGGCAGATGCTGGCGATCGAGCCGTGGCTGATCAACCGGGAGGCGACGGAGCTGCCGAAACCGTACGTGAAGTGGAGCCACGAGCCGGCGCGGCCGCAGGATGTGCCGAGCGCGATCGAGCGCGCTTACCACATCGCCATGACGCCGCCGCGAGGCCCCGTCTTCGTCTCGATCCCGATGGACGATTGGGATGCGCCGGCGGAGCCGCGCGAGGTCCGGCAGGTCGCCAGCCGCGCCCTCCCGGATGCCGATGCGATAGCCGAGGCCGCCTCGATGCTGGCAGCGGCGGAGAACCCTGCACTCGTGGTCGGCGGAGGCGTCGACCGGGCCGGTGCGTGGGACGCCGCCGTCCGCCTCGCCGAGCGGCTACAGGCGCCGGTCTGGGAAGCGCCCGCGCCGGAGCGCGCCTCCTTCCCGCAGGATCACCCCCTCTTCCAGGGCGCGCTGCCGCTCGGGATGCGCCCGCTCGGGGAGCGGCTGCAGGGGCACGACGTGGTCCTCGTCGTCGGGGCGCCGGTCTTCCGCTACTACCCCCACATCCCCGGGCCGATCCTGCCCGAGGGGACGACCCTGATCCAGATCACCGACGACCCGGACGAGGCCGCGCGAGCGCCAATCGGCATGGCGATCGTCGGCGACCCCCGCGCGGCGCTGGAGCGGCTTGCCGACGCCGTTCCCCCCTCATCGCGTGCCGCCCCTGCGGCACGCGCGCCGCGCGGCGTGCCCGGCCCGACCGACCCGATCTCGGTTGCCTCCGCCATGCGCGCCCTGGCCGATGCGATGCCGCCGAACACGCCGGTCGTCGAGGAGTCGGCGTCGAGCCGCGGCCCCTTCTACGACCAGATCCGCATCACCTCGCCGGCGTCGTATTTCGCCACGGCGAGCGGCGGGCTCGGGTTTGCCGTCCCAGCGGCGGTTGGCGTCGGACTTGCGCGGCCGTCCGGACCGGTCGCCTGCATCGCCGGCGACGGCGCGCTCCTCTTTGGCATCCAGGCGATCTGGACGGCGGCGCGCTACGACGTGCCGGTCGTCTACGCCGTCATCGACAACGGCGGCTACGGCATTCTCAAGTCGTTCGCCGAGTTCCAGGGGACGCCTGGCGTGCCGGGGCTCGATCTCCCCGCCCTCGATCTCGTCTCGGTGGCGCGCGGCCGCGGCGCCGAGGCCTCCCGGATCGAGACCGCGGCTGATCTGCCGGATGCCTGCCGGGACGCGTTTGTCAGCGCCCAGGCGCATCGCCGCCCGGTGCTGCTCGACATCATCGTCGACGCCACGGTGCCGCGGCTCTTCGGCGAGCCGCCTGCCTGACCGGGGACCGCGATCGGTGACGGTGTCGAGCGGAGCGTTTCACGGCAATGGCAGCGAGCCCTTGTCCACGCTGCATGGGCATGTCCGTCTGTAGGGGCGATGTCTGCATCGCCCGCCTCCTCTACCGGTGGTTCAGGCCTGGCCACGCCGTCGCCATCATCAACGGTCGCGGCGGATCAGCCCGGGCGACGCAGGCGTCGCCCCTACGGCAGAGTCGCGGTAAATGCGCGGCTCAGGCCCGCAAACCGGCCGCCGGCGCGCTTCGCCCTCACCGGATCTCGTAGCGAATCTCGATCGGGATGCGCGCTGGCGCTTCCGATTGGCTGCTGGTGATGATCCCCTCCCAGTCGCCGCCGACGAGCATCCCGTTGAAGGCGGAGGAGACCTCGCCGCTCTTCACGAACGCGGGGCCGAATCGCTTGCCCGACTTCTCCCGGTGGATCAGCGCCACGCGCTTGTCGGCGTTGTTCTTGACGCCGGTGATATAGGCCTGCTTGCCGCTCGGCGTCTTCGGATTGTCCGACTTGGCGGTGTAGCGGTTCCAGGAGCTCCCCTTCCCCTGCTGCAACCGCACGTTGGTCGTGCCGGTCTGCACGATCGGCGGCGTCGGCGTGACCGTCGGCCGCGGGGTTGGCGTCGGCGGGATCGGGGTCGGGGTGCGCAGCGGGGCGCGGTTCGTCACATAGAAGCCCGCCGTTCCATTGGCGCGGTTGTAGAGGAGGATGAGGTCGGGGCCGACCGGGGTGACGCTCGTCCACGCCTGCGACTCGGGCGTCGGCGTGAGCAGGACCGAGGTCTGCAGGTTGTTCGGCCCGATGTCGAGGAATTCGAGCTCGCGCGCGTTGCGGTCGAAGAGGAGGAGATCGGCGACGCCGCTGCCGATCGTCCCCTGGAAGAGAAACATCCCTCCCTGTGCCGAGTCCCACGTCTTCCGCCAGCCGGCGTAGTTGGCGAAGGAGACGAGATCGCCGCTCCCCGTGACGGTCAGCCCGGCGGCCTGCCCCGCCGCGCGGTCGTAGAGGAGGAAATCGCCCGCGGGCATGGCGCCGGTGGTGAAGGGCCCCATGGTGAGGAGGTCCCAGGTCGTGCGCCAGTCGTTGTACGAGCGGATCTCCTGCAGCGTGCCCGAGGCGTCGATGCTGTAGAGCGTGGCGAAGCCCGCGCCCCGGTCGTAGCCGAGGAGCCCAGCAGTGCCGATCGGGACGAATGTCGTCCACGACTTGCGGCGGTTGGGATAGGTGCGCAATTCGCGGAAGTTGCCGAAACGGTCGATCTGGAAGAGGCCGAGCGCGCCGGCGGTCTTGTCATATGCGACGAGGCCGGTGACGCCGGCGAC
>JADYYO010000329.1 GCA_020853615.1 Thermomicrobiales bacterium
CGTCGGCCCCGTCCGCGCCGCGGCTGCCTGAGCCATCGGCGGCAGCAGTGTCGGCGCGCGTCGCGGTCTCGACGTCCGGCTCGGCCGCGACGCCCTCGACGGGAACAGGCGTCCCCGCCGCTGGCGTCGCCGCCGGCTCCAGCGCGATCGCTTCGCCCTCCGTGGAGGTCTGGGTGTCGAGCTGCCGCGCCTGCCTCGCATCGCCGGCCGTCACGGGAACATCAATGGCCGTGGGAGCGAGCGCCGCCGGCTGCTGCAGGGAGAAAGTCACCGGCGCACGCGGCCCGCCCGGCTCACTCGTGGTCCCGTCGTAGGGCGCGATCGTGAAGACGAAATCGGGCCCCGGCTCGCCTGGCCCGGCGCCATTCCGCGCGCGCACGGCCCAGCGGTACTCCCCCTCGGGGAGCGTGCCCGGCGACCAGGAAGTCCCCGCCAGCCAGGGTCCGGTGCGCTCGCCACCGTTGATGACGACCTGATAGTCGATGGCGCCCGGCACGCCGCTCCACTCCAGAACGACGCCGCCCCAGCCATCCTCGACGATCGCCCCGTCGGCGGGCGCGGCGAGCGCCGGCGCGGCGGGCAGCCCGCTCGCCTCCTGCGCTCGCGCGCCGGGCGCATTCCCCGCGCGTGGCAGGATCCCCGCCGAGGCGATGATGAGCGTGGCCAGGGTCAACACCCTGCCGATCGCCGCGTATCGCTGCCGGGGACTCGCGGACACGGTTCGTCGCGCGTGAAGGCTTCGCATATCCCCTACCCTATCCACCCCGAACGGTCCATCCCAAGAGGACGCTGCACGCGGATCCCTGCCGCGGGGGCACCCTCCCAAACGCATCGCGCCGCTCAATCGTTCCGGCTTCGTCCGAATGTGCCACGTCTACCGTAGGCCGTCACGGCGCTCAGGACAACGGCCAGGGTGTCAATGGGAGTCGAGGAGTAAGGCGGCAAGCCGGCGAGTCGGCGAGCCGGCAAGAAGAGAGTCGTGAGTCGGAAGTCGTGAGCCAGCAGCCAACGGCCAACAGCCAACAGCCAATAGCCAGAAGCCAATAGCCCCGATCACCCAACACCCATCACCCATCACCCCCGTCTCCCCGGCTACCATTCTCCCATGGACCTTCTCGGCCAGACCTGGACCTACATCGTCGAGAATGCGGCGCGGGTGCAGGAGGCGCTGCTGGTGCACCTGGCGCTGAGCCTGGGCGCGCTGGCGATCGGCATGCTCATCTTCATCCCGCTCGGCGTTCTCTCCTCGCTCGGCGGCAAGTTGACGGCGGGGATCGTCGGCGTCGTAGCCGCCGTCCGCGTCATCCCCAGCCTCGCCGTCATCCTCCTGCTCATGCCGTTCTTCGGGCTCGGCTGGAAGCCGGCGCTCGTCGCCCTGACGCTGCTGGCCGGCCCGCCCCTCGTCATCAACACCGATACCGGCCTGCGCGGCGTCGACCCGGCCACGCTCGAGGCGGCGACCGGGCTCGGCCTGACCGCCAGCCAGCGCTTCCGGCGCGTGAAACTGCCGTTGGCGCTCCCCGTCATCGTCGCCGGCATTCGCACGGCTGCCATCGAGGTGATCGGCAGCGCCACCCTGGCCGCCTTCGTCGGTGCGGGCGGCCTCGGCACCTTCATCACCTCCGGCATCACCCTGATGGACGAGCGCATGCTCCTCACCGGCGCCATCCTCGTCACCCTCCTCGCGCTGGCGACGGAGGGGATCCTGGCCCGCGTCGAGCGCTGGATCACCCCGCCTGGCACGACTCCGGCGTGACGGTTTCCGGCACGCGTCTGCCCGGGAGATCGGTGCGCTCCGGCTCACAAAACGCCCGAGCACGCGTTGGTGCCGTAGAATGATGCGCGCGGTGTTGTCACAAGGGCACGCTGTCGCGTCCAGCAGAGGGAGCGATATGACTATCACCCGGCGCACGATCGTCCGGAGCCTCGCCGCAACGCCGCTCGCGGCCGCCGCGCTCGTCCAGGCGCGCGAGCACCCGTGGCTCACCGCGCTGGCCCAGGGCGGGCCGGTCAAGATCGGCTCGAAGAACTTCACCGAGCAATTGATCCTCGGCCAGATGTACGCGCTGCTGCTCGACAACGCCGGCATCCCGACCGAGACCCATCTCAACCTCGGCGGCACGCAGGTCGCGCAGGAGGCGCTGCTGGCCGGCCAAATCGATCTCTACCCCGAATACACCGGCACCGCTCTCACCGTCGTGCTCGGGATCCCGATCGAGGAGGTCACCTCGGCCACTCCGGTCACGGGGGCTTCCGGCGGCGCCACGCCAATCGCCAGCGAGGGGATCGACAAGCGGGTCTACGACATCGTCGCGAAGGAGTACCGGGAGAAGTTCGATCTCGTCTGGCTCGACGAGTCGGCGTTCAACAACACGCAGGCGCTCGCCGTCAAGCGCTCCTTTGCAGAGGAGAAGGGGATTACCACGATCAGCGACCTGGCGAAGATCGCCGGCGACCTGACGATCGTCGCCCCATCCGACTTCGTTGAGCGGCCGGACGGGCTGAAGGGCTTGCAAGACTTCTACGGGATGAAATTCGGCAATGTCCTCAGCGTCGAGCCCGGTATCCGCTACCAGGCGATCGAGCAGGATCAGGCGCAGGTCGTCCTCGCCTTCGGCACCGACGGCCAGGTCGCCGGCTACGACCTCGTGCTCCTCAAGGACGACAAGGGCCTCTGGCCGCCGTACCACGTCGCGCCGGTCGTGCGCGCCGCGACCCTGACCGCCTACCCGGGCATCGCCGACGCGCTGAATCCGATTGCCCCCCTGCTGACCGATCAGGTGATGTCCGGCCTCAACTGGCGGGTCGATGGCCCCGACAAGCGCGAACCGGACGAGGTCGCGCGCGAGTTCCTGCAGGAGCAGGGATTGCTCAAGGGGTAGGCGGCCTTCTGATGGCGACCAGCGGCTGTCGCCCTGCGCAGGCTCTCATCCCCCCGTCCCCCTTTTCCCGTCGAGCCGGGAGAAGGGGAGGTATTCGCGCGAATCATCGTCGCGGTTGCCAGCAACCCTCACCCCCAGCCGCCACCCAAGGGGTACCCGGCCCACTCCGGTGGGAGCGGGGAGCGTGTAGCGAGATGGGACGATACTCCTGCAGCATGGTGGCAACACGACGATGGCGCACGATGGCAGGGCCAGGCAACCTGTCCCGGTGCTCACGGCATGTCGACGTCAACCCTCCCCTCGCCCTGCGCACAGGGCCGGGTACCCCTTGGGTGGCGGCCGGGGGTGAGGGTTGCTCAGGAGTTGGGGGCAAGGGCCATCCACTGGGAGACGTTTCGCCATGACCGCTCAGCGCGAGGCGTTCTCCACCGCGCTCCAGTCGGCCACCCGCATCGAGTTCGACCACGTCAGCAAGCAGTTCGACGGCAACGGGGCGCGCCCCGCCGTCGACGACGTCACCCTCACCATCGAGCCGGGGGAGTTCGTCGTCCTGATCGGCCCCTCCGGCTGCGGCAAGACGACGCTGCTCAAGCTGATCAACCGGCTCTACGACGCGACGAGCGGCATCATCTCGATCGATGGCGCCCCCTTGCAGGAGATCGCTGCCCCCGAACTGCGCCGGCACATGGGCTACGTCATCCAGCAGGGCGGGCTCTTCCCCCACTACACGGTGGCCGAGAACGTCGCCATCGTGCCCGGCCTCCTCGGTTGGGACAAGGCGCGGACGGCAGCCCGCGTCGACGAGCTGCTGCGCCTCGTCGGCCTGCCGCCCGAGGAGTACCGGGAGCGCTACCCCTCGCAACTCTCGGGCGGACAGCAGCAGCGGGTCGGCATCGCCCGCGCCGTCGCCGCCGCGCCCGGCACCCTCCTCATGGACGAGCCGTTCGGCGCGCTCGACGCCATCACGCGGTCGCGTCTGCAGGAGGAGGTGCGCGACCTGCACCAGCAGCTCGGGCAGACGGTCGTCTTCGTCACCCACGACATCGACGAGGCCGCGCTCCTCGCCGACCGCATCGCGGTGATGCGGGAGGGGCGGGTGCTGCAGTACGACACGCCGCTCAACGTGATCCTGCGGCCGGCCGACGCCTTCGTCGCCGAGCTGGTCGGCGCCGACGACATCCTGCGCCGGCTCAGCCTCGTCAGCGTCGCCGCGGCGATGGTCGAGCTCGACGCGGCCGAGCCGGTCGGTCCCGACGAGCCGGTTATCGACCTCCCGATGCGGGTTCGGCCCGCGCTCAATCTCCTGCTGGAGAGCGGCGCGCCGCGCGTCATCGTCCGCGAAGGGGGCGTCCCCGTCGGCTACCTCGATCTGCCCGCCGTGCAGGCGGTGAGCGTGCCGCACGTCGCGAGGGACGGCGCGTGAGCCTCGACTATCTGTTCGACCGCTGGGACCGGGTGCAGGAGCTGACGATCCAGCACCTGACCCTCGCCGGCACGGCGATCCTCATCGCGCTCGTCTTCGCCATCCCGCTCGGCGTGCTGGCCGCGCGCAACCCGAGGCTCTCCACGCCGCTGCTCGGCCTGCTCGGCGCGATCTACACCATCCCGAGCCTCGCCTTCCTGGCGCTGCTGATCCCCAGTCTCGGCATCGGGCGCAAACCAGCCGTCGTCGTCCTCGCCGCCTACGCCCAAATCTTTCTGGTGCGGAACATTGTCACCGGCCTGCGCGGCGTCGACCCCGCCACGCTCGAGGCGGCCACGGGCCTCGGCATGACCCGCTGGCAGCAGTTCGCCCGCGTGCGCTGGCCCCTCGCCCTGCCGGTCATCATCGCCGGGCTGCGCACCGCCTCCGTGACGACGATCAGCCTCGCCACCGTCGCCGCCTGGATCGGCGCCGGCGGGCTCGGCACCCTCCTCTTCGAGGGGATCGCGCGCGACGACCCCGACCGCATCCTCGCCGGCACGATCGCCATCACCGCTCTGGCGCTGGTCGTCGACGCCCTCCTCCGTTTCATCGAGTCCATGACCGCGATTGGGCGCGCCCGGCGGGCGGCGCGGGGGTGAGGAGGGCCGGCTCCCTCACCTCCAGCCCCTCGCATCTGGATGGGAGAGGAGAGCGATATTCCGCGAATCAACGGTCTTTCCGGCCACGCCCAACCCTCACCCCGGCGCCACCCAGCGGGCCGGGTCCCCTCTGGGTGGCGCCGGGGTGAGGGCGAGCGTCCGGCGTCGCTCCCGATTATGATCGCCAAACGTTCCCCTCTCCCTGCGCACAGGGCCGGGTACCCCTTGGGTGGCGGTCAGGGGTGAGGCTTGCTGGCAAAGTGGCGGCACAGCCTGGAAACACCGTCCGCCACCAATACGACCAAAACAACGAGGGGCCGCAAAATACGGCCCCTCGCATGAACACCGTCAACGGCACTCGATCGTGAATCACCGCCCCTCCGGCTTCGGCTCCGTTGGCGTGTGCTCGGGACCGTCCGCCTTCGCCCCGTCGC
>JADYYO010000330.1 GCA_020853615.1 Thermomicrobiales bacterium
GCTCGAACCGCGTCCCCTCCGGCACCGCGTTCCGTTTCAGGTAGGAGCCGGTCGCGATGCGGCGCATCACCACCTCGAGCGGGATCATCGCGCAGCGGCGCACGATCATCTCGTCGTCGGCGGGTGCACTTATGAAGTGGGTCGGGATTCCCGACGCGTCGAGCAGCCGGAAGACATTGGCGGTCGTCCGCCCGCTGAGGGCGCCCTTGCCGGGCAGCGTATTCCGCCGCGCCCCGTCGCCGGCGGTGATGTCGTCCTTGTGCACGATCACCGCCCGCGCCGGATCGTGCGTGTCCTGGTAAACGACCTTCGTCTTCCCTTCCGCGAGCCGCTCGCCGCGCGTCGTTCCCGTCTCCGCCATTCGGGCCTCCCTTTATCCGTCGATCCCGCGCAGGCGCACGGCTTCGCCCTCGCCGCGCGGCGCCAGCGCCCCGATCACGATCGCCTCGGGCGCGACTTCCTGCGCCTCTTTCAGCCGGCTCGCCGGGACGATGGCCACGAACCCGATGCCCATATTGAAGACACGAAACATCTCGCTTGTGGGAATCGCACCCGCGCCCTGGATACGCCGAAAGATCGGCAACGGTTCCCATGTGGTCGTATCGATTTCGGCAGCGAGCGCCGGGGGCAGCGCGCGCGCCACATTCTCGGGCAAACCGCCCCCGGTGATATGGGCAAATGCTCGCGCGCCCACGCTACGCAGCGCCGAGATCTCACGCAGGTAGGCGCGATGCGGAATCAGCAGCGACTCTCCAAGCGACATGCCGAGCGCGGGGTCGAACACCGCCCAATCCGCCGAGGGGAGCGCCCGCCGCACCAGGCTGTAGCCGTTCGTGTGCAGGCCCGCCGACGGGAACCCCAGCAGGAGGTCGCCCACCTCCGGCTCGCCATTCGCGCCGATCTCGTCCCGCTCGACGACGCCGACGGCGAAGCCGGCCACGTCGAACTCGCCCGGCGCGTAGACGTCGGGCATCTCCGCCGTCTCTCCGCCCAGCAGCGCGCAGTCGACGGCAGCGCACGCCGCCGCGACGCTCGCCACCAGCGCCGTGACGACCTCGGGATCGGCGTGGTGCAGCGCCAGGTAGTCGAGAAAAAAGAGCGGCCGCGCCCCCTGCACGGCAATGTCGTTAACGCAGTGATTGACGATATCGGCCCCGAGCCCGTCGTATCGGCCGAGCGTGGCGGCGACCTTCACCTTGGTGCCGATCCCGTCGGTCGAGGCGACGAGCACCGGGTCGCGAAACGCGCCTGCCGCGGCCAGGCGGAACATCCCGCCGAACGCGCCGACATCGGCGAGGACGCCACGAGAGCGCGAGCGGGCGACGATCTCGCCAATCGTGCCAGTCGTCCGACGGGCCGTGTCGAGGTCGATGCCGACATCCGCGTAGCTGCTCACCCCTACCCCCGCGCCATGCGCACCGCGTTCGTGAAGATGGCCAGCCCCGCACCGTCCACCCGTCCGGCCGGCGCTTGCCCAGCCGAAACCGCGCGTTCTGGATGCGGCATCAGCCCAAGAACATTCCCGGCAGCGTTGGCCAGCGCCGCCACCGATCCCTCGGAGCCGTTCGGGTTGACCGGGTAGTCTCCCGCCCTGCCGTCGACGTCGCAATAGACGAGCGCCGTGTGCCCCGTGGACTCCAACTCCCGCAGCACGCCCGGACTTCTGGCAATGAACCGCCCTTCCCCGTGCGCGACTGGCAGAGCTATTTGCTCGATGCCTTCCAGCAACGGGCTTCGCGCATTCGGCGGCCGCTGCAGCCAGATCCAGCGGCACTCGAACCGCCCCGACGCATTCGGCGCGAGCGAGCCCCCCTCGAGCAGACCCAACCGCAGCAACGCCTGGAATCCGTTGCAAATGCCGAGGAGCGGACGCCCATCGTCGACAAATCGCCGCAATGACTCGCCAAGCGCCCGCAGCCGGTGCGCCCACAGGGTTCCGGCGCCGAGATGATCGCCATAGGAAAACCCGCCGGGGAGGACGATCAGCCCAAAATCGTCGATCGAGGCATCCCCGGCCAGGAGCCGCTCCAGATGCACCGTTTCGACCGTCGCACCAGCCATCTCCAGCGCTCGCGCCGTCTCGCGGTCGCAGTTGACCCCTGGCGCGCGCAGCACCATTGCCCGGGGCAGCCCCCAGGCGCGGCGCCGGCTCTGGCGCGGGGGCGTCATCGTCGCGCTGCTCACGCCGTCGGCTCCTGCAGCGGAGCTTGCCAGCACGCTTTCAGCCGCGCGACCTCGGCCTCGATAACCATCCCCTCCTCGCCCGCGACCCGCATCACCGGCTCCGCGAGCACCTGGCCAATCCGCGCGTGCGGCAGCGCTCGGAAGCGCTTCTCGAATGCTGAGACCGATTCCGGCGCGACTTCGACGAGGAACCGTGAGGGTGACTCGGCGAAGAGGCGCGTGCCCGTGGGCAGCGCGGGATCTGTGGCCGGAACGGCGCCCAGATCGATCTCCAGCCCGAGCCCGCCGCCGATCGCCATCTCGGCGGCGGCCACCGCCAGCCCACCTTCGCTCAGATCGTGGCATGCCTGCACCAGTCCATCACGGATGGTGCGATGCACTGCGCGGAAGATGTTCCGGGCGACAGGGGGCCGCGACTCCGGCGCGTGGTCGCCGCGCCGCCCGTCGAGCCGCAGGGCAAGCGACCCGCCGAGGTCGTCGGCAGTCAGCCCGACCAGGTAGAGCCAATTGCGGGGCCGCTTCAGCGGCATCGACATGATTCGTCGAATGTCGGGCACGATGCCAATCGCCGAGATGAGGAGCGTGCCTGGGATGGCGTGCGTTGTCCCGTCCGCGAGCCGGTATTCATTGAAGAGCGAGTCCTTGCCCGAGATGAAGGGGAGGCGATGGGCAACCGCGGCATCGTGGCAGCCGAGCGCCGCACGCACCAATCCGCCCAACCGATCGGGCAACATCGGGTTGCCCCAGCAGAAGTTGTCCAGCAGCGCGACCCGGGCCGGATCTGCGCCAACGGCGACGAGATTGCGCAGCGCCTCATCGACCGCCAGCAGCGCCATGGCGTAGGGATCGAGCTCGCCATACCAGGGGTTGATCCCGCAGCCGATCGCCAGGCCGCGCCACGATCGGGCCACTGGCCGCAGCACCGCCGCGTCAGCCGGGCCAACGTCCTCCGGCCCCACGAACGGCTTGCCGACGGTGCGCCCCTGAACCTCGTGGTCGTAGCGCCGCACGATCGATTCCTTGGATGCGACGTTCGGGTCGGACAGCGCTCGCTCCAGCAGCTCGCCCAGATCGGCGTCCGGCGCGATCTTCCCCCGCTCCGCGGCATCTGGCGGCGCCCAAAGACTCTCCAGAACGCGAAGCGGCATGCCATCGTGCAGGAACGCGCAGCTCAACTCGGCGACAATCCCGCCCTCGTAGCGGACGCGAAGGCGCCCGTCGCCGGTGAACCGGCCGATCGCGGTCGCCTCGACCCCCTCCTCGGCAAAGAGCTTCTGCAACGCCGGCCACCCATCCGGCGGCACCGCGAGGACCATCCGCTCCTGCGCTTCCGAAAGCCAGATCTCCCAGGGGCGCAGCCCGTCGTATTTGAGCGGCACGCGAGACAACTCGACGTCGGCACCCAGCTCGCTCGCCATCTCGCCTACCGCAGACGAGAGTCCGCCCGCGCCGCAATCGGTGATGGCGCTGTAGAGCCCGAGGTCGCGCGCCCGGGGCAGCGCGTCGGCGAGGCGCTTCTCGACGATCGGGTCGCCGATCTGGACAACGCTCCCCAGCTCCGCGTGGGCGGGGCCGAGGACGTCGGACGAGAAGGTGGCGCCATGAATTCCGTCGCGCCCGGCGCGCCCGCCGGCAACCACGATCAAATCCCCAGCGCGGGGCTCCGTCGGGCGACGATCGCGAGGAGCGATGCCGACGGTGCCACAGAAGACCAGCGGGTTGGCCAGATAGCCCGGAGCGAAGAGCGTGGCCCCATTGACCGTCGGGATCCCCATCTTGTTGCCGTAGTCGGCGATCCCGGCGACCACGCCCTCATAGACCATCTCCGGGGGGAGAGAGCCTGCCGGAAGTACAGACTCAGGGGTGTCACGCGGGCCAAAGCAGAGGACATCCGTATTGGCGATCGGCTCGGCCGAGACGCCGAGCACATCCCGCACCACACCGCCGACGCCGGTGTTGGCGCCGCCAAATGGCTCGATGGCGCTCGGGTGATTGTGCGTCTCGACCTTGAAGGAGATCTCATGATCGCGATCGAAGGCGATCACGCCCGCGTTATCGCGGAACGCCGACAGGACCCACGGGCGATTTACCCGCTCGGTGGCGGCCATAATGGTCGACTTCAGCAGGCCCGGGAGCACGACCATGTCGCGGCCGGCTTCGTGGTGGCGGATCGTCGCCTTGAAGGTGCGGTGCGCGCAATGCTCCGACCAGGTCTGGGCAAGCGTTTCGAGCTCGACGTCGGTCGGCTCGCGGCCCAGCGCCACGTAGTGGTCGCGGATAGCCTCCAGATCTTGCAGCGGCAGGGAGAGGAGGCGCGCCCGGCTCAGCTGCTCGAGCGCCGCCGCGTCGAGATGCCGGAGCGGGATCGTCTCGACGGTCGGATCGGGCGCGGCGTCCGGCATGAACGCCGCGCGCCACCAGTCGGGATCATGAGCAAACGACGACGGGCGACAGGCGACGCGCTCGACGACCTGATGTGCGAGGCGGCGGGCGGCGGCTGCCACGAGATCGGGCGCGAGCGGCGCGCGGAGGTGGTAGCGGTGGCCCGCTCGGGCTCGGATGCCCGCAAATCCGTCCCGCGCCAGCGCCTCCGCCAGGCTCTCCCCCTCCGCATCGGTGACGCCTGGATGCGGGAGGACCTCGATAATCCAGCCCTCGGCCGCGACCGACTCGCATGGCCCAACCGTGGCGATGATCGGGTCGAGACAGAGATCGATCGTCGCGGTGCGAAGCGCGGGAGACAGGGTCCCGTTCAGGAGATAGAGTCGGGCATGCTCGATGGGGACGCACGATGCGCCAAGATCGTCGAGGATCTGGCCGAGGTTACGGGTATGCGGATCGACCGACTGGTCGCGGGGAACGATCTCCAGAGCCCAGATCGTATCCGCCGACATCTCCCCCCTCTGCCCAGGGTGACCGGGTCCGCGCGAAGTTCGAACAACGTTCGGCGGACCTGCGCGACCTCGCTCGGTGAAGCCGCGTCCCGATGTCCACAATAAGACTATCGGAGCCGCGTCTCCCGCGCAAGGTGCGGCCCTTTGCTCCGGCGGCACACGGGCCGCCAATTCGGGAGTACGAGACCGACGAAGTATGCTCCTGGCAACGCTTCGCGCCGACTCAGGGCATGAAGAGGCCGCCGTCGACGGTGAGAGTATGCCCCGTGATGAAGCTGGCGTCGGGGCCGACCAGAAAGGCAACTGCCCCGGCGACATCTTCCGGCGTGCCGAAGCGGCCGAGCGGAGTCCGCTCCAGGATCGCCGCCTTCGCCTCCGCGGGAAGGATCTCCGTCATGCGCGTGGCGATGAACCCGGGCGCGATGGCGTTGACGGTGATGCCGCGCGAGCCAACCTCTTTCGCCAGCGACTTCGTGAAGCCGATCAACCCCGCCTTCGCCGCGGCGTAGTTCGCCTGGCCCGCGTTGCCGACCTGCCCAACGACCGAAGAAAGGTTGACGATGCGGCCGGAGCGCTGGCGCAACATCGGGCGCACGGCCGCCTTCGAGGTGAGGAAGGCGCCCTTGAGGTTGGCCGTCAGGACGCTGTCCCAGTCCTCCTCGCCCATCCGCATCAGCAGCGTGTCGCGGGTGATCCCGGCGTTGTTGACGAGGACGTCGAGCTGCCCGAGGCGCTGCATCGCCGCCTCGACCGCCGCGCCCGCGCCATCGGCGGTCGAGATATCGGCGGCGATCACCTCGATCTGCCGGTCCCCACCGGAGAGCTCGGCCCTCGCCGCCTCGGCCGTCTCGGCGTCCTCACGGTAGGTCAGTACGACGTCGTAGCCGTCGCGCACGAGCCGGCGGGCCACCGCTAGGCCGATGCCGCGCGTACCGCCGGTGATCAGGGCCGCGCCGGCGCGCTCCTTGCCCCCTTCAGTCATCCCACTCCCATCCCTTCGTCGCGGTGACCACAACAGCATGCCGTTCTGGTGTCATCCTGAGCTTGCGAAGGACCTCGGCTCCCTCGAACACCATCTCCCCTGAGCCGAGATGCTGCGTTCCTCAGCATGACACGGGGCGTAACGCGGCGCGTGGCGCGCCGCGTTACGCCCCGGCCAGCGCGCGCTCCGCGGTGACGACCGTCACCTCGGGCGCACAGCGGCCGATCAGCCCGGCCAGCACCTTGCCCGGGCCGACCTCGTAAAAGGTCGTCACGCCGCCCTCGCGCATCACGCGCACGCTATCGACCCAGCGCACCGACCCGCGGATCTGCCCAATCAGCTCCTGCCGCAGGGCCTCCGGCTCGGTCAACGGCCGGGCATCGACATTCCCGACCAGCGGCATGGCGGCGGGCCGAAACGCCGTCTGCTCGATCAGAGGCCGCATTCCCGCTTCGGCCGGCGCCATCAGCGACGAGTGAAAGGCGGCACTGACCGGCAGCAGGATTGCCCGCTTCGCCCCGCGCTCCTTCGCCAAAGCCATCGCCCGCTCGACCGCCTCCCGCGTGCCGGAGACCGTCGTCTGGTCGGGGGCGTTGAAGTTGGCGACCTCCGCGCCGGCCTTCCGAGCGACCGAAGCGACCTCATCCGGCGGCATCCCCAGGATCGCCGCCATCGCCCCCGTGCCATGCTCCTGCATCAGCTCGCCGCGCCGCCGCACGAGGCGCAGCGCGTCGACGAACTCGAGCGCGCCAGCGGCGACGAGCGCGGCGTATTCTCCGAGGCTGTGTCCGGCAACGAAGGCAGCATCGGGGAGCAGGCTGCGCTTCTGCAAGGCCCGGAGATAGGCGACGCTGGTGAGGAGGATGGCGGGCTGCTGGACGGGGGTCTGCTGCAGCGCCTCGTCGGGGCCGGAGAAGATGATCTCGCTGAGCCCGAAGCCGAGCGCAGCGTCGGCCCGCGCGTAGAGGCCGGCGATCTCGTCATCGGCTTCGGCGAGGTCGCGGCCCATGCCGACCCGCTGCGAGCCCTGACCGGGGAAGACCCAGGCGACGCGCCCCGGCGAGGCATCAGCCATCGGGCATCGTTCCGGCGGGGACGGCGCCTGCGAGCGCGCGTGCCGGTTCGCTGACCACCACTGGGCGCTGGCGGCAGGCGGCGTCCCGGCAGACTCCTTCCACTCCCCAGCGCACGGCCCCGGCCGCCCAGGCGAGCCCGCCACCGAAGGCGACAAGCACGACGTTGTCCCCCTCGTTCAGCTTCCCGGCCTCCGCCGCCTCATAGATTGCGATCGGGATCGAGGCGGCCGAGGTGTTGCCGTAGCGGTCGAGGTTGACCCAGACCTTCTCGCGCGGCAAGGCGAGGCGGCGCGCGGCGGCGTCGATGATCCGCATGTTCGCCTGGTGCGGAATCAGCATGTCGACGTCGTCGAAGGTGAGGCCGGCCTTGGCGACCGCCTCCACCGCGGCATCCCCCATCACCCGCACCGCGAAGCGGAAGACCTCCTGGCCGTTCATCTGCAGGTAGGGCCGGTACTCCGGGAAGAGCTCGGCCGACTCCGGGACGAAGGCGCCCCAGCCGGGGATGTAGAGATGCTTGTTGCCGGCACCGTCAGCGCCGAGGACGGTCGAGAGGAGGCCGCGCGGGGCATCGGTCGCTTCCAGCACGACCGCGCCCGCGCCATCGCCGAAGAGGATGCAGGTCGAGCGGTCGGTGTAGTCGACGAAGCGGGTGAGGGTGTCGGCGCCGATGACCAGCACCCGGTCGTGCAAGCCGGTCTGGACGAACTGCGAGCCGACCGCCAGCGCGTAGACGAAGCCGGAGCAGGCGGCGCCCAGATCGAAGGCCCCGGCATTCCCGCCCAGCTCGGCCTGGACCAGACACGCCTGCGAGACGAGAAACTGATCGGGCGTGCAGGTGGCGACGACGATCAGGTCGATGTCGTCGGCGGTCAGCCCCGCCTTGTCGAGCGCCTCACGCGCCGCGGCGACCGAGAGGGAGGTCGTGCTGTCATTGGGGCCGACGATGCGCCGCTCCTTGATCCCGGTGCGGCTGGTGATCCAGTCGTCGGACGTCTCGACCATCCGCTCGAGATCGGCATTGGTGAGCACCCGCTCCGGGACAGCCATGCCCCAGCCGGTGATCGCGGCGTTTCGCATCGTCATTCCTCGTGCTGCCGGTCCCAGCGCAAACCTCCTCGCCGCCGGCGCTCCCCCTGCGCACTCGGGGAAACTCGGAGTGTGGCCCGAACCGCCCCTCCGATGCAATCCGCGTCAGCGCCGACAAGGGGCAGGCGGGATGGCCTGCCCCTCGCGCCCAGATCGCGAATTCCGCGGGGCCGCGCCGCGCTACTCGGCGCGACGCCGCCGCTCTTCGACCACGAAGACCTGCCGGCCACGGTAGTAGCCGCACGTCGGGCAGACGTGATGAACCACGTGCGGCGCGCCGCAGGTGTTGCAGTCGACCAGCACCGGCACATTCTTGAGGAAATGGTGCCGGCGCCGATTTCCCTGGCGGTGGCGGGTAACCCGCTGCTTCGGTAGTGCTCCCATCGTCGATCTCCTGCTCTCACCGGCTCCCGGCTCCCCGGGTCAGCCTCATCGTCTCTCGGTATCGTCGCCCTGCTCGTCGCCGAGCAGGCTTGCCAGCGCCGCCAGGCGATCGTCAATGGCCTCCTCGGCGCTCTCGCCCGTCTCTGGCAGATCGGGCCCCGGGCATTCAGGACCGCAATCCGGCCGCATCGGGAGGGAGATCAGGATCTCCTGCCGCAGCGGCTCGCGCAGATCGAGCTCGTGATTCTCGTTGATGTACGAGAGCTGGTCGTCGTCGCTCTCCACGGCCGGCAGGTCGACGCCCGTCCGGAGATCGACCGTCTGCCGGTACTCCTGGTCGAAGTCGACCTCGAACGGCTGGTCGTACTCCCGCAGGCAACGCACGCACTCCATCGGCGCGAGGCCGGAGGCATCGACGTGCGCCATCACCGCGTCGCGGAGCCGTGTCAGCCGCACGTCGCCCTCGATCTGGCGCGCCAGCGTCCCCTCCAGATCGTCGAAGCGATCAATCAGGAGCCGGTACGACCGCGTCTCCCCGACAGGCCCCTTCAGTAGCCCGGCGACGTTGACCACCGTGTCGTTGCGCAATTCTGGCAGCTTGCTGCCCTCGGTGGCCATGACCGCGATCACTCCAATTAGGCCGGAAGACACACAAAGTGCGCCGGATTCGATCCGGCACAACCGGGGAAGTCTACCCGGGGCGGGAGATCCGCGTCAATTCTGGAAACTTCGGCGGGAGCAGAATTCTTCCTCTCGCCGCCCGTCCGGCAACGCAATCGACCGGCCGCGGCATCGAGCGCGCACGGGATCCCCGACGCATGTGGTAGGCTCGGCGCGCTCGGATCGCGTGTCCGGTCCCGCACCGCCGCGGGATTCCCCCCGGTTGTCGTCGCCATCCGGGAGCGATTGCGGCCGATCCCGGGGTTGCAAACGCCGGGCACTCCGCGTACCCGCACGGCCTCGCCAAGCGTGCGGACGCGCGCAACGACCATCCACGCGGGACCGAGCGCCGCCTCGTACGCGAAGTCCCCGGGACCCAGGAGCGGGCGCATGCCGAGGATCATCCTGCCCCTCGCCGACTGGCGAGCGGTGGCCCACGAGCTGGAAGGCAAACACACGGCGTCCGCGCCGCCGGGGCTGGCGGAGCGGGTGCGGGAACTCCTGGCGAATGCGCCGCAGGAGTGGTCCGATCAGGATTTTGCCCTGGAACTCGACGAGGGGAGCGCCGAGTCGGTGCCCGTTCACGCCGCGCTGACCGGCGAAGTCCGCCACGAGGGACAAGGGGCGGCCTCGGTGACCGAGGCCATGCGCATTATTCAGGATCACCAGCGCCATGGGTGAGTCCGCGCCCGCGACGAAAGGAGCAGCGCGATGAGCGAGCGAGAGCCCACACCGACACCACGCAAACCGGCCGAACCGGCCGGACAGCCGTCACACAAGGCGCCGAAGCCGCCCAAGCCGCGCAAGGTGGAGCGCCGCCGGCGCGGCCGCAAAGGGTGACGCTTCGTCGCTCGGCCACGCACCCAACGATGGACCCTGCACGAGGAGTGCCCATGCCCCGTTACGAGATCGTCGCCCACGTCATCCGCGAGTTGGACTGCGAGACCGCCGAGGACGCCGCGGAGGTCTTCCGCCGCCAACTGCTCGCCGAGGCGCGCCGCGGCGACGCACTCGTCCACCTGGCCGTGTGGCGCGACGAGGCCGAGCCGGCCGCCGCTGCTGTTTCGCCCACGTTGCGCCAGAAACTCGGCGAGTTCTTCGCCACGGTCGAGCGCTGCGCCGGGGACGCCGAGACGGCCTTCCGCGAGCGGGTAGAGGCGATCCTCACCGCTCCCGACGATGCCGGCGGCAGCAAAACGTTACCGAGTACCTCGACGCGACAACAGCGGTGATAAGCGATCTCCGCCCCGTCCTCGACATTACGACGCCGATGCGGCAGGCTCCAGTTCGTCGAGCACCTTGGTGAAGAAATCGGCGATGGTCCGTTCCCGCGTGAGCGCGTCGAGCAGCGCGGCCTCGCTCCAGACCACCACGTCCGCCGACGCCATACTGGCCTGGAACGGGGTGGCATCGTCGGTGAAGATCAGCTTCGCCGGCACGGCTCCCGCCCCCCCGGCGTCATCGAGGTTTTCGATCATGAGGGGCTCGCCGGCCTCCAGGAAGGCGGCGTACAGCGTGCGGTAGTGGGCCAGGCGCTCGCGGGCGCGGATCAGCTCGGAGGCCATCACCCGCGTATGGGTGGCCGCATCGAACCCGCGGGTGGCGGCGTCGGGACCGGTGCCGAAGGCCGTCAGCGTCTGCGCGTCGCTCATCGACTCCACCGATCGTCTCGTGCTCATGGGTCCCTCCTGCTCGGTTTCAATCCGGCATCCATAGTCCGGGCAATTCTGCAAAACCGATGCCACGCATGGCGACAACGGATGACCTGCCGCCAGCGCGACGATCTCCGGTTCCCCTACCGTCACAGCCTGTTCAAAATGGGGCGGGCCGGGGCGATGCGGGGCCATGCTTCCGGTCGACCTGAGAGCGGGGAGATACAGGCCGGGGCACGCGCGGGCCAGCCGTGCCAGCGACGCGCGGGCGTGCGCCAACCGGCCGCATCGGCGCCTCGCGACCTACTCTGCCTCGCTCGAACCCTGGGCCGCCGCGGAACTCGCGCGCCCCGCCGACTCCGGGCCTTCCTCCGCGAGGCTGCGCAGATGCTCGACCATCAAATCGCACTCGACCTGCACGTCGGCCCAGTAGCGCGCCATCTCCTGGGCGCTGTCGGCCAGGAAGACCAGGGTCCGCACGAGCTCGGACGGGTCGACCTCGCCCTCGATGTCCCTCGTCAATCGGCGGAGCAGGGCCGGCTGCTCCTCGTCGATGGCCCGCTGCAGCTCGGCGTAGACGCGGCGCAATTCGCGCAGCCGCAGGCGCATCCGCTCCGATACCGGGTCACTATCCGTCATGGCCTCGTCCCGCATCGCCTTTCGCCCTCAGGTGAGAAGTTGCCCGACGTGGAAATGCTACACCCCGCGCGGCGCTCCGTCCGCATAAGTCCCCGCCCTGGGTAGGGCTTATGCGCCAGGAGCGCGGTCGCGGGGAAGGGGCTCCTTTGCGAGGATGGGCGTAGCCAATCCTCGCATCCGTCCCAGTCGGTCTTGGCCATCGCCGAGTGGGGGGCGCGCCAAGAGGAGCCGATGCTGACCGCGCTCGGGTTTCCGGACGGGCGCACCCCTTGTCAATCGACGCTGCAGCGCCTGTTTCGGCACCTCGATGGCGACGCCCTGGCCGCGCGGTTGAGCGCGTTCTTTGCGCCGGCTGCCGCGCCAGCACCGGATGCGCCAGCGGCACAAGGGGTGGCCATCGATGGGAAGGCGCAGCGGGGACGGTTGCGCTTCGCCCCCACGGGCGGTGCGGTCCACGCGCTCAGTGCCTTCTGCCACGAGCAGGGCGTCGTCCTGGCCCACGAGCCCATCGGGGCGGGTGCGGACAAGGCGGAGGCCGAACTGAGCGTGGCGCCCGCGTTGCTGCGCCGCGTCGACTGGCACGGCCGGGTCTTGACCGGGGATGCCTTGTTCTGCCAACGCGATCTGTGCGCACAGGTGCTGGCGGCGGGCGGCGACTATCTGCTGCTGGTCAAGGCGAATCAGGAGACGCTCGCGCACGACATCACGCTCCTGTTCGATCCCCCGGCCGACGTGGCGGCCTTGCCGCTCCAGGACTGTCGCCTCGCGCACACGGTGGAGACGGGGCATGGCCGGACCCCAGAGCGACGCGAGCTCTTGGCCTCCACCGACCTCACCGGCTACCTCGACTGACCGGGCGTGCAGCAAGTCTTCCGGCTGGAGCGCACCTGGCGCGAGCACGGCGAGGCCAAACGCACGCTCCGCTACGGGATCACCAGCTTGCCCGCGGACGTCGCCGACGCCGACCGGTTGCTGGCGTTGCGGCGGGGGCATTGGAGCATTGAGAATCGGCTGCACCGGCACAAGGACGTCAATTTCCGGGAAGACGCGAGCCTGATCCATGCCGGCCAGGGGCCGACCGTGATGGCCGTGCTGCGTGATGCCGCGCTCAGTCTGCTGCACCGGGCCGGCATCCGCCGTATCGCGGCATGCTTACGGACCCATGGCCAGTATCCGGAGCGGGCCGTGGCTCTCGTCGTCGCCCCGCTCCCGACTGGCGCATAAGCCCTACCCCGGGAGCTGTGTGGAAGACTCCAGCCACCGCCTTCGAATAGAATATCGGCAATGTGTTAGCCGCGTTCTCATGTGCGAAACGAAAAAGTGAAGGAGTCGTCCCGTAATGCGGTTCGAGCATGTTCTCTGGCGGATCGCCGTTGGGTGCGCCGCTCTACTTCTCCTAGCGCCTTTGACCCCGCGCACGTCCTGGGTCTACCTCGCGGCGAGCGAATCGCGTGGCAGTGCGGCCAATGCTACACACTCTGCCGGGTGGGATTGGGTCGTTCCGCTCTTCGGCATCGTCGCCATCGTTGCCCTCATCGCTGGTCGCATGCAGCATCCGAGTTTTACCGGAGCGTTGCTCGGTGCTGCTGTTGGGGCGCTCGGTCTCGCCGTGGCGGGCGCGGCAGCGCTCGGGCACTGGTTGGATCTTCGGTCGGGTGCACTTGCGGACGCACGGTGGGCGATCCACCCTGCCCCCGCGGTCGGGTACTTCGCCGGCATCGCTACCGTTGGGATGGTGGCCGCACTTGCGTTGCTCGGGCACTGGGTGCGTTGCCGTAATCCCCACCCACAAGGCTGATGCCTTCTGAATAAGCGTAGCCGAGCCGCTAATCGTCATTCGGGCTTGGCCCGGACGCTACACCGGTACACATCTCGACACCAAACTTCGCAGGTGGCGGACCAACCAGATCGATCAGTTCGCCCTCTGCCACGCGTTCGACGCGCTCGTCAATCCGCCACCGCCCCCCTTGCTCCACAAAGATTAGGACCGTGATCCGGTTGGGGTCAACGCAGGCATCGGACTCGCTCCCAAACCACACGACTGCTGCTAGCACTCGCCCATCTGGCAGGATTTCGACATGCCACGGTCCTGCAAAGACGGCGCGCTCGCCCCGTGGGAATGGAGTAGGCGTCGCGGACCCCAGCGCTGCCAATTCAACCCTGTCTTCCCAACTCGTGACTAGGGGTGTCTGTTGAAGAGCAGAATCAGTGAACATCCCTAAGAACCGCAGGAAGTCGCCAGAGTTAGCGCATGCTTCCAACTCTCGGACGGTCCGCCCGATCGCCTCTGCAGTCGCTGCATCGGCAGGTTTGCCTTCTGGAAGAGCCTGACGCATGTGCATGAGACCCACCTCTGCAGCCGGCGTAGCGAGGAAATTCTCGACGCTTTGTGGTGGCACGGAGCATTCGACCGTATCAGGTGTTGCCGCTGGGGTAGAGCGATGGGCAATAACGGATCGCACTTGTCCCGATCCGCTCTCAAGACTCCCGCCATTGACCCCGACAGCCATGGCCACGACCATGAGAAGAACACTCCAAGATCTCATCGGGTGCCACCCGGCAAATAGGTCCACACTGATGTTGCGCTTGTTCCCGCGCCCCATTTACAGGAAGCGTCCCTGGAGGGCGTATGGGGATTTGTATCAATCGATTCGATCTGGGCGTTACCATTTGCTTGGATAAGGATTGAAGGACTGACGGTCGTCCACCTGCCCTCGAATACTTCAGGGCAGTCGAGCCAGTATGAATCCTGAACGTAGCGCGATTGGGCCGCGCTCCAGATCTTGGTGTACTCAACATCTCGGAGCCAAATCCGCAGGGGGTAGTTGTTGGCAAGGAGACGAGACTCGATTCTTCTGATCTTCCAGTCTTCCAGTTGGCGCACGAAACTCGCTTGTAATAGAGATACGCCTTTACAGTCACACCGATTCGCTTTTGGTTCCAAGCGAAATCTGCTCGCCGTTCCTGTCCGACCCTGCCTTGGCGGCAATCAGCCGCGAGCGCTGCAGCACCCAGTTCAGGCTGAGTTGGCAAGAACGCATCCAGCGCCTCGGGAGCCATGAATTGTGCTTGATCAACCGGGAGGGAACCTGACTCGGCAGCAGCGGTCTCGTGCAAGTTGCTGATTTCGCCCTGAATTGCTTCATCATCGGCCGAAGCATCGCCGGATAACACAACGACCCGGACCTCAACTGGATCAGTCCCTGCGTTGGGTCCAGACATCAAGCCATCTTCAGAAGCGGAGGCAATCTGGTTAGCTTCCTCTTGGGTCAGGATCTCTGTCACAACGATCCCGCCTGGGCACGCGATCGGAGGTCCCTCGCGAGATTCTTCTCCCCATTGATCATTGTCAGACTTCCGAAACTGGACCTCGCACACGTCCCGGCCCGTGTACAGGCTCATCACGGCGACCAGTTCGTTCGACTGAGCCCTGACATCAGATGCGATAAAGCTCAACGACCCGACAATCTGAAGGGAAATTAGAGACAGCAGGGCCGCAGCTAATCTTCGGGTGTGCATCGTTACCTCCTCTGTGAGGGAATTGATGCGATCACCAGCGATCGCACCTCTTGGATGCGTTATGTGTCCGACCCCTGAATTACCCGACGAGCAATGCACAGTCTATTGCAAATGAACTCATTACGCAATCATATTTCCTACTGGACCCCTATTGGAAATCTCATCGGTCAGAGAGATTGGTGCCCGGTATCCTCGGCCGGCAGCGAGGTGCCGTGGAACATCGCGGACGTGGGGCGAATGGGCACGCCATGGCGTGCCCCTACCAGCACCAATTGGCCACGGCCGCCGTGTCCCTACACAATCCGCGCCGCCGGTAGGGACACGGCATGCCGTGTCCATTCGACGCTCAACCAGACTCCCGCGCCATGATTGCCGCCAACCCGTCGGTATCCCCCGGCTCCAGCGGCGGCGCCTCGTCGACCATCTCGGCCCCAGCGGCACAAGACAGCGCCGCCGGGTCCTTCAGGCCGTGCCCCGTCAGCAGGAGGACCGCCGTCTCGTCCGGGCGCA
>JADYYO010000331.1 GCA_020853615.1 Thermomicrobiales bacterium
CCTGATCGACCGGGTCGACCTTCGCCGCCATGATCAGACGCATGCCGACGTCGCGTGCGATCTCGATGGCGCGGTCCGGCCGCTTCTCCGGACTGATCCGCCCCAGAAAGACGAGGTAGTCCCCGGGATCAGGGCGGAAGTGGTAATTGGGGAGGTCGATGCCGTTGTAGACCGTGGCCACCCAATTCGCATCCGGCAGCCAGCCGCGCTGGTCGTGGCTGATCGAGACGAGGCGCTGCTCGGGGTAGTAGCTGTAGATTCGCTGGACCTCGGTCAGGTCGAGCCGGCCGTGGACCGTGGAGGCGGTCGGCGTGGCCGAGAGCCGGGCGAAGGCGAAGCCCAGGTAATCGATGTGACTGTGCAGCACATCGAATTCTGCGGCGCGGCCGTAGGCTTGACTCAACTCGACCAAGGTATACGCCACATAGTCGCGCGCCTCCGGATCGAGACGCAATCCGGCCGGGCTGATCGGCGCCAGTTCAGCCGTGGTCTGTGAATCGCCGGAGGCGAACAACGTGACATCGTGCCTGCGCCTGACCAACTCCTCCGTCAGGACCGATACGACTCGCTCGGTCCCGCCATACAGGGGCGGCGGCACGGGCTCGACCAGGGGGCAACCATGCCGATGCGCATCACCTGACCTCCACCACAGGCGCGAAATCCGGCCGGGCAGCGCTGCTAGCGAAGCCCGCTTCGGGCTAACGCCCATCGCAGTTCGCCGGTGGTCGGCTCGACCAACCACTCCCCACCGATGCACACAGTGGGATGTCTCGCCTCGCCGCCCGTCAGCCAGCGCAAGCGGCGAACCGCCTCGGGATCGCGTTCGAGATCGACATATTCGTAGGGAACGCCCAGCCGTTCCAGGTAGCGCCGCACCATCTGGCTCTGCGCGCACCAACGCGTGCCATAGACGACGGCCGGGATAGCGGGGGGCGCTTGCCAACGGCCGTAGGGCGAATAGCTGCTGCCAAACGACATGGGAACCTCTGCAGACTTCCCGCTACGCTGCCGCCGGCCGCGCCGTCACCTCGTCGAGCGCGGCCAGAAGCTCGTAGATGTCGGGGACATGGTGGAGGAAGGGCGACACGTGGTGGTAACGGATGATGCCCTCGGCATCGACGACGTAGAGCGCGCGTTCGGCGAAGCCATCCTCCTCGCGGTAGACGTTGTAGCGGCGCGCGACTTCGCCTTTCGGATTGAAGTCGGCCAGGAGCGGGAACGTCAGGCCCCGGACGGCCGCCCACGCCCCGTGGCTGTAGAGACTGTCGACCGAAATGCCGAGGAGTTGCGCGCCGCGCCGCGTGAATGCGTCGATCTCCTGCTGATAGAGGTCGAGTTGCTGACTGCAGCCAGGGCTCCAGTCGAGGGGGGAGAAGACCAGCACCACCGGCTGGCCGCGAAACGCCGTCAGCGCCACCGGCTGGCCGCTGGCATCGGGAAGGACGAACTCGGGCGCTGGCGATCCCAGCGGCAGCGGCTGGCTGACCGCCGCCCCTTCCATGGGGGGCGCCTGCTGATACAGGTCGGTGATATCCTCGATCTGCAGACCCCGTCCGGTTAGTGGCGTCCCTGGCGCTGCACGTTACGCCAAACCTCCTGGATGATCCCGTACAGCGCCGCGAGCCCTTGCTTCTCCGGTGAGTCTGGAATTCGCGCGGCAAGGTCCGCAAACTGTTGCTCCAGCTCATGCAACCGTCGCGGGTACGTGTCACTCCCGAAGTGCTGTGCGTTCATATGATGTCGTCCCAATGAAGGATTGCTCGAGACGCTCGAGACGCCGCATGAGAACCGCGCGTGATCCGCACGCGACCTCCATATCTCCGAACGTCAAGCGCTCGTGGTGCAACGAAGGGTCGCGACGGGCGCAACGCGACGGGGAACCGTGACGTGAAATCCGGGACGGCTGAGCCGCCCCGGTTTCGGGAACCTCCGATTCACTCGGCTTCGCAACCTCTCGGGAGGTTGCCTTGAACGCTAGCTCGTGGCTCCCGCTCCAATCGCCTCCTGGCGGCCGCTTGTCGCCTTGATGGCGATCTTGTGGGGCTTCGCCCGCTCCGCCTTGGGGATGACGATGCGCGCGATCCCGTGCTCGAACGTCGCTTCGGCCTTTGTCGAATCGACCTCGAACGGGAGCGGCACCGACCGCTGGAACCGCCCTGACCAGAGCTCATGGATGTACCACGTCGCGTTCTTGCCCTGTTCGCTCTCGGTGGCGCTCGGGACGCTTCCCGTCAACGTCAGGACATTCTGGTTGATCGTCACGTCCAGATCGTTCGGGTTCATCCCGGGGAGCGCGGCGATGACGACGACCTCATCCTCCGTCGCATAAAGATCGAGCGGCAATGGCCGGACAAGGGCACGCGCGCCGTTGCTCATACCGAACCGTGATCCCCCCGAGGGAACGAAGCTCTCTTCCAGGAGCTGGTTCACAGCGTCGCGGAGCACCACGAATTCAGGGCCAAAGGGGAATTGACTGACCATAAGCTCTCACCTCCATCGCGCAATCCAAGCGCCTCAGCAAACCTGAACTGAACGACCGTGGCCATGAGGTGGCCAATCCGTCTGCACGTAATGTATCGTGGAAGACAACGGCTGTCAAGAGTCGTTAGTCGGATCATATCATGTTTTCTGGTGTGAAGTGCATCTTCCCCGCCCCTCGACCTGACCGCACAACCAGGCAGATCATCGACCGTTTGCGGCACGATGCGGCCGCATCGAGGTCACGCGTTCCTGAAGCAACCGGACCTTCTCCGACCGTGGATTTCGGCGTTTGCTACCGGCAAACGCCTCACCCCTTGACATCCTCGGGGTCACTCCATAGACTGCCAATCAGAACATATGTTCTACCTCCCGCTCATCTCCCGTTGAGGGAAAAGGAGGCGACAGGCGATGACCGGCAACGTCGGCGACGCGCAGCCGGGGGCTGCGAAGAACGAAGCGCGCGCGCTCGTCCGCTGGGAGTGCCGCTGCCAGCACCCGCCCGTGCTGCTGGGCACCTATGACGCGCAGGGCCGCATAAACATCAAGGCGCGCGACCGCTACTGGCACATCCAGGGGGTCGTGCAGACCGTCTGCCCCCGCTGCGGCTCGGAGCATCGGCTCGACCTGAGCCGGCAAGACGGCAAGACGGCAAGAATCGAGTCGAGGAGTCGAGGAG
Organism: Thermomicrobiales bacterium; assembly: GCA_020853615.1. GTDB lineage: Bacteria > Chloroflexota > Chloroflexia > Thermomicrobiales > UBA6265 > JACCXM01. The sequence goes on from JADYYO010000331.1 coordinate 3,158, forward strand.
CCGAGGAGTCGAGAAGAAGCGAGTCGTGAGTCGTGAGTCGTAGGCAGGCAGCCAGGAGCCAATAGCCAGAAGCCAATAGCCCGTCTCGAGCTCTTTTCGAGCCTCTCCAGCGCCAGAGCGCACCCCCGGAGGTTTCCCCTCCGGATTTCGTATTCGGCCACCCGGCCGGACCTTGCGCCAGGAGAGTGCTTCCATGGTTCGTACCAGCGATTCGCGGCCGCCCCGGCGGCATCTTCGCCTCCTCGCCCCCGAGGAGATGCGGCCCCTCCCGGTGGCCGTCCCCCTGCTGCAACCGCATACGCCCGTCTCGAAAAAGGACGATGCCCTGCTGACCCGTCTCGCGCGCCGCGCGGCCGGCGGCGATCGAGCCGCGCGCGACCTCCTCTGGCGCTCGCTCGCCGCGCGGCTGGAGCCGACGATTCGCCGGTGCGGGCGCGTCATCTGGCAGCCGGACTGGGCGCGGCGCGACGGCCGCCCCTGGGCGCTCGACGACCTGCGGCAGGAGGCATGGTGCGTCTTCGCCGACCTGATCGCCGACTGGGACCGACAGGGCGCCTTCCTTCCCTACGTGACCGCCTACTTCTCGTGGCGACTGCGCAATGCCATCCGGGAGATGGGCCCGCCACGGCGAGCGGCACTCCCGCTCCAGGCAGCCGAAGCGACACTGGCTCACGAGGATCTGCACGATGTCGAGGTCGCCGCCCTCCTCAACGCGCTCGGGGCGGCGCTTGCCCTCGGGGATGTCGCCGTCCTCGAGCTCTACGCCAGCGAGGGGCTCAGCCACGCGGAGATCGCGCGCCGGCTTGGGATCTCCCGGCGCACTGTTACCCGGCGCTGGGCGCGCATCCAGCGCGTCGCCCGGGACCGCTTCGGCGACGCCATTGCTGACGATTGATTCGGACTCCGGGAAGACTCCGTCGCGTCATCAGCGCTCGCCCAAGGTCGCCCTGAACCCTCACCCCGGATCTCTCCTACTCCATGTATAGGCCGGAGAGGGGATGTTGAGGTCGAAACTCCATGACAGCAGGACAGTCGTGTTTCAAGAAGGCGCGCCTCGTTTTCGGACCATCCAGAACCGCGCCACGCGGCTCCGGCCGCGCTCGCTCAATCGACGATGGCATCGAAGGCGACGGGGAGGTGGCGCGGGCCGCGCAGGACGGCGTTCGGGCGGTAGGGGGGAGGGTCCTCGACCAGCCGCGGATTGATCAGCCGCCGCGCCAACTCGGTCAGGGCGACCTCCCCCTCGA
>JADYYO010000332.1 GCA_020853615.1 Thermomicrobiales bacterium
CCTGTCGCGCTCGTGCTCGTCTGAGGGCGGGCCCGCGCGCGAACGCGCGGCGCAATCGATGTCGTACCGAACCTGGACAGCTCCAATGGTCGCCGGATCGCGTGGTACCATCGCAACCCTGAGACCTCATGGCGGGAGTACCAGACAATGCGCATCGCCGTTGACGCGGCAGGGGGGGACCACGGGCCAGCGATTGTCCTACCTGGGGCGTTGGAAGGCGCGCGCCGCTATGGGGTCGACCTCCTCCTGACTGGCCCGGCAGACGAGATTCGCGCGGCGCTGGCCAAGCAGAACGCGGCCGGCATCGACATCGAGGTCGTCGACGCGCCGGAAGAGATCGGCATGGAGGACCAGCCGGCGCTGGCGGTACGGCGCAAGCCCCGCTCAGCGATCGCGCTCGCGCTCGATGCCGTGCGCGACGGCCGGGCCGACGCGCTCGTCTCGGCCGGGAACAGCGGGGCGGTCATGGCAGGCGCGCTGCAGAAGCTCGGCCGCATCCGCGGCATCGACCGTCCAGCCATCGCCGGCTACCTCCCCTCGATGAAAGGGAAAACCCTCGTCCTCGACATGGGCGCGGTCACCGACCCGCGCCCGCAGCATCTCGTGCAGTTCGCGCAGATGGGGAGCATCTACATCGAGCGCGCGCTGGGCGTCAGCAACCCCACGGTCGGGCTCCTCTCCAATGGCGAGGAGCCGTCGAAGGGGAATGCGCTGGTGCAGGAGACCTTCCCCCTCCTCGCCGCCGCGCCCGGGGTGGCGTTCTACGGCAATGTCGAGGGGAACGACATCACCCGCGGCGTCGTCGACGTCGTCGTCACCGACGGCTTCACTGGTAATGTCGCGCTGAAGACGGCCGAGGGCGCCGCCGCCCTCATCAACGAGACAGTCCGCCGCCGCCTGACCGCGAATCTCTGGCGGAAGGGATTGGCCGCGCTTCTCTACCCGGCGTTCCGCGAGGCGCGCAAGCAGCTCGACTACGCCGAGCAGGGTGGGGCCCCGCTCCTCGGCGTCGACGGTGTGGTCATCATCTCCCACGGCCGCTCGAACGAGCGCGCCGTCGCCAGCGCGGTTGGGGTGGCCAAGCTCGCCGTCGAGGGGGATGTCCCGGGGACGATCGCCCGGCTGATGGCGACGTTGCAGCCGGCGCCGCGCCCCGAAATGGCCCTCGGATAGCAGACACTCTGGAAATCGAACTACCGCCGCGCGGCGCGCCGGGTCGCGTCATGGCGACTGGCCCAGCATGGCGTTGTTGGCCTCTCGAGCAAGGCAATGCAATCCGGCGTCAGCACTTGCGTGCCGCCATCGCCTCGATACCGGCCAGAAGCAGATCGAGGCCGAAGGCGATGGCGGCGCCCGGGTCCCCGCCCTCGCTCAGAAGCCTCGTGGTCTCGATGAGCCGCGGCTAGCGCTCGGGCGACAACGACACCAGGGAGCGCCGCGCGTGCGGCCAAGCCGCTCACACCTCCTCGGATTCGCCCCGGGCGACCACTCCGGCGCCACGGCCGACGAGATTCTCGACCCTATCGAGCGCGTGGCGGGTGGTCCGCCTCGCGTCCATCGGCGAGAACCCCGCGCCCGAGGAGGTCGAGCGTGGCCTCCGTCGTGCGGAGGCTCCCTGCGGAGGCGACGGTGCGGGATCGAAAGGAGGACCTCAGCAGAGGGATACGCGCGCGGCGCGTCCGACATCGAGAGCAACATCGCCCGCGACGGCTCCTGCCACGCCACGGATGTGTCCACCGCCAGGTCGATATCGTCGAAGACCTTGCTTGAAGGAGGAAGATTCCCATGCGGTACGTCCCGTTCCTCACCGCGATCCTGGCCGCCGCCGCCGCCCTTGTCCTCGGCTCGGCTCCGCATCGCACCGGCGCCCAGACCGACGCCCCGTCCGCCACGGACTCAGCCTTCGTCGGCGCCTGGCGCCTCACCTTCGACACGCCAACAGGGCCTTCCCAGAGCCTGCTTACCGTTATGGGTGACGGCACGGTCCTCTTCTCCGGCAGGCCGGTCTCGCCGGCGGCGGGAGAAAATCCGATCACCTTCAGCAGCGCCGGCCACGGCGCCTGGCAACCGACCGGGCCTGCCACCGCCGCGACCACCTGGATCGGGTTGGTGACCGACGGGGAGGGGAATTTCCTGGCGATCGTGACGGACAGTGTGGAGGCGACCCTCGGGGACGACGGGAACTCGTGGCATGGCAACTACAGCGCGACGGTGGCCGATCCCGACGGCAACGTCATGTACGTGGGCGGCGCGACAGTGCGGGCCACGCGCATCACGGTGCAACCCCTGGCGACGCCCGTGCCCGGCACGCCGACCACCTAGCAGCGCGGAGGCGAGCCACGCCAACCGGGGGGATACCGCGTGGCGCTCCTCGCATTCAGCCGATCGCGAGGGAACGCGAACAGAAGAAGAGAGCCGGACATCGCGCCCGGCTCCAGAACCATTGCGTTGTGGCGGGAGGGTTAGCTTCCTTCGACGACCCGCTTGAGCTGCGTCCCCGCCTTGAAGGTCGGGCTGCGGCGGGCGGCGATCGTCATCGGCTCGCCCGTGCGCGGGTTGCGCCCCTCGCGCCCGGCGCGCTCGACGACCTTGAACGAGCCGAAGCCGCTGATCGAGACCTCATCATTGTTGGCGAGGCTGTTCTGAATCGCGTCGAGGAAGGCATTCACTGCCTTGGTCGCCTGCGCTTCCGAAAGCCCGGCCTCGTTCGCGACTTCCTTGACGAGATCCTGCTTGCGCACGTCTCTGCTCCTTTCGCGTTCTCGTGACCCAGACGTCTGTGCCGGTCTGTCGCGCCCTCTCGGGCGCCTGAGTTGGGGCGCATCTGGTCGATTCCGTGTGCACCGGGGGCGGAGTCTACCATCCAGTCGCTCGTCTGGTCCAAGAAAATCCGCGAACATACGCGGAAAATGCCACCTTGCCCCCACGCGGGGACCCGTTTTGCGGGCCGATCAGCCGCCCCGGGGATTCGCCGCGCGCCGCTGCCGCGCCGCCTCGAAGAGGATGACCGCGCCCGCGACAGCCGCGTTGAGCGACTCCACATCGGCCGCCAGGGGAATGGCAACGTCGGCGGTGCCCCAGGCCGCCAGCTCCTCGCTGACCCCCTCCGCCTCGCCGCCGATCACCAGCGCCGCCGGGCCGGTCCAGTCGAACCGATCGTAGGCGAGGGAGGCGCCGGCGCGAGCCACGGCACGGCGCGGCAGGCGCTCGCGCAGCGCCTCCTGCATCGCGTCGTCAAGGGGCAGGAGGGGGAGCCGGAAGTGCGCGCCCATCCCGGCGCGGACGACCTTGGCATTCCAGGGATCGACGCTCCCCGGGGTGAGATAGACCGCGCTGACGCCCGCCCCGGCCGCCGCGCGCAGCAGCGTGCCGAGATTGCCGGGATCGCGCAGCCGGTCGAGCACCAGCACCAGCGGCGTGCCGGTGGCGAGGTCGGGGGAGAGGTGCGGGATGGGGAAGACGGCGATCATCCCTTGCGGGCTTTGCACGCCGCTGAGGCGGTCGAAGAGGCGGCGCTCGACGCGGCGCACCGGAGTGCCGGCGGGAAGCAATGCCGCCGGCAGGAGCGCCTCGTCTCCCTCCCGGAGCAGGACGAGGCGAGGGACGGCGCCCGCTTCCAGCCCGTCGCGGACGGCGCGGACCCCCTCGACGACGAACGCTCGCTCTTCGGCGCGGCGGTCGCGCCGATCGAGCGAGCGGACGAGGGTGATGGCCGGATTGGCGGCGGAGGTGATGACCCCGGGGCCGGATGAGCCTGGCGTGTTCACGGACTCCGCCGGGCGCCCGGCTACCTGGCGGCGAGCGCCTGCTTCGCGGTATCGACGACGGCGGCGAAGCCGTCGGCATCGCGCACCGCGAGGTCGGCCAGCATCTTGCGGTCGACGGCGACGCCGGCCAGCGAGAGGCCATTGATCAGGCTGGAGTAGGGGAGACCGTTGAGGCGCGACGCGGCGTTGATGCGGATGATCCAGAGGCGGCGCATGTCGCGCTTCCGGTTGCGCCGGTCGCGGTAGGCATAGGCCAGCGAGCGCATGAGCGACTCATGGGCGCGCTTGTAGAGGCGGCTGTTGGTGCCGTAGTGGCCCTTGGTCTGTGCCAGAACCTTCTTGTGTCGCCGGTGGGCAGCGACGGCCCGCTTGACACGTGCCATGGTCTTTGTCGTCTCCTCGACCCAGCGGTCTCATCGGGGCCGCTGCAACCCGGCGTGGACAGCCCACGCGCGCCGCCCACTCGGGCGGCGCTTCGCCGGGGAGGAGTCCCCGAGCGAAAACGATACGATTATGCCCCGTAGGGGAGCAGCCGCTCGACGTGACGCACGTTGGCGCTATCGAGCTCGAGCATGCGGTCGAACTGGCGCTTCACGCGCGGGGCCTTCTTGCGCCGGTTGTGGCTCTTCATCCCCTTGGTGCGCATGATCTTGCCGGTCGCGGTGATCTTGAAGCGCTTCTTGGCCCCCTTATGGGTTTTCATCTTCTTGTGCGGCGCTTTGCTCACGTCCTCGGTTTCCTTCCTTCGTGCGGTCCTGATCGCTGGCCGCGCCCTTCGCCTTGAGGGGCGCCATGAACATGATCATCGCCCGCCCTTCCATCCGCGGCGGCTGTTCGACGGTGCCGTGTTCGCGGAGTTGTTCGGCGAGCTGATCGAGCAGCGACTTGCCAATGTCGGGGTGCGCCATCTCGCGGCCGCGGAAGAGGACGGTGAGCTTCACCTTGTCGCCGCCATCGAGGAATCGCGCGGCCTGCCGTCCCTTCGTCTCGAGATCATGGTCGTCGATCTTCGGTCGCACGCGGACCTCTTTCAGCTCGACGACATGCTGATTGCGACGGGACTCCCGCTCTTTCCGGCTCTGCTCGTACCGGAATTTGCCATAATCCATCAACCGACAGACAGGGGGCATGGCATTGGGCGCGACCTCGACCAGGTCGAGGCCACGGTCGCGCGCCATCTGCAGCGCCTCGAACGTGGGAACGATGCCAACCTGCTCGCCCTGCTCGTCGATGAGCCGGACCTCGCGGATCCGGATACGCTCGTTGACGCGGGTCTGGACGGGTCTGGAAATAATCTGCCTCCATTGTGCTCAA
>JADYYO010000333.1 GCA_020853615.1 Thermomicrobiales bacterium
CCACGCGGTTCGCCGCCATGGACCAGCCACCGCAGTTTCCCCCGCTCAAACTCCTTGACGTCTCCAGGATGGCCCGGTGAGCGCCGCCGAGATCATCGCGCTCGCGGGCGTGCTCGCGGCGGCGGTCGGCTACGTCGTCAAGTACCTGACGGACATCAGACTCGCGCAGCGAAACGACCGCCTCGAGCGGGTCAACCGCCAGCTCAGCGAGTTCTACGGCCCGCTCCTCGCCCTCACCCGATCGAGCGACGAGTCATGGCGCGCCTTCAAGCATCGCTACCGGCCCGAGCCGGGGTCGTACTGGAAGACCGACCCGCCGCCCACGCGGGAGGACGCCATCGCCTGGCGCCTCTGGATGAGGACGGTCTTCATGCCGATGCACCAGCGCATGACGGAGCTTGTGCTCTCGCATGCGGATCTGATCGACGAATCCGACATGCCGCCCTGCCTGCTCGTCATGTGCGCCCACGTCGCGGGGTACCGCGCGATCCTCGAGGACTGGGAAACGGGCGATGTCTCGGTCCTCCGGGAAGATAACGTCTCCGTCGTCAACTTCCCCGCGGAGGAGCTGGGCGAGTACGCGGCCGCGGCCTTCGCCCGATTGAAGGCCGAGCAGAGCCGGCTCCTCGGGTCGAAAGCCTTCCCCTTCCCGCCGCCTCCTCAGGGTCGCTGACCGGAGAATGCTCCCGGCGAACCCCATCCACCGTGGGTCGTGCGACAATCGGAGCAAGGCGTCGGCCAGCGGATCCGTCGTGGGGCTGTCACGCTCCCGCGATCCAGCAACGGGAGGATCGGGAGATCGTGCGGGCGTACATCCTTTCCATCGGAACGGAGCTGATCGGCGGGCATCTGACCGACACGAATGCGACCTTTCTTGCGCAGGAGCTGGCCGCGCAGGGCATCGAGCTGCTGCACGTCGTGCAGGTCGGGGACGACCTCGCGCGGCTCACCCGCGCACTCGCCGCCGCCGCGGCCGACGCCGATCTGGTCGTCTGCACCGGCGGCCTCGGCCCGACCGACGACGATCTCACGCGCGAGGCGATCGCCGACCTCGTCGGCGAGACGCCGGTTGTCGACGAGGCGCTCGTCGCCAACATCCGGGACTTCTTCGCGCAGCGCGGGCTGGAGATGCCCGAGCGCAACGCGAAGCAGGCCTGGGTGCTCCCCTCGGTCGAGGTCCTGCCGAATCCGGTCGGCACCGCCCCGGGGTGGCTGGCGCGCGTCGGCGATGCCATCGTCATCGCCATGCCGGGCGTTCCGCGCGAGATGTTCCGCATGTGGCGCGAGCAGGCGCTGCCGCGCCTCGCCGATCGCCTCGCCGGGTCGGTCTACCGGACGATCAACTTCCGGACGCTCGGCATCGGCGAATCGGCCGTCTCCCAGCTTCTCGACGAGTTGACGCGGAGGCCGCAGCCGTACGTCGGCACCTATGCGAAAGACGATGGCGTCCACGTCAGAGTCACGGCGACCGCCGAGAGCGCCGAGGCCGCCGATCGCGCGCTGGACGAGACGGCGAGCGAGGTTCGCCGCAGATTGGCCGAGTTCCTCTACGCCGACGACGAGCGGAGCCTGCCAGCGGTGCTCCTCGATTCGCTGCGGGAGCGCGGGTACACCATCGCCATCGCGGAAGCCGGCTCGGGCGGGCGATTTGGCGCGCTCCTCCTCTCGGAGCCGGGAGCCGACGGCGTCGTCAGGGGGATCGAGGCGGCGGCAAAGCCCGGCGATGGAGTCCGCGCGATCGACCTGGCCGCAGAGGCGCGCGCGCGATTCGGGAGCGATATCGGCGTCGGCATCACGGCCGAGGTGGAGGCGGCGCCCCGCGGGCTCAGCGAGGGCGTGATCTCGGTCGCCGTCGCCGGCGCGGTCAGCGGCGACGAGCGCTTCCCCATCCGCGCGGTCTATGGGGAGATCCAGCGCCGCTCGGCGATGAATGCCGCCGATGTCCTGCGACGGGCGCTGCGGGATTCGGCGAATGCGGCGTCGCGCAGGTAATTCCTGAATCTATTCGCGTCCGACCATCTGGTCATCCTGGAAACGGTCGAACAGGGCCTGCTGCCGGGCGAGCATTGCCTGGCGCCCCTCGGGGGTCTCGTCGCGCCAGCCGAGGAGGTGCAGCAGCCCGTGGGCGACCAGGAAAGCGACCTCTTCGGCGGGCGAGTGGCTCCAGGCGCCCGCCTCGCGCCGCGCGTGATCGACCGAGATGATGATGTCGCCGCCGTGGATGCCCGTGGGGCCAACCTCATAGGGAAAGGTCATGACGTCGGTCGGCGTGTCCTCGCCCATGTAGTCGCGATGGAGCGCCTGCAGCCGGGCGTCGTCGACCAGCGCGACGGCCACCTCCCATTGTCCAGCGGCGCCCTCTTCGCGAAGCACGAAAGCCGCCAGCGCCGCGAGGTCTTCCTCCCGCACATCGGATGGCGCGGGCGCCTCCTCCACAAGCGAGAGGGCAACCTCTGGACCGCCGGGGGCGGGGCCGCTCGCCATCACCGGGCCAGCGCGGCCTTGACCGCATCGCTCACGCGACGGCCGTCGGCGCGGCCCGCGGCCTCTCGCAGAACGACCGGCATGACCTTCCCCATATCCCTCGGGCTGCTCGCGCCCGTCTCGACGATCGCGCGGTCGACAAGGGCCTGCAGCTCGTCGTCCGAAAGCTCCTCCGGCAGATAGCGCTTCAGCACCGCGAGCTGCGCACCCTCCCGGTTGGCGAGATC
>JADYYO010000334.1 GCA_020853615.1 Thermomicrobiales bacterium
GGCGAGACGCAAGCGATCGCCGGGCAGATCGGGTTCGACGCGGAGGGGAAGCCGGTCCCCTGCTCCCGCATCGATGTCGACCTGCGCACCCTGAAGAGCGACCAGGCGTGGCGGGATAACTACCTCTACAAGAACACGCTGGAGACAGAGACCTACCCGCTGGCCACCTTCGTGCTGCGCGAGGTGCAGGGGCTGAACGGGCCGCTGGCCGAGGGGAAAGAGGTTCCGCTGACCCTGATCGGCGACCTGACAATGCACGGCGTGACGAAGACGGTCGCCTGGCAGGGGAAGGCGATGCTGCAGGGAGACACCCCGACGGGCGAGATCATGACTGGCGAGGCGGTAACCGAGTTCGACATGCCCGACTTCGCGATCGAGCCGCCGCGGGTGCCGGTCGTCCTCTCTCTGAATGAGCGGGTGCGGCTGGAGATCGACCTGACGGCGACGAAGGTGATGGGCGAAGGGGCGGTGGGGTGAGGGGTGATGGGTGTTGGGTGATGGGTGATGGGAGAAGATGGCCCGGCGCTCGGTCTCCCGTAGCCTTGGCAATCTTGGCAACCTTCACCCCCTATCACCCCATCACCCCATCACCCATCACCCATCACCCACGGAGGCGAACGATGGAAGCTGACCGCCGGCGGCGGAGGAACGCGATCATCGCGCTGGTGGTGCTGGCGCCGCTCCTGATCCTGGCGGCCTGGGCGCTCTCATTCGCCGGGTCGGCGGGGATGCTCCCCTGGCAGCCGGAGCCGACGCGCATCCCGATCACCCCCTTCGCCGACCTGATGGGCGAGGCCGTGACACCAGCGCCGTGAGAACTCGCCGGCTTGCGCGAGCCGCGGAACGAGCTCTACAGCGAGAGGCGGTCGGGGTAGAGCTCCTGCCAGAACGCGCAGTGGTGGGCGGCGGCGGCATCGTACTCGCCGACCGCATCCGACGCGAAGCGCATCACCGCGTGCGGCGAGCGGAAGGGCGTCCACTCCGGCCCGTCCGGGGCGGAGGGCGTCCCCGTGCGGGCGAAGCTCGTCCAGTAGGCGAGCATCTGCTCCGCGAGGCGCTGGGAGGCCGGCGGCAGATCCGGGCCGTCGAGCCGGGTCGTGTTGGAGAAGCGTGGGAAGAGGTAGGGAAGCTCGGCGGAGTGGACCGCGCCCATCGCGAACCCGGGGTTCTCAGTGACGGGCGGGGCAGCAGGGTCGGCGAACTCGTACTGGTAGACCGGGACGTAGCCTGAGGCGTCCTTGCCGGTCTGCAGGAAGAGGCAGTTGCCGAGCCCGATCGTCGGTGTGAAATCGGAGAGCGCCGTGCCGAGCGCGACCGGGGCCGCCGGGTAGGCGGAGAGCGGGTACTCCGCGGCAACGCGCGTGGCGTTCTCGCTGTAGGCGGCGCGGAGATGATCGTCGTACGTCTCGGTCGTGATCGACGCCCCGGCCTGGAGGTCGTAGGCGACGTAGAGGAGCATCTCGCGCTGGTTGCCGCCGTTGAGGAGCGGCACCCGCGCGAAGTTGCCGGAGCGGATCGCCTCGGCGCCCTGCCGGGGCACGGTCTCGTTGCCGATGCTCGGCGAGAACGCCGTCAGGTCTCCTCCCGCCGCCGCCGCCCCGGCCTTGAGCAGGGTTTTCACCGGCGCCGCGCGCAGGCAGGCGAGAGCCGTCTGCGCATCGCCGCAGCCGGCGAGCGCGGCGATGCGCAGGCCCAGGGCTTCGTTCTCGGCGACGGTGCGCAGGGGCTGCTCGCAGGCCGCGCTCTGTACGATCGCCTTGTGGAACAGGCCGCTCGTCTCCTCCGGGGCGATCAGGTGCATGCAGACGCCAGCGCCGCCGGCCGACTCGCCGGCGATCGTCACGTTGCCCGGGTCGCCGCCGAAGGCGGCGATGTTGCGCTGCACCCAGCGGAGCGCGGCGCGCTGGTCCTCCAACCCGATGCCGCCCGACGTGGCGGCATCGAATGCCGGGTGGGCCATGAAGCCGAAGACGCCGAGGCGATAGTTCATGGAGACGACGACCGCATCCCCGGCCAGCGCCAGGGCCGCGAGGGGATAGAGCGCGCTCGAGCCGCCGACGAAGGCGCCGCCGTGGATCCAGACGATGACGGGGCGCGGGGTGGCGGACGGTTGCGCCGGGGTCGTCACATTGAGGACGAGGCACCCTTCGTCCTCCCCCGCCTCGGTCAGCCCGTAGCGGGAGAGCTGAGGGCAGCCGCTCCCGTACGCGGTCGCGTCCAGCACGCCCTCCCATGGCGCCGGAGGTTGCGGCCGCTCCCACCGCAGATCGCCAACCGGCGCTTTGGCGTAGGGGATGCCCCGGAACTCGCGCACGCCGTCGTGGATGACGCCGCGCACCGGGCCGCTCTCCGTCGGCACGATGGCGTCGTCCGATTCACCGGAAGGCGGCTCCGGGGAGGGGACGACCCGCTGGGCGCCGAGGACGAGGAGGCAGAGGAGCGAGAGAAGCTGCTGGACCAGCAGAACGAAGCGCGGCACGTCGTTTCACCCCCGGGAAAAGAGCCATTCATGCGCCGACGCATCCTAGCACGATGCGCCAATCTGGCACGCAATCTGCGCTTGCCACGATGCCATGCCAGGATCGCCTGGGGCCTTCCGCGCGTGACGGCGAGCGCCGTCACGCGTCGCCGTTGCGTCCGAAGATTGGGATATCGATGCTCGTCGCCTTTTCGCATCTGCGGTGGGATTCGGTCTGGCAGCGGCCGCAGCACCTGCTGACGCGCTTCGCGCGGGAGACGCCGGTGCTGGTGGTGGAGGAGCCAAAATTCTGGGGCAAGCGGGCAGACGTGCGCCTCCGCGAGGAGGATGGCGTCACCATCGCCACCCCGCTCCTGTCGCGGCGCTCGCCCGGGCATCGCTGGGGATTCGGGGCCGCCGTCAACGCGAAGATCGCGGCGCTGATCGATCCGTTGATTCCAGAGGGGGATGATCTTACCCTCTGGTACTACACCCCGATGGCGCTCGGCGCCGAGCCGCCCTCGGGCCGTGTCGCGCTGCGCGTCTACGACGCGATGGACGACCTGGCCAGCTTCGAGTCGGCGCCGGCCGAGATGCGGGCGCAGGAGGCCCGGCTTCTCTCCGCCGCCGACCTCGTCTTCACCGGCGGGCCGACGCTCTACCGGCAGCGGCAGCCGCGGCACCCGGCCGTCTTCTGCTTCCCCTCCGGAGTCGAGCCGGAGCATTTCGGGGCGGCCCGGAACGGGATCGCGCGGCCAGCGAAGCTGGCGCGCCGGCCGCGCCCGATCCTCGGCTACTTCGGAGTGATCGACGAACGGATGGATCTCGACCTGCTGGCCGGGATCGCCGATCTGCGCCCGGAGTGGACCATCGTGCTGGTCGGCCCGGTCGCCAAGATCGACAAGGCGGAGATCCCCGCGCGGGAGAATATCGTGCGCGTCGGGCAGCGCCCCTACGCCGAGTTGCCCGGGTTCCTCGCCAGCTTCGACGTCGCGCTCCTCCCCTTCGCGCGCAACGCGGCCACGCGGGCCATCTCGCCGACCAAGACGCTCGAGTACCTGGCAGGGGGGCGGCCGGTCATCTCAACGCCGATCGCCGATGTCGTCGACCTCTACGGCGACGTCGTCTCCATCGCCGCGACCGCGGGCGAGGTCGTCGCGGAGGCCGAGCGCCTGCTGCGCCGCTCCCCGGCGGAGGAGGCGGGCTGGCTGGGCCAGGTCGACGCCATGCTCGATGCCCACTCGTGGGATCGGATCGCCGCCCGTATGGGGCAGGTGATGGCCGAGCGCCGAGGCCGCATCGCGCGATCGTCACTTTCACGGTCGGCGATCGATCCCATGACCTCTCTGCTCGGTTCTTCCGCGTAGGCCCCACCGTCAACCAAGTGTCATCCTGACGAAGGAAGGATCTCGGCCCCCTCAGAACTGAAGTCCGGGAGCCAAGATCCTTCGCTTCGCTCAGGATGACATCACTTTTGCACGGGGCTGTCAGCGGGGTGGGCCGGGTGATCGGCTTGCCATCGCGCGTTGCGGCGTCTACAACACCCTCCAGAAGGAACGCCGCGACGCCGGCCCCCACGCCGGTTGCCGCACGACGAAACCGAGGAATGCATGGCGGATTTCGACCTGGCCGTGATCGGCGGCGGCATCGTCGGGCTCTCGACGGCGATGCAGATGCAGGAGCGCTTCCCGGGGATCTCGGTGGCGGTGCTCGAGAAGGAGCCGGCGCTGGCCACCCATCAGACGGGGCGGAACAGCGGCGTCATCCACGCCGGCGTCTACTACCAGCCGGGGAGCCTCAAGGCCCGCTTCTGCCGCGAGGGGGTCAAGGCGACGATCCGCTTCTGCGAGGAGCGTGATATCCCTTACGAGCAGTGCGGCAAGCTGCTGGTGGCGACCGACGAGGAGGAGTTGCCGCGGATGGCGGCGCTCTATGACCGGGCGATCGAGAACGGCATCGTCATGGAGCGCCTCGACAAGGCGGAGGTGGCCCGGCGCGAGCCGCACATCCGCAGCGTCGGCGCGATCTACTCACCGACGACTGGCATCGTTGACTATGGGCGCATCGCGCGGGCGATGGCCGACGTCGTGCGCGAGCGAGGGGGCGAGGTGATGACCTCGAGCGAGGTCATTCACATCGACGAGACGCCGGCCGACGTGGCGCTGGAGACCGGGCGGCAGCGGGTGCGGGCGAAGCAGGTGATCGCGGCGGCGGGGCTGCAGGCGGACCGCATCGCGCGGATGTGCGGGGTCGATCTCGACTTCCGCATCGTCCCCTTCCGGGGCGAGTACTACCGGCTCGGGGCGGACAAGAACGACATCGTCAACCACCTGATCTACCCGATCCCCGACCCGGCGCTCCCCTTCCTCGGCGTGCATCTCACCCGGATGATCGGCGGCTATGTGACGGTCGGGCCGAACGCGGTGCTCGCCTTCGCGCGCGAGGGATACGGCTTCGGGGATGTCGACCTGCGCGACATGGGGGAGATGCTCCGCTTCCCGGGCTTCCGTAAGGTAATCAAGGCGAACCTGAAGTCGGGCATGCTGGAGATAGCGAACTCGCTGCTGAAGTCGCGCTATCTGGCGCTCTGCCAGCGCTACTGCCCCGAATTAACGCTCGACGACCTCACCCCCTACCGGGCGGGCGTGCGGGCGCAGGCGGTGCTGGCGGACGGGACGATGGTCCACGACTTCCTGATCGGGGAGACGGGGCGGACGATCCACGTCCTGAACGCCCCCTCGCCGGCGGCGACCTCGGCGATCCCGATCGGCAAGCACATCGTCGGGCTCGCCGAGGCGAAATTCGCGCTGAAGGCGGCGTGAATGGAGAGCGTTACCTCATGGGTGATTAGCGATAGGCATCTTTGCGATCGCCGACCCAGAAAATCACGAACTGCCGCTTGTGCTTGTCCACATCGTAAAGGACGCGGAAACCACCAACACGAAGGCGATATCCAACCATTCCCTCGAGTTTTCGCGCGTCAACAGTTCGGGGATCGACGACGAGCCGATCCAGGTCGGCAAGAATTCGTTCCTGGACCTCCCGACTGAGAATGTCGAGTTGTCGCTGCGCTGGGCGTGTGAACACCCATTGCCAGCCCGGTTTCACACCGCCGCGGTCGGATGCGTCGCCTTCCGGGGAGTTTCTCCCTCGTTGCCGAGGCATCCGCGCCTGACTTCCTCTGCCGAGACCACCTGTCCGTCTCGATAGGCTTGCCAGCCTTCGACGATGTGCCGCCTATCCTCATCCGTAACCGGTTCATCGTCAATCGGTAGAGACGCAAGCATTGCCAGAACCGGATCGTCCTCGGGTTCCGGGTCTCGAGTTGACCGACGTAGAAGCCTCCACGAAATCGTCTTCACGATCTGCTGTATCTCGGACAGTGCCGTGATGAGGCGTTCCACATGAAGGGCATGCATGGGAAACCTCCGATGTGCCTGCCCGTGCCACCTCAGTACGGGCGGGGCTAAGCAGCTTAGCACGGGATGTCATTCCTGATATGGCCGTGACGAGATGGGAGAACGTCTCATTCTCCTTTACCTGGCAATCTCCCGCCCGCTGATGAACCGGCCGGCGAGGAGGGTGCAGGCGATCGTCGTCAGCAGGATGATGCTGGCCATGGCGTTGACCGAGGGGTCGATGCCGCGCCGCAGCATGCCCCAGATGCGGACCGGCAGCGTCGCGTCGCCGCCGCTGGTGAAGAAGGTGATGACCAGCTCGTCGAACGACCAGGCGACGACGATCAGGATCGCCCCCAGCAGGGCAGGCGCAACGAGGGGCAGCACGATCAGGCGGAACGACTGGAAGGGGGTCGCCCCGAGGTCGCGGGCCGCCTCCTCGATCGAGCGGTCGAGGCGCATCAGCCGTGCGTTGACGATGAGGACGACGAACGGCAGCGTCACCAGGGCGTGCCCGATCATCGCGGTGCCGAGCCAGGGGCGCAGCCCGATCTGCGTGTAGAAGGAGAGGAGCGCGATCCCCAGGAAGAGGGTCGGCAGGATCAGCGGCGCGGTGACGAAGGACGAGAAGAGGTCGAGCCAGCGCGAGCGGCGGCGCGAGAGGGCGAAGGCGGCGCTGGTGCCGACGACGGCGGTGAAGATGGCGACGACGATAGCGACCTTGACGCTGTTCAGGAGCGCCACGACGAACTGGTGGTCGCCGAAGGCGCGCTCGTACCAGCGGAGGCTGAAGCCGGCGAAGGGGAGACTGGTTGTCGAGGCCGCGTTGAACGAGAAGAGGAGGACCACCGCGACCGGCGCGAAGAGGAAGAGGAGCGTCGCGCCGACGAGAAGCCACCAGACGAGATGCGACCGTCCACCTGTCATCGCAGCACCCGCTCGCTGCCGACCTTGACCAGGCCGAGGAGGACCAGCACGAAGACCAGGGTCAGGAAGGAGAGCGCCGCCCCCAGCGGCCAGTTGAAGGCGGTGCCGAAGGTGCTGGCGATGGTGCGGCCGATCATGGAGCCGCTGGTGCCGCCGACGAGCTGCGGGGTGACGTAGTCGCCGGCGGCAATGATGAAGGTCAGCCCGAGCGCGGCGAAGACGCCGGTCCAGGCGAGGGGGAGGGTGACCCGCCAGAAGGCGCCGAAGGGGGTGGCGCCCAGATCGCGCGCGACCTCGATCTCCTCGTCGCGCACGTTCTGCAGCGCCGCATAGATCGGGAGGATGGCGAGGGGGATCAGGAAGTTGACGAGGACGATGGTGGTGGCGATGCGGCTGAAGAGGAGGAAGCTGAGTGGTTCCCGGATCAGTCCGAGCGAAATGAGCGCCTGGTTGATGATCCCTTCGTCGCCCAGGATCGTCCGCCAGGCGTAGATGCGGACGAGGTAGCCGGAGAAGAGGGCGACGATGACGAGGAGGAGGAGCGCCTCCTGATAGCGGCGCAGGTGAAAGCGGATGGCGTGGGCGAAGGCGTAGGCGATGACGACGGTCACGATCGCCGCGAGGCCCGCCGTCACCAGCGTCTGCGCGAAGAGCTGAAGATAAATTGGCTCGGTGAGCGCCTTCTGGTAGTTCTCCAGTGTCCAGGCGGGGACGAGGTCGTACGCCTTGACTGTCCAGAAGCTGTAGGCGAAGAAGACGGCGACCGGCCCGACCAGGAAGACGAGGAGGAAGAGGAGGGCCGGGGCGAGTTGCGCGGCGGTCGGCGCCCAGGCCGGCGTAGCGGGGCGGCCCACGGTAACCTCCGCGCTCTCCTGGACGGGGAGCGCGGGGCCGAGACGTTCAGCCGCCATGAGAAGCTCCCTCGTCGGGAAGGAGGATCGTGTTTGCCGCCTGCCACGAGACCTCGACCGGTTCCCCGTTTGGGATCGGCTCGGCGTCGACGCCCCGCTGCGCCACCAGCACCAGATCGGGACCGATGGCCACGAACTCGCGGCGGATATTGCCGAGGAAGACGCGGCGGGTCAGCCGGCCGGGGATCCGGTTCTCGGCGCCATTCGCCGATCCGGCGCGGCCGATGCGCAGCCGCTCCGGCCGCACCGAGACGACGACTGGCTGATCAGATCGGACCCCGTTCGCCGGGGCCGTCACCTCCGCCCCGCCGTCGGCGAGGCGGACTCGGGCGGTGGTGCCGTCGGTGGCGGCGACGATGCCGGGCAGCAGGTTCGCCTCGCCGATGAAGCCGGAGGCGAAGACGTTGGCCGGGCGCTCGTAGACCTCGGCCGGCGTCCCCTGCTGCGCGATGCGCCCCTCGCTCATCAGCACGATCCAGTCGGACATGGTCAGCGCCTCTTCCTGGTCATGCGTGACGTAGAGGAACGAGGTGCCGAGCTCCTCCTGGATGCGCCGCAGTTCGAGCTGCATCGCCTTGCGCAGCTTCAGGTCGAGCGCGGCCAGCGGCTCGTCAAGGAGGAGGACGCGCGGGCGGCCGATCAGAGCGCGGGCGAGCGCGACGCGCTGCGCCTGCCCGCCGGAGAGCTGGGCCGGGCTGCGCGCCTCGATCCCCGGCAGGCGCACCAGATCGAGCATCTCCGCGACGCGCGCGCGCTGCTCGGCACGGGGCACGCGCTGGAGCGCCAGGGGGAAGGCGATATTCTCGAAGATCGACTTGTGCGGAAAGAGGGCGTAGCGCTGGAAGACCGTGTTGACCGGCCGCCGGTTGGGCGGCAGCCGGTCGACGCGGACGCCGTGGATGGAGATGCTGCCCGCATCGGCGTGCTCGAAGCCGCCGATGATGCGCAGCAGCGTCGTCTTGCCGCAGCCGCTGGGGCCGAGCAGGGAGACGAAGGTCCCCGGCTCGACCCGCAGTGAAACCCCGTCGAGGGCGGTGGTCGTGCCGAAGCGTTTGCACACCCCCTCGACGGCGATGGCCGCCTCTCCGGCTGGATCGTCGCGCGTCACGCGGCCCGTACCCGTTCCCATGCCTCAAGCCATCCGCTGTAGGTGACGATTCCATCGCCCTGATCCTCGAGGGGCGGGAATCCCCAGACCGGGGCGACCTTGAAGATCTCGTCGAGGTTGTCGTAGGGGAAGATCGCCCGCGTCTGCTCGTTGAGGAGGGGGATCGCCTTCTGATTGACTGTGGCGCTGTCCATATCGTCCATCGCGATCGCCTGCGCCTCGGGGCTGAGCATGTGGTTGATGAAGGCGTAGGCGGTGTCGAGATTGGGCGCGTCCTTGGCGATGCAGTAGGAGTCGACGAAGGTGAAGTCGCCGGGCGCGGGGTGGGTGTAGCGGAGCTTGGCCGACTGGGCGACCGGGAACTCCGGAATCGCCTCCCAGCCGATCGTCGAGAGCCAGGCTTCGCCGCGCGACATGATGTCGGCCATGTCGCCCATGTTCGGCGAGAAGGCGCGGGCCTGCTCCGTCTTGATCTTGATGAGGAGCTCGGTCGTCTTGTCGAGCTCCTCCTGGGTGACCTGGGTCGGGTCCTTGGCGCCGGTGACCTGGTTCCAGATCAGGTAGTGGCCGAGGGCGTCGTCGGTCATGACGACCTTGCCCGTGTACTCGGGCTTCATGACGTCCATCCACTCCTTCGGCGCCTCAGGGATGAACTGCTCGTTGTAGATCATCGGCCCGGTGCCCCAGACGAAGGGGGCGGAGTAGGTCTTGCCGTCGAAGGTGTTCCAGCTCGGCTTCTGGAAGAGGGGGATGTAGTCCTGCGTGTTCGGCAGCCGCGAGTAGTCGATCTCCTGCAGGAGGCCCGCCTCGTAGAGGTTCTTCACGTAGCCGTGGTAGGGGGTGACGATGTCGATCTGGCCGAGACCGCCGGCGCGGAGGGTGGCGAAGATCTCGTCGTTGCTGCCGAGGTAGGTGGCGTTGATTTCGGTGCCGGTCTGCTCGACGAACGGCTTGTTGGCGTTCGGCCCGTCGTAGCCCTGCCAGCAGAGGATCGTCAGCACGCCGCCGACGTTCCCCTGGGCGCGAGCGGGGAGCGTCAGGCCGCGGGAGGCGAGGCCCGCGCCGGCGGCTGCCGCGCCGATCTCCTGGATGAAGCGGCGGCGCGTCAGCGGCTGGCGCCGCCAGCGATGGATGGCGCTCTGGCGGACGTCGATGTTCTGTTGGGATGACCGAACCATGGCGCAACTCCTTCGTTATCACCCTGAACCGTGAACCCGAGACGTGGAAGGGCAGAGGCGGCGCGCCATCGCGCCGCTCACGGCATGGCCGGTGGACTCATGGCGCCCTCGCCGCATTGCCCCGCTCTCTGGCGAATCCGCTCATGCCGGCTTCCGGGCGTCGATGCGGACGACCTCGAACGGGGCGAGCGTCAGATCGAGCGCGCTATCGACAACGATCTCCGATGCTGTGCTGGCGCGGAATGCGCGCGGGTTGGCCATCGCCTCCGGCGCTGTCTCCGTGTTCAGCCGGCGCAGGCGAACCTCGCCGGAGGCCAGCGAGCCCACGCGCGCCTGCTGCTCGCGCGGAGTGAGATTCGCCACCAGCAGGTGGAGCGCGTCGCCGTCCGCGATTGCCAGCGCCTCGACGGCGAGGGGGGCACTGGAGGGCGCGGCGACGAGCTCGCCGCCCCGCCACTCCGCGAGGTCGGCGAAGACGTGGTAGACGGGGAAGACGTCGCCCGGGCGCGTGGGGAAAAGCTCCGGCTCCGGTGAACCCTCGTCCCGCTCCATGACGCCGCGCCAGCCGGTCGTCTCGAAGTAGGTGATCGAGGCGGCCCCGGAGCTGGTGAGGTACTTGACGCTGCCGGTCGCCCAGCCGGCCAGGAAGAGGGACATCTGGCGCGGATCGACCTGGGGCGGGAGCTCTCCCGGGGGTGGCTCCGCCTGCGCGGCGGTCGCCACGGCGTTGAAGCGCTGCTTGAGCGTGACCGGGCCGACGACGACCGGCCGGCCCTCCCCGAAGGCCTTGGCCGTAGCGACCGTCTCCGCCTGCGGCGCCAGGTTCTCGACCAGCGAGCGCTCGTCGAAGGCGTGGATCTGGGGGTTGATCGAGTAGGCGATGCCATCGCCGGGGGCGCGTGCGGGGCGGAAGCGGTTCAGCTCGCAGAAGTTGGCGTTGGTCCCCCCGGCGAAGAGGGCGGCGGGCGCGATGGGACGCAGCGCCTCGCGCGCCAGCGCCACCCAACGCTCGGCGGTCGCCAGCTCGGCGGTGTGGAAGACGAGGATGCGCCGGATCGGCACGTCGATCTCGCGCAGCCGCTCGGCGAGCGCCTCCAGCTCGGCGGCGGCGTCATCGGAGACGAAGACCGCCAATTCCAACCCGCAGCTAAGGGCGCGGCAGTCGGCGACGGCTCGTTCGAGAGCGTCACGCCAATCGGCCTCGGCGAGGCGGAGGTCGACGCGCAGGTGACCAGGGCGCAGATCCCGGAGCAGGTCGGCCTCGCGCGGCGAGAGCGCTCGCCCGTGGCTCGCCATGCCGAAGCCGATCGGCGGCAGGGATTGCCTTGTCGGCTCGCCAGGCGCAACCATGACTCGCTCCGACGTCGCGGCCTGCATGGGTGCAGGGCCGGAGACAGTCACCGTCACCTTCTGGAAGACCCGCTCGCCGGCGTCGAGATGGAAGAAGCCGTTGCGGCGCGGGGGGTACGACTGCGACTTGAAGGAGCCGTCGGTCCAGTTGCGCTGATCCTCGAACTCGAAGGTGTCCCCCTCGAAGACGAAGTGGACGGCGACATCGTCCGTCAGTTGGGCCGTGAGTCGCTCGGTCGGGGGAAAGAGGGGCACCTCCGTCTGATCGACGACGCGCTGCGGCCCGACCTCGAGCGGAAACGTCCCCTCGACCGGCCCCGCGATCGTCTCGGCCGTGAAGGGGCGGTCGGCGTACTCGCCCATGGCGTGGTGCGCGTTGAGGCCGATCAGCTTGTAGGTCATCGCCTGGTTGGCGCGGGCGTCCATCGCGTAGCTGATCGTGCCGTCGGCCGCGCCGACGATCTCGCCGCGCCAGCTCAGGTCGAGGTCGGGCTGCCGGTGGCGCGCGTCGAACAGGACGACGAAGCCGTCGTCGCGCTGGTCGACGCGCAGGTTCGAAACCTCCGCGGGAACGGTGTCCCAGTTGCGGTCGCGCATGGCGACGTAGATCCGCTGCACGATCTGCAGATCGCCGTAGCGGACATTGCGCAGGTCGCGGCCGACCAACTCGGCGGTGACAGGGCCGGCCCGGAGCAGGAGCGATTCCTCCGGCGGCTCGTTCCGCCCATACATGAGCTGATAGCGAGAGGGGCTGGCGATCATGCGGCTCTCCTGCTGGTCATCTGCCGCCCCATGCACGGCGGCTCGTTGCCACAACACCCCCGCGTGTCATCCTGAGCTTGCGAAGGATCTCGGCTCCCCGGAGCGCCGCTTCCCCTGGGCCGAGATGCTTCGCTTCGCTCAGCATGACACCGCACGATGTCATCGAACATGGGCATCCTGACGCTTCCGAGATCATCGCGCGTAAGCCCCGACGAGCGTCTCCTGGCAGTGCCGGACCGTGTCGCGCACGGTGGCGAGGACCGCGTCGTCCGCCATCTCGAAGGGGAAAAAGAGCTCGATGGCGATCGGGTGGCCGGCGAGCCCGGCGTCGCGCACGGCATGGGCGAAGCCGGCCACGTCGAAGCGGCCACGCTCGTCCGGCCAGCCCCAGTGGGCATCGCTTTCGTAGTCGTGGTTCTGCAGATGGAGCAGCCCGATCTCGTCGCGCAGGGGGAGGAGCCAGTCCGCGATCGCCACGTCCGGGCCGTAGAGGGGGCGGTAGAGGGCGTGCCCGACGTCGAGAACCCAGCGCAGCGACACGGCGGTCTGGCCTCGCAGGTCGGCCATGAGCCGCGCCGCCTGGGTGGCGGTGTGCGGGATCTCGCGCGGGAGAGGCGTCGGCTCGATCAGGAGCGCTTCGAGCCCGGCGGCCCGGGCTGCCTCGCTGGCGGCGACGAGATCGGTGAGCAACCCCTGGTAGCGCCGCTCGCGGGTGTCCGGGTCGGCCGCCTCGGCGATGCTCAGGGCGCCAAGCGGGCCGCCCATCATCGGCGCGCCGAGCTCGGCGGCCGTCTCCGCCGCGCGCCGCCACCACTCCCGCGCCACCGCGCGGCCATCCGGGTCAGGGTCGAGCAGGCCATTGAAGGTGTACCAGGCGAGGCCGAGCTGGGCGCTGTGGATCGGCAAATCGTGGGCGGCGGCCGCCCGGCGCACGCGGGCGGCCAGCGCCCGGCGCCGCTGCTCCGGCCACCAAGGGTCGAGCAGATCGAAGGTGAACTGCGCGAAGTCAAGCCGCAGCTCCTCCCGGACGAGGCTCGCCCAGCGCTCCGGCTCCGGCCACCGCTTCAGCGCAAACCCGAGGTTGATGCCGAGCGGAGATTTCTCGCTCCCATCCGCCACACCGTCGTCTCTTGCCGACTTGCCGGCTTGCCGGCTTGCCGTCTCCATCGCCCTACTCCAGATTCGTGTGCCGCGCCCGCAGGTCGGCCGCGCTCTGCCCGGTGCGCTCGCGCAGGAGGATAGAGAGGAGATCGAAGAAGACGAGCTGCGCGGCCTCGTAGAGGCTCCCCATCGGGAGGAGGCTCGTTTGCGGCCCCTGATCGTCGGCCATCGTCTGCGCAGGCAGGTGGACGACGACATCGGCCTGCCGCGCCGCCGCGCCGCCCGGTTGCGCGGTGACGACCAGAGTGCGGGCGCCCGCTTCCCGCGCCACCCCTAGCAGCGCCAGGACGGTCGAGAAGGCGCCGGGGCCGGCGCTGGCGAGGAGGAGATCGCCTTCGCCGAGGGGCGGGGCGGTCATGTCGCCGACGACATGGGCGTCGAAGCCGAGGTGCATCAGGCGCATGCAGAGGGCGCGCATCATCAGCCCCTCGCGGCCGACGCCGTAGCAGGCGATGCGGCGGGCGCGGACGATCTCGTCGCTCGTCCGGGCCGCGGCGTCCGAGGTCGCGGGGGTGAAGACCGCGGCGACCTCGTCGCAGGTGCGCCGCGCCAACGCCGGGATATCGACGTCGAGAGTCTGCGCGCTGACGTCTGGATCAGCCACGGATCGCCCCCAGGGTGAGGCCCCGCACGAAGTGCTTCTGCACGAGCAGGACGAGGATGAAGACGGGCGCCGTGGCGACCATCGCCAGGGCGCAGGCGCGGCCCCAGTTCGAGCCCTGGGCGCCGGTGAAGCCGGAGATGACGACGGGGAGGGTGACGGCGTTGGTGCGGGTGAGGACGACGGCGAAGAGGAACTCGGTCCAGGCGAAGATGAAGGCGAAGATGGTGGTGGCGATCAGCCCTGGCAGCGCCAGCGGCAGGGTGATGTTCGCCAGCACGCCGAGGCGCGTCGCGCCGTCGATCATCGCGCTCTCCTCGATTTCGACCGGGATGCCGCTGAAGTAGGAGCGCATCATCCAGATGACGTAGGGGAGATTGAAGACCGCGTAGATGGCGATCAGGGGGATGTGCTGGTCGATGCCGAGCCGGGGGTTGAGCTTCCCCGCCTCGCGCAGGAGGAGGAAGAAGGGGATGACCAGCACGACCGGCGGCAGCATCCGCTGCGAGAGGAGCCAGAAGCCGAGGTGGCGGCCGCCCGTCTTGAAGCGGGAGAGGCTGTAGGCGGCCAGGCTGCCGATGATGATGGAGATGATGGTCGCGGAGCCGGCGATGATGACGCTGTTGGTCAGCGCCAGCGTCCCCTTCTCGGCCATCACGCTCTGATAGTGGCGGAAGGTGATCTCGGTCGGGATCCAGATCGGAGGGTCGTTGAGGTAATCGGCCGGCAGCTTGACCGAGATGCCGATGATCCAGACGATCGGGAAGAGGAAGAAGACGAGCGCCAGGGCGACCGCGAGATAGCGGAGGAAGGTGACGAGCGGCGGGCGGCGACGGCCGGTGCGCGCGGCGCGCACGGGGATGCCGCGCGCCGCCTCGCTGGCGGCCGGGACCCGGGTGGCGATGGCGCTCA
>JADYYO010000335.1 GCA_020853615.1 Thermomicrobiales bacterium
ATCGCCGAGCACATCATGCTCGTCGACCTGGGGCGAAACGACATCGGGCGCGTCTCGGCGCCGGGGACCGTCTCGGTGCCTCGCTTCATGGAAGTCGAGCGCTACTCGCACGTGATGCACATCGTCAGCAATGTCGAGGGGGAGATCGCCGAGGGGCTGACCGGCCTCGACGCGCTGCGCGCCTGCTTCCCGGCCGGCACGGTCTCCGGCGCGCCGAAGATTCGCGCCATGGAGATCATCGCGGAGCTGGAGACTGATCGCCGCGGCCCGTACTCGGGCGCGGTCGGCTACATCGACTTCTCTGGCGGCATGGACACGGCGATCGCCTTGCGGACGATGATCGTCAAGGACGGGGTGATCTCGATGCAGGCCGGGGGCGGCATCGTGGCCGACAGCACGCCCGAGGGCGAGTACGCCGAATCGCTTCACAAGATGCGTGGCCCGCTGCGCGCGATCGAGCTGGCCGAAGAGCTCGAACATCGCGAGGCGACGCTGGGAGATGGGCGATGATCCTGCTGCTCGACAACTACGACTCGTTCACCTTCAACCTCTACCAGGCGCTGAGCCAGCTCGGCGCTGATGTCACGGTGCACCGCAACGACGCCATCGGCATCGATGAAATCCGGCACATGCTTCCTGACCTGGAAGGGATCGTCATCTCGCCGGGGCCATGCACGCCGGCCGACGCCGGTATCTCGGTGCCACTGGTGCAGCAGATGGCGGGGGCCGTGCCGATCCTGGGGGTCTGCCTGGGACACCAGGCGGTCGGGGCCGCTTTCGGCGCAACCATTGTCCGCGCGCCGCGGCTGATGCACGGCAAGACCTCCCAGATCACGCACAACGGCCAGGGGCTCTTCGCTGGCTTGCCAAATCCCTTCCAGGCAACGCGCTATCACTCGCTGATCGTCGAACGGAGCAGCCTGCCGCCCGAACTTGAGGTGACGGCGGAGGCGGACGGGCTGATCATGGGCCTGCGCCACCGCACGCTGCCAGTCGAAGGGGTGCAATTCCACCCGGAGTCGATCCTGACTCCAGCCGGGAACGAGCTCCTTGCCAATTTCCTCGGCCGCGACGGATCGTCGCGGACGCGGGAGATGGCCATCGCGGCGACGTACGGATAGCGCGAGGAAGGATGGCACCGATGGCAGAGCGGATTGAAATCAAGGAGGCGATCCGGCTGATCGCCGAGGGCGGAGCGCTCTCGAGCGACGATGCGGCCGCCGTGATGGATCAGATCATGACCGGCGCGGTGACGCCGGCGCAGATCGGCGCGCTAGTGACGGCGCTGCGCATGCGGGGTGAGACGGAGGAGGAGATCGCCGGCTTCGCCGCCGCGATGCGCCGCCACGCGCTGCATGTCGATGTCGATCTCGATGACGGCCCATTGGTCGATACCTGCGGCACCGGCGGCGATTCGTCGGGGACCTTCAACATCTCGACCACGGCGGCGTTCGTCATCGCCGGCGCCGGCGTCCGCGTCGCCAAGCACGGCAACCGCTCGATGACGTCGAAATGCGGGTCGGCCGATCTGCTGGAAGGGGTCGGGGTTGCGATCGACCTGACGCCGGAGGATGTCGCGACGTGCGTGAACGAGGTCGGAATCGGGTTCATGTACGCGCCCTCGTTTCACCCGGCGATGCGCTTCGTCGGCCCGACGCGGCGCGAAATCGGCATCCGCACCGTCTTCAACATCCTCGGTCCGCTGACGAACCCGGCGGGCGCGCGGCACCAGCTTATCGGCGTGGGGCACCCGAACATCGCCGGGAAGCTGGCGAACGCCCTGGCGCGCCTCGGCAGCCAGCGCGTGGTTCTCGTTCACGCGGAAGAGGGGCTCGACGAGTTGGGGTTGGCGGGCGCGTCGCAGGTGACGGAGTATGACGCCGAGCGGGGCGAGGTGCGAACGTATACGGTCGCGCCGGAAGATGTCGATCTCGCGGCCGCGCCGCGCGGGGCGCTCGCCGGCGGGGAAGTCGCGGACAACGTGAAGACCACGCTCGGCATCCTCTCCGGCGAGATGGGGCCGCGCCGCGACGCGACGCTGCTCAACGCCGGGGCTGGCATTTACGCCGCAGGCGCGGCCGAATCGATGGCCGAGGGAGTTCGGCAGGCGCGGGCAGCCATCGACTCCGGCGCGGCCATGGCCCGGCTGGAGCACCTGATCGCGCGGTCGCAAGCGTTAGCGGCAGGAGCCGATGCGATGAAGGCGGTGGCGCGGTGAGCTACGTCCCGACGGGCACGATGCTCGACCGGATTCTCGCGCGCACCGCTGCAGACGTTGCCGTGCGCAAAACAGAAACGCCGCTGGCCGACCTCGAAACGCGCGCTCGCGCGCGCCCCGCGCCGGTCGACTTTCCGGCGGCTCTCGCCGCGCCGGGGATGGCGGTGATCGCCGAGATCAAACGCGCCTCACCGTCGCGGGGCACGTTTCCCGTCACCGTCAACCCGGCGCAGGTTGCCGCCGAATACCTCGCTGGCGGCGCGGCGGCGCTCTCCGTCCTGACCGACGAGCCGTTCTTTCAGGGGAGCCTTCGCGATCTGGAGGCAGCGGCGGCAGTCGCCCACGCCAATCCGCGGCCGGCGCCCGTTCTGCGCAAGGACTTTACGCTCGATCCCTTTCAGGTCGTCGAGGCGCGGGCGTACGGGGCCGACACGGCTCTGCTTATCGTCGCGGCACTAAGCGATGACGCGTTGGCCGAATTGCTCGCTGTTGCCAGAAGTTGGGGGATGGAGCCGCTGGTCGAGGTCCACGACGAAACCGAGCTCGAGCGGGCGTTGGCCGTGAATGCGCGTGTGATCGGGATCAACAATCGCGACCTCCGCACCTTCACCGTCGACCTGGATGTCACGAAGCGACTTGCGCCCCTCGTGCCGCCGGCGGCGACGGTCGTCTCGGAGAGCGGCGTCTTCGACTGTGCGCAGATCGTGCGGCTCGCGCGGGCCGGGGCACAGGCGGTGCTGGTGGGCGAGGGACTCGTGACCGCGCCCGATCGAGCCGCCGCCGTGCGCGCGCTGCGCTCCTGCCCGGAGGCGGAATGAGCGTGGATCGAGTGGCGGTCGTCATGGGCCGGCGCGATCTCGTGAAGATCTGCGGGTTGCGCGAGCCCGAGCACGCGGCCGTGGCCGCTCGCGCTGGCGCGGATCTGATCGGCTTCATCTTCGCGCCGGCGCGGCGGCGCGTCTCGGCCGACGTGGCGCGGGCGTGCGTCACGGCCGCGCGGGGTGCGACGGGCGGGCGCGCGATTCTCGCGGTCGGCGTTTTCGTCGATGCGCCAGCCGAGGAGATCGTGGCCATTGCTGGCGAGGCCGGGCTCGACGTGGCGCAGCTTCATGGGGATGAGCCGCCCGATTTCGTCGAGGCGTTGCCGCTGCCGGCGATCAAGGCGCTGCGGCCGCTGCCGCGCTCCAGCGTGGGCGATGCCATTGCCGACATCGAGCGGCACCGGCACGCCACGCGGGCGCCCGTCGGGTTTCTGATTGATGGTTACACGCCCGGATCGGCGGGCGGCGCCGGGGAGCCGGCCGACTGGCGCCTCGCCGCCGAGGTCAACGCCACCCGGCCGATCCTGCTCGCCGGCGGCCTGGATCCGGAGAATGTGGGCGCTGCGATTCGGCAGGTGCGGCCGCTCGGCGTCGATGTCAGCAGCGGTGTCGAGGTCGATGGCGAGAAGCGCCCTGAACGAATCGAGGCGTTCATTCGGGAGGCTCGGGCCGCGTTCGCGGGGTAGGCGCGATGGCACGCGCGGTCGCCCCCGCCACGAGCTCACGGAACCACCGGGTTTCGTCGCCGACCTCCTGCGCGACCGTCACCCCACGTTGGGGCAACTCCGTGGCGACTCGATAGATGCCGCGATCGCGGGTCATGAAGCCGTAGTCGACCAACTCGCGCCGCAGCGACGCGACATCGTCGTGGGCCGAGCGCAGGAGTTCGTTCACCTCCCGCTCGGAGTAGTCCCGTCCCGGCGCGAAGAGCTCAAGGAGACGGCGTAACACGACGACGCGCTTCTTCCGCGATGCCGGAATCTGCTTGAGGCGGCCGCCGTCGAAGAACGCGCGCAACACGGCATCCTCCTCGCTGGCCCGGTCCCCGCTGGAACCGTTGTCCGCAATGGTGCCCGCGGCCGCGCGCAGCGGCTCGGTGCATAGCGAGTAGATGCGCGATTGCGCGTCGGCGGCGGCGGAGACGAGCCCCGCATCGGCAAGCTTGCGCATGTGGTGAGAGATGGTCGGCGCGGTCAGCGCGAGCCGGGCGGCCAGTTCGTGGCCCGCATGCGGCTTCTCCGCGAGCAGGCCGAGGATGCGCAGCCGCGCCGGGTCCGCGAGGGCCTTGAACAGGGTTGAGAGATGGTCGACCCGCGATTCGTCCATGGCAGCCTCCATAGTTCGTAATTCGAAAATCATCAAATATGATATTCATCGAATGACGCGGCGACAAGGAGGGAGACCGAGGGCCGGACCCGGGGGAGGCGTCAGAGGTCGAGGGGGACGTCGTCCCAACTGTCGCCGAAGCCGCACAGCCAGTTGAGCGCGAGAAGGCGTTCTGTCGTGATCGCGACGAGGCGATCGAGATCCTCGAGATCGGCGTCGGTGACGGGGATGCTGCCCGAGAAGCGGAAGCTGCCCTTCTTCCCGGGTGGCAGGAGCCCGGCCGCCTGGCTCTCACGGGTCGTCTCGGTGATGGCGCGCTCGATCGTCTTCAACTCGCGCCCCTCTGCCGATCGTCGTGAAGGCTCGACCGAAACACGCCAGTCCCAAATCTCCGCGATCTCCCGCTGGCGCACGATCTCCGGCTCGGGGCGCAGCTCGCGCGCGGCGATCCACGGCTCGGTCTTCTGCCAGGGGTGCGGGATTTCGTCGACGAGGCGGCCCGTATCGCCCAGTTCCGTCGGATCCAGGGCGGGCACGAGCCCGAGCGCCCAGGCGAGGGCGTCGAGCGCGGCGGCCTCCCAGCTCGCGGCGACGA
>JADYYO010000336.1 GCA_020853615.1 Thermomicrobiales bacterium
CACGGTAGAGCAAGACCGCTCCTTCGAGCTCCGACTCGACAAACTGGCGCATGAAAGCGTACGTCCGATCCCCGTCCGCGACGATGCCTTGCGCAAACGCCTGCACGTCGTGGCGGACGCTCGGCCAGAGCCAATCGTCCCCGAAGAGGATGCCGCCCGGGGCGAGGAGCTCCCACGCCCGCTGCAACTCGAGCAGCGTCTCCCCCGGCTCGTGCGCGGAGTCGAGGTAGATCACCTCGGGTCGCTGGTGCAGCCGGCCCTCGGCGAGGAGAAATTCGAGCAGCCGTATGCCCACGAGCGAGGTACAGACAATCGGGACGATGATCTCCTCGTGCCCGGCGGCGCGCACGTTGGCGAGGAAGCGCTCGTAGATGGTCGGTCGGCCCGCTTCCAGCTTGAGGTAGCGCCACTCCCCCGCCTCGCGCCTCGCCCTCTCCCACGACCACATGTTCGCGTCGCCGGTGAAGGGGTCGACGCAGCAGATGGTCGTCTCCAGACCAAGCGCCTTCACACGCTCGGCGGTCATGATCGCCGAGCCGCCGAGCATCGTGCCGATCTCCAGCCAGAACCGCGGGACTGCCTCGCGCAGGATGGCGTCGATCAGGTCGGGCTGGATGTTGCTGTTCGGGTAGCCGCCATCGACCTGCCGCGGGTCGGCGAAGAGGAACGGGTTCTCACCGGCCCAGAGCTCGTCGAGGAGTTGCTGGAAGACCGATGCCGACCGCTCATCTATTCCGGCGATTCTCGCCAGTTGCACCGCCTCTGCTGCGCTCTCGACCACCCCATTCCCCGCTGCTACGTCGTCGCCCGGAACCCGTGTCATCCTGAGCGAAGCGAAGGATCTCGGCTTCGCGAAATGATCGTCCACGGAGCCGAGATGCTTCACTTCGTTCAGCATGACACAAGTTGAGCGCGCTGTTAGCCGACCACGAGACGCCGCGCGGAAGCGAGCCGCTGATGGGCCGCCAGCGCCTGCGCCACCACCTGATCCATGTTGTAGTACTTGTAGGTCGCCAGCCGCCCCACGAAGACAACCCCCGCCAACTGCTCGCCGAGGCCGGCGTAGCGCTTGTAGAGCGCATTGTTCTCCGGCCGCGGGATCGGGTAGTAGGGATCGCCCTCGGCCCGAGGGTACTCGTAGACCACTGTCGTCTTCGCATGCGTCTGCCCGGTGAGGTGCTTGAACTCAGTGACCCGGGTGAACTCCTCCTCGTTCGGGTAGTTGATCGTCCCGACCTCCTGCGCCCACTCGACGTCGCGCGTCTCGAAGCGGAACTCGAGCGAGCGGTACGGGAGCGGCCCGAAGCGGTATCCGAACCAGGCGTCGATCGGTCCCGTCCAGACCAGGAGCGGCGGCGTCTCGCCGAAGAGGGGCGCGACCTCGCGCCAGTCGGTGTTGAGCATGACCGAGATGCGGGGGTGATCGAGCATCCGCTCGAACATCCGCGTGTAGCCGTGCAGCGGCATCGCCTGGAAGCGATCGGTGAAGTAGCGGTCGTCGCGGTTGGTCCGCGTCGGAATCCGCGCCGTCACCTGCGCGTCGAGCTCGCTCGGGTCGAGGCCCCACTGCTTGCGCGTGTAGCCGCGAAAGAACTTCTCGTAGAGGTCGCGCCCGACCTTGCTGACGACGGCATCCTCGCTCGTCAGGATCCGCTCGCGCGGCTCGGCGACCGAGGCGAACCAGTCGGCGAGGTCGAAACTGGTGAAGGCCGTTCCGTAGAGCCGGTTGACCGTGTCGAGATTGATCGGGATCGGCAGCGCCTGGCCGTCGACCATCGCTCGCACCCGATGCTGGTAGGGCCGCCACGCGGTGAAGCGGGAGAGGTAGGCGACGATCTCCGGGCTGTTGCAGTGGAAGATGTGCGGCCCGTAGCGGTGGACGAGGATGCCGGCGTCGTCGTAATGGTCGAAGGCGTTGCCGCCAATGTGACTGCGCCGCTCGACGACGAGCACGCGCATGCCATCCTGCGCCGCCAGCCGCTCCGCGAGCACGCTGCCGGCGAACCCCGCGCCGACCACGATGGCGTCGAACACCTCGCACTCCTGTTCTCGAAGCACCGGCACGCGCTCGCCTGTCTCCCGCCGGCGATGCCGCGATTCCGAATCTCTTCAGCGTTCAGCCGAACGCCACGCCGGGGTTCGGCGTGTTGTCGGCATGGTCTTGTGCACGCGGCGCCCCGAGGAGAAACGGCGCGCTTAACGGCTCTTGCACGACAAAGGCCAGATGCCGGTCGAGCAGGCCCGGGGGGACAAAGCGGATGTTTTCCGAGTACGCCTCGACCCAGGCTTCGACCATCGCCGCCTCGCCTGACCGCAGATCGAGCAGGAGGATGAGGGCGCCCGGCCGGGCATGGGCGAGCGCCTGGCGCAGCACGCCCGCGCGGCCACCGAGGAGAGCAGGCGGTCCATGGACGAGGATGAGGTCGGCCGGGAACGGAACCGCCGGGACGGCCATCCCATCGTCGTAGACGGGCATGACCGTGTCGCCGCACCGCCGCGCCACGAGCGGGCAGAGGCAGCAGGCGAACCAGCGGTAGTTGATGGCGAACGGGCTGGCGACGGTCAGCAACTCCCGCGCGGCCCATGGATCGTGCTCGAAGGTGGTCACCGCCACGCGGCCGTCCTCGAAGCCGAGGAGCGCGAGCAGCTCGGTCGTCGCGGCGCAGCCGAACTCGATGACGTGGCGAGGGGCGATCTCGCGCACGAGCCCCGCGATGAGGTGGAGCGTCGCCTCGTCGCTTCCCCAGCCCGGCGCCCGCGGCGACTGCAAATGGGGCAGGAGCGGTTCAGCGTCGCGTGTCCGGGCCCGCTCGATCCACGCGGCGGCGTTTTCCGCCTCGACTGTCCGTTCTTCCCGAGCACCCACGAGACGACCACCCCCGACAACGCGCGCGTCGCTCATCGATCGCCGCCACGAGGCGGCATCATACCGGTCCTCCCCGCTCGTCGCGCCTCGCTCTCGCGTCCTCGATGCTGCCCTGGCCGCCCCGCCACATCTCTGTCACGCGTCCCGGCATGACCCGGCCAATCGGTCGAACATGGATCGCGCCCGCCACACGCCAGTTCTCATGTCTGCCAGTGCCATGTCGACGACAACGTTACTCATGTATCCCTCAGCCATGTCTCGAACATCACTTGCACATTCTTCATGTCGCCCTTATGATGCAGCCACCCCAGCGTTCGGGGAGAG
The DNA here is from genome assembly GCA_020853615.1 of Thermomicrobiales bacterium. Lineage (GTDB taxonomy): Bacteria > Chloroflexota > Chloroflexia > Thermomicrobiales > UBA6265 > JACCXM01. The sequence continues at coordinate 3,191 of JADYYO010000336.1, forward strand.
GTCCAACCGGCGTGTGGTCGTCTCCAGGAGAGGAGAGGTCATGATCGGCGTGTCTGTCGCTGATGCTGCTCGTCGTGCGCGAGATCGTGTCGATCGCAAGACATCGCTCAAGCTCCTCGCGGGAGCGCTCGCGGCGACCGCCTTCGCCCGCACGACACCGGAGACTGCCGCCGGGAAGACTGGGGCGAAAGGCCTGAAGCGGTGCCGCGCGCAACGGGGCCAGTGCCGCGCCTTCGTCCAGAACGACCTGTGCGCTTCCCGCGAAACCGCGAGCCGACTGATCGCCCTCCCCGGCGACTGTGTCGAGCAGAAATCGCTCTGTTGTGATGCGTTTGCGACCTGCGACCTGGGCAAGGGCCTCCGCTGCCTGATGCAGCGGTCGCCCACGGGGCCGGTCGAGAAATAGAGCCCCTGGCCCCGTTCGCGGAGGTTCACGCGAACGCGCATTCGTCGGCAGGACGCGAATCGACACCACTGGAGCATCCCCATGAAGACCGGAATCCGGGAACTGGTTGCCCAGCACGCCGCCACGGTCATTCCGCGCCGGGACTCGCTGCAACTCCTGGCGGCAACGCTCGCCACTGGCGCCCTCGCGCCCCGAGCGGCAATGGCCGGGAAGTCGGACAAGGGCAAATCGCGCTGCAAAGCCCAGAGGCAGCAGTGCCTCGTCATCATCGAAGAGTTCTGCACCGGCCAGGTCAAGAGCGTGGCCGGGGACCCCGAGGCCGTCGCCGCGTGCATGACCAGGATGGGCCCCTGCTGTAACGCCTTCACGAAGTGCCACGCGGGAGCGGGTCTGACGTGCTTGAGGCAAGCATCAGCACCCGTGAAGGAGTTCCAGTAGCCCCGGCGAGGGCACAGGTCAGGCGCCCGGGGCGATGATCGTCTCCCCGGGTGCAGCCGTTGGCCCCAGAGCCGCCGCCCGCGCTCCCGACGGGGATCTCCGTCGCTGGGCTACGATGCCCTCCAGGCATCATCAGCTACAGACGGAGGTTCTCCCAGACCATGTCCGAGGCGCGCGGCGGCAAGGTTGGCCTCGACCCGGCAGGACCCCTCGCGGGGATTCGCGTGGTGGCGCTGGAGCAGGCGGTGGCCGGGCCGCTCTGCACCCGCCACCTCGCCGATCTCGGGGCGGAGGTCATCAAGATCGAACGTCTCGGCGGCGGCGACTTCGCCCGCCGCTACGACACGGCGGTCCACGGTCTCTCCTCCTACTTCGTCTGGCTCAGCCGGGGCAAGCGCTCGCTCACCCTCGACATGAAGCACCCGGCGGCCGGCCAGATTCTGGAGCGGCTCGTCGCCTCAGCCGATGTCCTCGTGCAGAACCTCGGCCCGGGCGCCATCGACCGCCTCGGCTTCGCGCCGGAGCGATTGCGCCGCGACTACCCCTCGCTGATCGTCACCTCGATCTCCGGCTACGGGGCCGGCGGACCATTCGAGACGCGCAAGGCGTTCGATCTCCTGCTGCAGGGGGAGACCGGCGTCATCGCCACCACGGGCAATGGCGACGAGCTGGCGAAGCTCGGCATCAGCGTCGGCGACATCGGGGCCGCGGTCTACGGGGCGATGGGGACGCTGGCGGCGCTCTACGAGCGGCGGGCGACCGGGCGGGGCCGCCTCGTCGAGACCTCCCTTTTCGACGCGCTCGCGGAGTGGATGGGCTACCCCGCCTACTACACCCTCTACGGTGGTGAGCCGCCGGCAAGGGCCGGGGTCCGCCATGCCACCGTCGTCCCCTACGGCTCCTATCGCTGCGCCGACGGCGCGGTCCTCCTCGCTGTGCAGACGGAGGCGCAGTGGCAAGCCTTTTGCGAGACCGTCTGCGAGCATGCCGAGTGGGTCGGCGACACGCGGTTCGCCACGTCGGCCGGGCGGCGCATCCATCGGGACACGCTCGAGCCGATGATCGAGGAGGTCTTCGCGACGCTGCCCCGGAGCGAGGTCGTGCGGCGTCTCGAGACGGCTGATATCCCCTTCGGGTCGGTCAATGATGTCGCGGAGTTCGTCGCGCACCCGCAGCTCGCCGCGCGCGGCCGCTGGCGGGAGGTCGAATCCCCGGTCGGGCCGCTGCGCGCCATCATCCCGCCGATCGACCTGGAGGGAATGCCGCCGCGCATGGGCCCGATCCCCGACGTCGGCGAACAGACCGACGAGATTCTGGCGGAGCTGGGCTATGGCGCGGAGGAGATCGCCCGCCTCCATGAGCAAGGGACGGTCTAGGAGCGAGCCACCCGCGCCAGATCTCCACGCGGGCGCGATGACAGGGCCGTGCACAAGACGTGTCATGCTGACGAAGGAAGCATCTCGGCTCAAGGGAGGCGCGATTGCCGGGAAGCCGAGATCCTTCGCTTCGCTCAGGATGACACGATTTCAGCACGCCACGGCAATTGCGTACCCGCCCCGGGTATGGTGACGATGGACGGGCAGGGATGCGGGCCTTCCATGCCTTCCCACAATCCTGAGCGCCAGCGGTCGAAAGCTCTACTGGCGGGGTTCGACGCGAGCCGTTACCGCATCCTGCCCCGCCGCGCCTCCCCCGAATCTCGGGGAGCGAAGGCCAAGACATTGCAACATACCCCTGATGGGTATATCATGGGAGTCGGCCTCGCACGAGCGAGGGGAGATCGCTGGCCTCGCATGGCCAGAAGTTGATGAAGGAACCATCTCATGCCCGAGACGACACAGGCGCGGACACGGCTCACGGTGCCCGATATCAGTTGCGGCCATTGCGCTCGGACTATCACCGAGACGCTGACCCAACTCGATGGGATCGAGGAGGTTGTGGTCGACATCCCGCGAAAGACGGTCCAGGTC
>JADYYO010000337.1 GCA_020853615.1 Thermomicrobiales bacterium
GCGCACCCGCGCGTCCGTCTCGGCAGCATCGAGGAGGGCGACCCGGTCTTCGAGCCCGATGGCGCGATACCCCTCATACATCTCCGCCAGCCTCGGCAGGTCGTAGCCGACGCGGGCGATCTCCAGCGCGCCACCATGCGCGTAGTGGGCGTCGATCCCCTCCTCCGTGCAGACGCGGCCGACATCGTCGACCGAATCGGCCATCGCCAGGGAGACGGCACGCGCGGTCTCGCGGCCGTAGCGCGCGATCAACTCCTGGGGACTGACCGGGAAACCGGAGAAGCACCAGCCGCCGTTCCGCCCGGACGCGCCGAAGCCGGCGATCTCCTTCTCGACGGTGAGCACGTTGAGCGAGGGGTCGCGCCACAGGAGGTGGTAGGCGGTCCAGAGGCCGGTGAACCCCGCCCCGAGGATGGCGACGTCGACCTCGACCGAGCCGTCGAGCGGCGGGCGCGGCGTCAGGTCGTCGCCCGACTGCTCGAGCCAGAAGCTGTATGTCGTATAGTCCTTCGCGTTGGCGGTCACGGTCGAATGTCCTCGTGGGTCAGCAGCGTCGGTTCATTGCCCCAGGCAGCGACCGGCAACAGTAGCACGAGGGGATCGGCAGGGAGCGCCGGCCTGCCGCCTCACGATCGAGCGATCAGGCCCTCCGCCTACGCCACGCCGCAGAGCTTGTGGCAGTAGTAGATCGTGCCAAAGGGCACGCAGTGCGTCCCGGCCGGGCAACCCTTGCAATCGGTCGCGGCGGTGGTCGCGAGCCTGGTGCAGACATGCGCGCCCTGAGCGGTCGTCCTGCACGTGCAAATCTCATCGCCGTCGTGGCCACGCTGTCCTTGAGGCAGGGCGGGATCGCACGCCTGGCAAACAGGGCGCGCCGCCACTGGGCAGTAGACGCTCTTGCAGTCGTTCCGGCTCTTGCACGCCTTGCCGTTGGCGCAGCGAGGGCATTTCCCGCCGCAGCGCTTGCCGTGCTTCGTCTTGCACCGCTTGCGGCGCTGCTTCGCCCCGGCAGGCGATCCGAACGGGCCGCCCAGCGATGCCGCGAGCGCGAGGCCGGCGAGCAGGCGGCCGGCGCGCCGCCGCGAGGCCGGCTCCTGCAGCAACCGTGTCAGGGCGTCGAAGCGCGCGGAGTCCATCGCGTCCTTCCTCCCGAAGGCTGTGGAACCGCTCGCCGCCTCGCAGTGGACGCGGCGCGGGCGGATCGCAAGTCATTCCCCGCCACCAGCATGGCGGGGCAGGCGGTCGCGCGCATCCGTAGTTTTACCGATTTTTCACGCCGCCCGAGCACCACCTCGGGTTCGTGGTGGGCATCCTCGCCCTCTCGGAACGCTCGCCCAATCGGCAGGAGCGGGATCGATGGCCGACGAGGAGCGGGAGGCGGCGTCCTGGTTGAATGCCCCGCCGGGGGACGAGCCCTGGGTCGTGCGCCTCTTCTCCAGCAGCCGCAACTTCGTCGCCTTTTCCGTCCTCGGCGCCTTTCTCGCGGCGGTGACGCTCTACGTCTACGGCACACTGGTCGTAGTGCGCCTGATCTGGGACGCGATCACCGAGCGCCTGATCGAGGTGGCCGGCGTGCTACTCGCCGTCTCCTTTCTCGCCTTCGCGGTCGAGCGGACGCACGAGGCGAGCCTGCTGGAGTTCGGCGGCGCCGTCGCCATCGTGATCGCCGCGCTCAGCCTCCTGCTCGTCGTCTCGCACCGCCGCTCGCGGAGCTCCGACTCAGAGTGATGGATCGGCAACGGAGGTTAACCCGAGCTTGACACTTGCCCACCACGCGTGCGAGCCTCCCCTGACTGCTCCTCGATGCGCCGGCCAAACCCGGCTTCCCACACGCCGCGATGCCGCGACCGATGATGGGTGCGAGAGCGACACTGACCTGAGCGACCAGCGTTGCGAGCGAAGGAGGCTCCCGTGAACCCCGACCTGATCGATCGACTCGTCGCCGATGAGGCGAGCGGCCGCTATTCCCGCCGCCAGATTCTGCAGCGCGCTGCCGCGCTCAGCCTCACCGCGCCCGCCCTCGCCGCCCTCTTCGCCGGCGCGGTTCCGTTGCGAGCCCTGGCGCAGAACGCCGACAACCCGCTCGGTGTCGACCCGAACGCCCCCCTCGACGTCGTCATCTTCAAGGGCGGCTTCGGCGACGACTACGCCAAATACGTCAATGAGAAGATGTACAACAAGCTCTACCCCGACGCGAAGATCACCTACGCGGGGATCCAGCGCCTGGGCGAGCAGTTGCAGCCCCGCTTCGTGGCGGGCACCCCGCCCGACGTCATCGACAACTCCGGCGCCGGCAACCTCGACAACGCCGCGCTCGTCGCCGAGGGGCAGTTGGCCGACCTGGCCGATCTCCTGGCCGCCCCCTCCTACGACACCGAGGGGAAGACGGTCGGCGAGACACTGGTACCCGGCTCGCAGGAGTCGGGCATCTTCAACGGCACGCAGTACCTCCTCAACTGGGCGCTGACCGCCTTCGGCGTCTGGTACAGCTCGTCCTGGATGACGTCGAAGGGCTACGAGTACCCGAAGACCTGGGACGAGATGATGGCCCTCTGCGAGGAGATCAAGGGGTCCGGCGTCGCCCCCTGGGTGACCACCGGCGTTCACCCGCAGTACGCCCGCCAGTTCCTCTTCGACCAGATGGTCTGGAAGCACGACCCCGACGCGATCCGCAACATCGAGAATCTGGAGCCGGATGCCTGGAAGGCGTCCGCCGTCACCGATGTCCTCGAGGCCATCTACCAGTTGGCTGAAAAGGGCTACCTCCTCCAGGGCTGGGAGGGGCTCGACCATATCCAGTCGCAGAACGAGTGGCTGCAGGGGAAGGCGGTCTTCATCCCCGTCGGCACCTGGCTCGAGAACGAGATGAAGGATTCGATCCCGGCCGACTTCGATATGGTCCTCGCCCCGACGCCGTCGCTGCCGGGGGACAAGCTCCCCTTCGAGGCGATCTTCGCCGGCGGCGGCGAGCCGTTCATCGTACCGTCGCACGGGAAGAACGTGCCGGGCGGCAAGGAGTGGCTGCGCCTCCTCTTCTCCAAGGAGGCGGGCAAGGTCTTCGCCGAGTCGACGAAGTCGCTCAGCACGGTCAGCGGCTCCGGCGAGGGGCTCGACCTCGGCAGCGCCTTCGCCTCCGCGCAGGCGGATATCGCCGCCGCCGGGGCGAACACCTACATCACGCGGTACCAGGACTGGTACACCGAGTTCGCCGACGAGGTGAAAGCGCAGCTCGCCTCCCTCCTCCAGATGCAGATCTCGATCGAGGAGTTCCAGAACACGGTCCAGCAGGCCGCCGATGACCTGAAGGCCGACGACTCGATCCCGAAGTACACACGGTAGGGGGAGAGGGGGAGCAGGGGGGAAGGGGGATAGAACGGAGGGGCAACCTCTCCCCCTCTCCCCCTTCCCCCCCTCACGTGTCATGCACCACCACAAGTACCGCCTGATCGTTCCCTTCCTGCTGCCGGCGATCCTGCTCTACGGCCTCTTCGTCGTCTGGCCGTACGCGCAGGCGATCTACGTCTCGCTCACGAGCTGGCGGGGCGTCTCGAGCAACCGGCCCTTCGTCGGGCTGGACAACTACCAGCGACTCTGGCAGGATACGCGCTTTCATGAGGCGCTGGGCCGCAACGGCCAACTGCTGGTCGTCCTGCCGCTGGTCACCGTCGCCATCGCGCTCACCTTCGCCGCCCTCTTCACGCAGGGGAGCCAGCGGGTGCGGGGCGCCGGCTTCTACCGAGTCGTCTACTTCTTCCCGCAGATCATCCCGGCGGTCATCGTCGGCATCCTCTGGAGCTACATCTACACGCCGAACATCGGCCTGCTCAACGGCGTCCTGCGCGCGGCCGGGCTCGAGGGGCTCACCCGCTCCTGGCTGACCGATCCGGCCACCGTCCTCTGGGCGATTGTCGCGGTCGCCATCTGGTCGAGCGTTGGCTTCTACATGGTGATCTTCCTCGCCTCGATGCAGTCGATCCCGGCCTCCTTCTACGAGGCGGCGATTCTGGACGGCGCGACCCGCTGGACCTCCTTCAAGGACATTACCTTCCCCCTCATCTGGGAGACGCTGCGCACCTCGATCATCTACCTGGCGATCGCCGCGCTCGACTTCTTCATCCTCGTCGTCGTCGTCTCCGGCGGCAGCACCACCATGGGCGCGCGCCGGGCGGAGGTCGCGGCCGTCTACCTCTACAACCAGGCGTTCGACAGCAGCCGCTGGGGCTACGCCTCGGCCATCGGCGTCGTCCTCCTGATCCTGACGCTCCTCCTCTCGGTCGTGATCATGCGCGTCACCCGCCGCGAGACGTACGAGTTCTGAGCGGGGGTGATAGGTAATGAGTGTTGGGTGATAGGGTGATGGGGAAACAGGTGCACGATGCCGGAACGCGGATGGTGGGTGTCCTTGACCAGGCGCCGGCGCCCCATCGCGCTCAGGCTCCTGCCATCCCCTCATCATCCCCTCCGCCTATCACCCTATCACCCAACACCCAACACCCTCGGTCCGGGGGGACTCTCGTCATCAACGCCATCGCCCAAGTGCTGCTCGCCGTCTGGGCGATCCTGGTGATCTTCCCCTTCGTCTGGATGATCATCACCGCGCTCAAGACCGACCCCGAGATCCTCTCCAGCCCCTGGACCCTCCCGGCCGTCCTGCAGTGGGACAACTTCACCCGGGCCTGGACCGAGGCGCACATCGGGCGCTTCTTCCTCAACACCCTGATCGTGCTCGCCGGCTCCCTGACCGGCACCCTCCTCATCTCGGCGATGGCCTCCTATGTGCTGGCCCGCTTCGAGTTCCCGGGCCGGCAGGCAATCTTCTACGCCTTTCTGGCCGGGCTGATGTTCCCCGTCTTCCTCGCCCTGGTGCCCCTCTACTTCCTGGTCAACGACCTGCACATGCTCGCCACCTTTCGCGGGCTGATCCTCGTCTACATCGCCTACTCGCTCCCCTTCACCATCTTCTTCCTGACCGCCTTCTTCAAGACGCTGCCGACCGAGCTGGGTGAGGCGGCCATCCTCGACGGCGCCAACCAGTACCAGGTCTTCTTCCAGGTCATGCTGCCGCTGGCCCGCCCCGGCCTGATCGCCATGGGCATCTTCAACTTCCTCGGCCAGTGGAACCAGTTCCTGCTGCCGCTGGTGCTGATGCCCTCCGAGGACAAATACCTCCTCTCGCAGGGGCTCTACTTCCTCGCCGTGCAGCAGGGCTATCAGAACGACTACGGCGCGCTCTTCGCCGCCATGGTCATTTCGATGATCCCCTCGCTGATCATCTACATCCTCTTCCAGCGCCGCCTCGAATCGGGCCTCACCGCCGGCGCGCTGAAGGGGTAATGAGTGATGGGTGTGGATGACCGATCGCGGATGTCAGATGTCGGAGCGCAACCGGCGGCCGGCTCCGAGTCAATGCCATCTGACATCCGCCACCCGCCATCCGACATCGAGCATCCGCCATCCGCCACCCCCCGCCTCGCCGGCCAGACCGCGCTCGTCACGGGCAGCACGCGCGGGCTCGGGCGCACGATCGCGGAGTGGCTGGCGCGCGAGGGGGCGAATATCGTCGTCTCCGGGCGCGAGGAGGCACCGGTCGCCGCCTCGGTCGCCGCCATGCGCGCCCTCGGCGTCGAGGCCTGGGGGATCACCGCCGACCTGGCCCGCGCCAGCGAGGCGCACCGCCTCGCCGAGGAGGCGCTCGCGCGCGTGCCTCAGCTCGACATCCTGGTCAACAACGCCGGGATGAGCATCCGGGGGCGCTTCTGGGAGGTGACCGACGCCGAGTGGGAGGAGCAGGTCACCGTCAACTACCGCTCTCCCTTCATCCTCGCTCAGCGCGTCGCCCGCCAGATGATCGCGTGGGAGATCCGGGGCCGCATCGTCAACATCTCCACCATCGGCGCGCACGCGGTTCACGCCGACGCGGCGGTCTACGACAGCGCCAAGGGCGCGGTCGAGGTGATGACGAAGAACATGGCCTACGAGCTGGCCCCGTACGGCATCAGCGTCAACTGCGTCATCCCCGGCGCCATCGTCGAGCGCCCGGGCGTGCCGGAGCGGCCCGACCTCTGGGCGCGATCGAGCCAGTTCATCCCCGTTGGCCGCGTCGGCCGCGCGGAGGACATCGCCGCCGCCGTCCGCTTCTTCTGCCTGCCCGAGTCGGCATTCACGACCGGGCAATCGCTGCTGGTCGACGGCGGCCACAGCCTCCC
>JADYYO010000338.1 GCA_020853615.1 Thermomicrobiales bacterium
TCGATCCAGGAGAGGCCGCGCACGTTGGTCTCTTCCAGATAGCGGGTGAACATGACCGGATCGCCCTCCAGGGGGACGATCACGCACTGGTAGGTGTAGTACCCGGGCGTTTGATAACCGCTGAGGTAGTAGATGTTCTCCGGCGTGAAGCTGAGCAGCACCTCGACCCCGCGCTCCTGCATCGACGCGCGCAGCTTGGTCAGCCGCTCCTGGTACTCCGCCAGGCTAAAGAACAGATCCTTCTTGTCAGCGACCGCCACGACTCCCTCCTTCGCGAGACCCTGCCAACCTGATTGAATCACTCCCGATTCGTGCCGAGGAGATCGAGGATGGTGAGGACGTAGATCTCAGCGCAGGCGACCAATTCGGCGACCGCGACCGATTCGTCCGGCCGGTGCGCCGCCTGCTCGATGCTTCCGGGGCCGAAGATGACCGACGGCGTCTGCGCCTCCTCGGCGAGGATGCTGGCGTCGCAGGTCGCCGCCCAGCCAAAGACGCCCGGGTCCTCCCCGGCGACCTGCCGCGTCGCATTCCGTAGTGCGGAGACGACTGGCTGATCGGGCGCGAGCTCCATCGGCAGCGCCTGGATGGGGACCTCCATCTCCGCCCGGAAGTCAGGATCGTCCTCCGCGAGGGTGGCAAGGAGCTCGCGCACCTCATCGATAACGTCGTCTGGCCGCTCGCCCGGAATGACCCGGCGATCAACGGCGACGCGACAGACCGCCGGGACCATGCAGGTGATCTCGCCGCCGTGGATCGTGCCGACAGAGATCGTGGGGGTGCCGACGAGGGGATGGGAGCGCTTCGCCAGGCGCGCGTTCAGCTCCTGGATCGCCGTCAGGAGCCGCCCCGCGCCGTAGATGGCGTTGACCCCGCGCTCCGGGACGCTGCCGTGCGCGGCCTGGCCTTGAACGGTGATGGAGAAGTTGAAGTCGCCCTTGTGCGCGATCACGGGCCGCAGATCGGTCGGCTCAGGGATGATCGCCCAGTCGCCACGCAGCCCCTGCTGCACGGCGTGGCGGGTCCCTCCCCCGCCTTCCTCTTCGTCAGCGACCATGGCGAGGGTGATCGCGCCGCGAAATGGCGTTCCCTGGTAGACGGTCAGCGCCGCCTCGATCATCGCCGCCACGCCGCCCTTCATGTCAGCCGATCCCCGGCCGTAGAGCCGGCCGCCCCGGATCTCCCCGCCGTAGGGATCGGTCGTCCAGCCTGGGCCAGCGGGGACCACGTCGGTGTGACCGTTGAAAATGAGGTGCGGCCCCGGCTCATGCCCCTCGAGGCGCACCAGGACGTTCGGCCGACCGGGCGCCATCTCCTGCACGGTCGGCTCGATGCCGAGGTGGCGGAAGTAGGCGGTGAGGAAGTCGGCGACTGCCGCTTCGTTCCCGGGCGGATTCTCGCTTGGGATCCGGACGAGATCCGCGGCAAGATCGAGTAGCCGCTGCTGATTGATCTCGACCGGTACCTGCTGGATCGCGTTTCCCGCCATGCCCTCTCCCTATACGGTGATGGTCCCGCGCGAGTCCGCGGCAACGAGATCACGCGGCGGTGGATCGTCCGGTCGAGGCGCTGGCCAAAAGATGAGGGGAAGGGTGGCAATGCCGCCGTGACATTCAATGCCGACAGGCATCAGTCGCTTCCTCGCGCCGCGAATGCAGTTCAACTGGTTTGACCTGTTGGCCGGATCCTATCGATGTGCTGGCTGGTTGTCAATAGGGCCCTGCCGATTATCGACATCGAGTTGGCGCTTGTTCCCACTGATCCGCTCTTCCAGGCCATGAGCGACCTGGAGATGCTCCCGCATCGCGGCCCGGGCCCGATCCGGGTCGCCCGAGCGGATGGCCTCGTAGAGAGCAAGATGGCTCTCGTACTCGCCGGCCTTGACGTCGGGCAGAGCCGTCGCCACCCGTGTGAACTGCACGACACGCGCCTGGTCGAGCAGCTGGGACATCTGCTGCAGGAAGGCGTTATGACCCGCGCTTGCCAGGAGGCGGTGGACGGCGACGGTGATCTCCGAGGTTTCCGCCCCCTCGGCGATCGCAGCGCGTAATTGAATCAGCGCCTCTTCGATCGCGTGATGATCGGCCTCGGTCGCGCGCTGCGCCGCGAGCCCGGCCAACTCGACCTCGACGACCATCCGCGCCTCCAACGCCTCGAGCGCCGCCTCGTGCGTCAGGATCTCGAAGAGAGTATGCGTGTCGGTCCCGGCGGTAGTGCGACCGACGTAGCAGCCACTTCCCGGCCGAATCTCCAGAAAGCCGATCGAGGCAAGGCCCTGCATTGCCTCACGCAGGACCGGGCGGCTAACACCTAACCGCTGGGCCAGTTGGTGCTGCGAGGGCAGCGCCTCGCCAGGCTTCAGATCGCCCTCGGTGACGAACTCGACCAGGCGCTCCATGACCTGCTGCGCCAGCGTGTGGCGTTCCACCGGTCGTAGTCGTTGATCGGCCAGCATGCTCCCCATTCCCCGACTCCCGCTAAAAGATGCAACGAATATGCGCCAGCACATGTCCGACTGGCGAACAGGCCCTGCATTCTAGCCGGAGGCCGA
>JADYYO010000339.1 GCA_020853615.1 Thermomicrobiales bacterium
GCGTAATCGAGGCGGACGCCGGTGACGTCGGGCACGATCGCCGGGCGGCCGGAGGTGTCGAAGGTCAGGGCCGCGTTGCTCGCCGGCTTGACGATCTCCGGCGCGAAGGCGGCGAGCTGGTCGCGGGCGCGCGCGGGATCGACGGTGATGACCGGCGCGATGTCGACGCCATGCACCAGCGCCTGCGCCCACGCCTGCGACTGCGCGAAGAGCGAGCCGTCCCGCCCCCAAGCCATAGCGGCGTCGACCGTCGCGGCGCTGTCGAGGCGCGCCCCGATGGCGGATGGCGCGAGGTGGAAGGTCTGATTGCCGGCCACAAGCGTCAGCGGCGTGGAGGCATAGGCCGTGAAGTGGCGGTCGAGCGCCTCTCCGGCTTCGCTTGGCGTGAGGCCGCCGACGTTCAGGTCGCCGACGTGGATCCCCTCGTAGATGCGCCCGGCATGGGAGGAGGCGTAGAGACCGAGCCCGGCCGCGCCCGCGACGACGAAGAGGACGACACCGAGAAATGCCAGCGTCGCGATGCGCGACAACCTGGCGGACGGGGGTGGCAAAGGCAGGCCGATGGCCCGGGCGCCGGCATGGGCAGAGCCCAGCCGCTCGGTAACGTTCATCGACTCTCCCGCGGGTAGGACCTGGTCAAGAGCGTACCTCGTCACCCGAGTATAGGGATGGGGCAGGGCGCCGGCCAGAGCGCACGCCCTGCCGTTGGTCCCAGAGTCACAGCGAGTTGAGCCAGCAAGAGCGGAGGCGAGAGGCCGATGGGCGACAGGGGCATGCCCGCGGCGTGGCATGCTGAGGAACAAAGCATCTCGACTCAGGGAAGACGTAACTTCGGGGAGCCGAGATCCTTCGCAAGCTCAGGATGACACCGCGGTTGCCGGGCGCTGCAATGAGAATGGGTTGCCCGGCGTGCGGCGCCGGGATAGACTCGCCCGTCCCGTCGCGCGGCGAGCGCCGCGCATTCGACGTGAACTGGAGGGAGCGACGGTGGCGGAGCAAGCAGAGCGGACCGTGGTGGCGACGGAGAAGGCGCCGGCGGCGATCGGCCCCTACTCGCAGGCGATCGTGGCGAACGGCTTCGTCTTCACGGCGGGCCAGATCCCGGTCGATCCGGAGACGATGAAATTGGTCGAGGGGGACATCACCGCACAGACGGAGCGGGTGATGCAGAACCTGGCCGAGGTGCTACAGGCGGCGGGCTCGGGCCTTGACCGGATCATGAAGACAACCTGCTTCCTGGCCGACCTGAACGACTTCGCCGCTTTCAACGCGGTCTACGGCCGCTATCTCGGCGCCGACGCCCCCTCCCGCTCGACGGTCCAGGTGGCGAAGCTGCCGATGGGCGCGCTGGTCGAGGTGGAGTGCGTGGCGCTGGCGCCGTAGTCGAGGAGCCGGGAAGCGGAGACGGCAAGCTGGCAAGCCGGCAAGAGACGAGCCGAGCAGTCGTGAGTCGAAAGTCGAAAGTCGTGAGTGAGAAGCCAACGGCCAGAAGCCAGAGGCCAACAGCCAGCAGCCAATAGCCAACGGCCATCACCCATCGCCCAGCAGCACCTCCCAGGCTTGCGCCTTGTCGATGCGCTGCTGGGCGACGAGGTCGTCCAGGGAGGCGAAGCGGGCGTCGGGGCGGACGCGCTCCACGAAGTCGGTGGCGATGGTCTTGCCGTAGAGGTCGCCGTCGAAATCGAGCAGGTGTGTCTCGACCATGCGGTCGCCGTCGTCGGCGGTCGGGCGGCTGCCGATGTAGGCGACGGCCGGATGCGGCGTGTCTTCCCCCGGCAGCCAGGCCCAGGCCGCGTAGATTCCGTCGGCGAGCGGAGCCAGGTCGCGGGGCGGGTGCACGTTGGCCGTCGGGAAGCCGAGCTGCCGGCCGAGCTGCTGGCCGCGGACCACTTCGCCGCTGACGCGGAAGGGGCGGCCGAGGAGGCGCCGGACGGTGGCCACGTCGCCGCTCATTGCCGCCGCGCGCACCCGCGAGGAGGAGACGACCTCCGTCCCGTTGGTCAGCCGGGGTACGGCCACGACGCGGAAGCCGAGGTCGTCGCCAATCTCCCGCAGGCGCTCGACCGTCCCCGCGCGGTCCTTGCCGAGCGCGAACTCCTCGCCAACCCAGAGCTCGCGCAGTCCCGTCTTCTCCTTCAGCATGCGCATGAACGCCTCGGGCGAGAGGCGCGAAAGCTCCGTTGTGAAGGGGATGACCACGATCTCGTCGAGGCCGGCCTCGGCCAGCAACTCCAGCTTCTTCTCCGGCGTGGAGATGCGGCCCGGGAAGGCGTCGGGCCGGAGGACGGCGGCGGGTACTGGCTCGAAGGTGACGCCGGCGACCGGCAGGCCAAGCTCCTCGCCTCGCGCGACCGCCTGATCGAGCAGCCGCTGGTGCCCGCGATGGACGCCATCGAAGGTGCCGATGGTGACGATCCGCTCGCCCCGGCTTAGCTCGTCGATGGCGATCGGCCCAGGCGTGACACAGCGCTCGCTCATGCGGCGCTCCCCTCCTCCGCAACGACCTTGCGCGGTCGCCAGCCGGCGCCGGCGGGATCGGCGCTCCCCGTTCCCAGCCAGTCACCCAGAGCATCGTAGGCGCGAATCGGGCCCTCTGCTGCCCCTCGCGCGCGAACCGTCCCGCCCTGACGCCAGCGGCGCGCACCCTCCTCGTCGAGGATCAGCGCCGGCCACTCCTGGACGGGGAGATCGGGATGGATGGCGATCGCGGGCCAGGCCCAGGGAAGGTCGAGCTGCTCCAACTCCCCCATCGTGATCGCGTCGCAGAGGCCGAACGGCCCGCTGCGCAGCCGCACCAGATTGGAGAGGTAGGCGCCCGTGCCGACTGCCTCGCCCAGGTCGCGCGCCAGCGAGCGGATGTAGGTCCCCTTCGAGCAGTCGATGAGGATCGTCGCGGTTGGCGGCGACCAGGCGAGCAGCTCGAGGAGATGGAAGGTCACCGGCCGCGGCGGGCGCGCGATCTCCTTGCCGCGCCGCGCCAGGTCGTAGAGCTTCTGCCCGCCGATCTTGATCGCGGAGTGCATGGGCGGAATCTGCTCGCCCGGGCCGAGAAAGTGCCGCAGCGCGGCCGATATGTCATCCCGGGCGAGATGCTCCGCACTGGCCACGCGCGTGACGCGGCCATCGATGTCGAAGCTGTCCGTCTCTACGCCGAAGGTCACCTCGGCGAGGTAGCTCTTCGAGGCCTCGTTGAGGAACTCCAGCGTCTTTGTCGCCATGCCCACCGCGAGCGGCAGCACCCCCGTCGCCGCCGGGTCGAGCGTGCCCGCGTGCCCGATCCGCCTTTCCCCGAGCAGCCTTCGCGCTCGGGCGACGACGTCGAAGCTGGTCCAGCCGGCCGGCTTGTTGATCACGAGGTAGCCGTGGAGGGAGGCGGAATGGGTGCTGGGTGCTGGGTGCTGGGTGTTGGGTGTTGGGGTCATGGGGTGATGAGGTGATGGGGGATGGAGACGGCGGCCCCCCAAATTGGCAAGGAACCGGGCGGACGCCGGACGTCGTCAGCCAGGAGCCAACAGCCAAAAGCCGAAAGCCGATAGCTGATAGCTGATAGTCCAACACCCATCACCCGCCGCCCATCACCCAACAGGCACCGCTTCCAGCTCCGGCGTCTCCGCCACGAGCTCGGCGACCTTCTGAATGAACGCCTGCTTCTCCGCCTCGCCCCCCTCCACATGGGCGCCCGCGGCGAGCGGGTGCCCGCCGCCGCCGAAGTGGGCGGCGATGGCGGAGACATCGAGCGTCTTCTCCAGCCCGCGCAGGCTGACGCGCCATCCCTGCTTGTCCTCGTCCTGGTAGAGGATGACGGCCACGCGCGAACCCTGCGTGCCGGAGAGGAAGTTGACGATCCCCTCCGCCTCCGACATCTCGGCGCCGCACTGCTGGAACCCCTCGCGGGTCATCTCGGTCCAGATGATGGGGCCGTTCCAGCGGATGTTGTGGAGCGCGTGCTCCCAGAGGCAGATCGTCGAGCGGGGCTTCAGGCGGAAGATGTGGTCGACCACCGGCTCCAGCTCGGCGCCGCGCTCGACCAGATCGGCCACCGTCCGGATGGTGTGGGGCGTGGTCGATGGGGTGCGCAGGCCGAGGGTGTCGCCGTAGATGCCGGCCAGCAGATTCCGGGCGATATCCGGGGTGATCTCGAGGCCCCAGAGCTTGAAGATCTCGGCCACGATCTCGCCCGAAGACGACGCTTCCGGCTCGACGATGTTCACCACCCCGAACCGGCTGTTCGTCTTGTGATGGTCGATGTTGACGATCGGCACCGAGCCGTCGAGGCGCGACGGATCGTCCTTGGCGAAGTTGCCCAGCCGCTTGCGGTCGGCGCAGTCGATGAGGCAGATGAGGTCGTAGTCGGGCAGCTCGTCCTGCCCGTAGATCAGCACCGACTCGATCCCCGGCAGGAAGCGGAGGTTGGATGGCAGGTCGCCATCGGTGATGACCGGGTAGGCATCGACCCCGTATTCGGCGAGCGCCAGCCGCATCGCCAGCGGCGACGAGAGCCCATCGGCGTCGACATTCTGGTGCGTCGGCATGAGGACGGTCCTGGCCCCGCGCAACACCTCGAGTGCGGCGGCCGCATCGGCCGGATCGATGACCCAGGAATCGCTCACGCCTCTTCCTCCGTCGAGGGGGAGAGGGGAGGAGGGGGGGAGGAGGGAGAAGACGGCGCGACAACTGGCGCCTTGCCAACTTCGCGGCGCATTCCCCCTGTCCCCCTTTCCCCCCTACCCCCCTTCAGCTCGCGCAACGTGCGATCGATCTCTTCAGCGTGTTCCATCGAACGATCGTCGCGAAAGTCGAGATCGGGAATGATACGCGTCCGCATGCGTGGCTTGAGGTGGCCGCGAATGAACCCGGAGGCACCGCGCAGCGCCTCCAGCGTCTCCTTCCTCTCCCCATCCGAGCCGAGGACCGAGACGTAGACCTTCGCGGTGCGCAGATCGGTCGGCACCTCGACCCGGGTGACGGTCCAGAAGCCGAGCCGCGGGTCGTCCAGCTCCGAGCGAATGATGTCGGTGACCTCCTGGCGGAGAAACTCGCCCATCTGTAGTGTGCGCCTGGTCATTGCTGCCTCCGGAAGACGGCAAGCCGGCTAGTCGGCGAGCCGGCAAGAGAACGCGGTGCATTCTCGCCGTCTCGCCGGCTTGCCGACTGGCCGACTAGGCTCGCGCCACCTCTTCCCGGTGGAAGAACTCGAGCTGATCGCCGGTCTGGAGGTCGTTGTAGCCGTCGAGGCCGATGCCGCACTCGTAGCCGGCCGCCACCTCGCGGACATCGTCCTTGAAGCGCTTGAGCGACTTCACCGTCCCCTCGTGCATCACCGTGCCGCTGCGGAGGACGCGCACCCGGCTGTTCCGGTTGATCTTGCCGTCGAGCACGTAGAGCCCCGCGGCCACATCGCCGCCCGGCAGCCGGAAGGTCTCGCGGACCTCGGCGTAGCCGTCCGTCTGGTCGTGGTAGACCGGGGCGAGGAGACCCGTCATGGCCGCCTTCACCTCGTCCAGCAGGTGGTAGATGATGTTGTAGAAGCGGATGTCGACGCCCGTCGCGTCGGCGGCCCGCTTCGCCGCGACATCCGGCCGCACGTTGAAGCCGATGATGATCGAGCGCGTGGCGACGGCCAGGCTCACATCCGACTCGCCGATGGCGCCGGTGCCCGCGTAGGTGATGCTGAGCTGGACCCCCTCGGGGACCTCCTCATTCAGCTTGAGCAGCGACGACTGGATCGCCCCCAGCGAGCCGGAGACGTCCGCCTTGATGATGACGCGCAGTTCGGCGATGCCGCCCTCGCTCACCTCGTGCGACAGGTCGGTCAGCTTGAAGGAGCGGTCGGCGGTCAGCGACTCGGCACGGCGCTGCGCGGCGCGGCGCTCGGCCACCTCGCGCGCCATCTTCTCGTCCTCGAAGACGGTGAAGGTGTCCCCTGCCTGCGGCGCCTCGAGCAGGCCGAGGATCTCGACCGGGGTGCTCGGCTCGGCGCGCCGGATCTTGCGGCCGCGGTCGTCGAACATCGCCTTGACGCGGCCCCAGGTCGCCCCGGCCACGACGGCGTCGCGCGGGTTGAGCGTGCCGCTTTGCACCAGCAGCGTGGCCACCGGGCCTCGCGTGCGGTCGACCTTCGCCTCGACCACGACGCCGCTGGCCGGCTTGTGCGGGTTCGCCTTCAGCTCGTTGACGTCGGCGACGAGGGTGATCACCTCCAGCAGATCGTCCAGCCCCAGCTTCTCCCGCGCCGAGACCTCGACGAAGGGGACGTCGCCGCCCCACTCCTCCGGCATGACCTCGATCTCGGAGAGCTGCTGCTTGATACGGTCGGGGTTGGCCGTCGGCAGGTCGATCTTGTTGATGGCGACGACCATCGGCACCTGCGCCGACTTGATGTGCGCGACCGCCTCGCGGGTGGTCGGCATTACGCCGTCGTCCGCGGCCACCACCAGCACGGCGACGTCGGTCGCCTGCGCCCCCCGGGCGCGCATGGCGGTGAAGGCCTCGTGGCCCGGGGTGTCGAGGAAGGTGATCTTCCGCCCCTGGGTGTCGACCTGATACGCGCCGATGTGCTGGGTGATGCCGCCCGCCTCCCCTTCCGCCACGTTCGCGGAGCGGATGGAGTCGAGCAGCTTGGTCTTGCCGTGGTCGACGTGCCCCATGATGGTGACGACCGGCGGCCGCGCCTTCGCTTCGGGGTCGGCTTCCGCCTCGATGCGACGGGTCTCGAAATTGTCTCCCTCACCGGCGAGGGCCGACTCCTCCTCGTTCGTCTCCCAGCCCAGCGCCTGCGCCACGCGTGCGGCGGTGGCGTAATCGATCTGCTGGTTGATGGTGGCCATCATGCCGAGCTTCATCAGCTCCTTGATGACCTCGACGCCGGTGGTCTCCAGCTTCTCCGCAAGCTCACCCAGCGTCAGAACGGAGGGAAGCGTCACTGGTTCGCGAACGAGCGGCGCGGTGCGACGAACGGCAACGGTCCGCGCGCCGCGGCCACCCTTGCCGCGGCCACCCTTGCCTCCAGACGATCGACGCGATCCACCGCTTCGCCGACCTTGATACGTACTTGCCATTAGCGTTCTCCTCCCGTGGCGCGCGCCGCGCCGGCCCCCGCTGCCTCCAACGACAGCGTGGCCGCATGGCGGCGCAGCGCGTCTATCGTTTCCTTCTCAATCTCCACATTCAGGGCGCGAGCCAGTAGCCCGCTCGTCAACGCTTTCTCCCAACACGCTTCCCGCGAACAGAGATAGGCGCCTCGGCCGTTGCGACGGCCCGTTGGATCCGGTTCTACCACGCCCTCCGGCGTGCGCACGATGCGATGCAGCGCGCGCTTGGCATCGTGGTCGCGGCAGACGATGCACATTCGCCGCGGCACGTGCTTCGGACGCGACCCCTTGCGGCGAGGGGGTGATGGCTTCGCCTTAGGGGGTGCCGCTTCGCTCAGGGGGTGAAGCGGGGTTGAGGAATCATCCATTTCTCCCCCTTCACCCCCTGAGGCCGTCAGGCCGTCTCCCCCTGAGCGCAGCGCCACCCCCGGCGTCTCCACGATCAGGCCCCCCTCCCGGCGACGGGAATGGGCTCATCCTCGAGCGACAGCGACTCGCCGGTTTCGAAATCGTACCGGTGCCGCAGCTCCCGGTTGTAAAAGACCTCCAGCGTCGGGCCGCGCAGATCGACGTCGACGCTCATGCCGATGAGGTCGGCATCGAGCGGGCCGAACGTCCTGTCGCGGACCGAAATGGTGGCGTCGGGGCGGACCAGCCGGGGCTGGCGGCCCTGCCACGCGAAGTCGTCGCTCTGCGACTCGGCCAGCGCCGCGCGCGCCTGCCGCAGCAGGTCTTCGTCCATCTCCTGCAGCGCGCTCGGGTCCTTGATGTCGATCCGCCAGCCGGTCAGCTTGTAGGCGAGGCGGGCGTTCTGCCCCTCCTTGCCGATCGCCAGCGACATCTGGTCGGTCGGCACGATGACCGTGGCGACCTTGTTCGGCTCGTCGAGCGTGACCGAGCTCGGCTTGGCCGGCGAGAGCGCGTTGGCGATGAATTGTGCCGTGTCCGGCGACCACTCGATGACGTCGATCTTCTCGCCGTACAACTCGTTGACGATATTCTGGATGCGCACCCCGCGCACCCCGACGCAGGCGCCGACCGGGTCGACCTTCTCCTGCCGGGCGGCGACGGCGACCTTGGAGCGCAGGCCCGGCTCGCGGGCGACCTCCATGATCTCGACCGCGCCCGAGAAGATCTCCGGCACCTCCTGCTCGAAGAGGCGGCGAATCAGTCCCGGGTGCGAGCGGGAGACGATCAGTTGCGGCCCGCGCTGATCCTTGTTCACCTCGACCAGCAGCACCTTCACCCGCTGCCCGGGCCGGTAGCGCTCGGTCGGCACCTGCTCGCGGGCCGGCATCACCGCCTCGGCCTTGTTCAGCTCGACGATGACAGCGCGCGGGTCGGCGCGCTGGACGGTGCCATTCAGCACCTCGCCCTGCTTGTCGTGGAACTCTTCGTAAATGGTGTCCCGCTCGTAATCGCGGATTCGCTGCAGGACGACCTGCTTCACCGTCTGCGCCGCGATGCGCCCGAAGTTCTCCGGGGTGCGCTCGATGCGAATCTCATCCCCGACGCGCGGGTTCGGCGCGTAGGCGAGCGCCTCGGCCAGCGTGATCTGGCTGAGCGGATCGGTGACCTCCTCGACGACCTGCTTGACAGCGGAAATGCGGATGGCGCCCGTCACGGGGTCCATCCTGGCCTCGACCGGCTCCTCGGTGTTGGCCATCTTGCGATACACGTTTTCCAGGGCGTGCTCGACTGACGACTGCACCGCCTCGCGGGGAATGCCACGCTCGGCAGCAATCTGGGCGATGGCAGTCTGCAGATCACTCTTCATGCCCGCGATGCTCCTTTCCTGGGGCTCCGGCGGACGGCAGCCCAGCATGGGACGGCGTGCCGCACCAGCGCGGCGCCGCGGCGCCCGGCGGGCGCAGTTGACACGGACTGTGGGGAACGTGGACTGACCCTGGCCCAGGGCGCCGGAACCCGCCGCCAATGCGACGATTTCTGCCTCCGAACACAAAAGAACGCGGGCTATGGTCCCACGTTCGGCCAGAGGCTTAGGTTCCGAGGTGAAGTATACCGCGATATGTCCCTCCGGGCAACCGCCGGTTCGCGCTTGCAGTCGCTTCCTCCTCGTTCGTCATTGTTGTTGGGAGGCCAAGCCACGGTACGGCATCGAACTCGAAAGCTAGCTAGAAAGACCGCTTTCCAGTAGTTGTGGGTATGACTGGCAATCGAGGGTGCGCTCTGGCATCGAACCAATGCACGGCTCGCGCGCCAGAGGAGCGCTTCTCCCACCGCGCTTCAACAATGAATGCTGGCTCCCGTGCGGCCAGGACTGTTCGCCGCGACCGGTCGTGCCCGCGCCTCTCGGCGTATACTCCCGCTCCGGCACGCCGGGTTGCCTCCCGCGCGGCAGGCAGAGAATCCCGGAGCATGCTCGCCTGTGCAGTCTGACCTCGAAACGACGCCATCCGCCCCGTCGAAATCCCCCTTCCGGTCGCCTCGCGTCTGGATCGGCATCCCCATCAGCCTCGTCTTCCTGGTCCTCGCCTTTCGCGGGCAGGACCCGGCCGAGATCCGCGATGCCTTCAGCCGCGTCGACTGGCGCTATCTCCCGCTCGCGCTCGTCCTCCAATACACGGGGATCAGCGTGCGCGCCTACCGCTGGCACGTCCTGCTGCGCCCGGTCGAGGAGATCTCGACCCGCGAGGTCTTCCCGGTTCTGATCGTCGGCTACGCGGCGAATAACGTCCTCCCCCTGCGCACGGGCGAGCTGGTGCGCGCCTGGGCGCTGGAGCAGCGCTATGGCGTGCGCAAAACGGCGAGCCTGGCGACGATCGCCGTCGAGCGCCTCTTCGACGGGCTGACGATGCTCCTCTTCATCGGCGGCGCGGCGATGGCGATCGGCCTGACCGCCGAGCTGCAGCATGTCGCGCTCGTCGCCGCGGCGGTCTTCGCCGTCGCCATCGCCGGCATGGTCGTCCTCCTGATCGGCGGCACGCTGCGCGACCGGCTGCTGCGGCTCCTCCTTGGCCCCCTCCCGGCCTCCCTGGCGAAGCGGGTCGAGCGGATGACCGAGTCGTTCCTGGCGGGGCTCGGCGTCCTCTCGCGGCGGGGCGACCTGGCCCTGGTTGCGCTCACCTCGATCCTCGCCTGGAGCTTCGAGGCTTCGATGTACTGGACGCTCGCCCGCGCCTTCGGCGGCTCGCTGCAGGCGGCGATCACCCCCATTGGCGCGATGCTGACGACGGCGATCGGCAACCTCGCCACGCTCGTCCCCTCCGGCCCCGGCTACGTCGGCACCTTCGAGGCCGGCGTGATGCTGGCGGCAAATGGGGCGCTGGGGGTCGGTCGCGGGTTGGCCCTCTCCTATGCGGTCCTCCTACACGTCCTCCTCTGGCTGCCGGTGACGATCTGGGGCGCGATCGAATGGTGGCGCATTGGCGTCCTCGGGCGGCAGCACATCACCATGGCCCAGGCTGTCGAGCGGGAGACGGTGGAGGAGGTTGGGCCGGAGCGCCGCACGGCGCGGCCGGGCACCGGGAGCTTGCGGGGGAGAAAATGACCGTCTGGCAGGCGATCGTCTACGGCATCGTGCAGGGGCTGACCGAGTTTCTGCCGGTCTCCTCGTCGGCGCACCTGCTGATCGTCCCCTGGCTCCTCGGCTGGGATTCGCCCGGGCTGGCGTTCGATGCCGCCCTGCATCTCGGCACCCTGGTCGCGGTCATCGTCTACTTCTGGCGCGAACTGATCGGGATGGTGATGGCCTTGCCAGGCGCCATCGCCCGCCCCGCGGCGACGCTCCACTCGCGCGGTTCCGAGGACTTTCTCGGCCGCCTCGCGCTCCTCATCATCCTCGGCACCATCCCGGGGTTGATCGCGGGCCTGCTCGGGCAGGATTTCATCGACGAGCTGTATCACCCGGTTGGCGTCTCTCCGGACCGGGTCATCGTCGCCGTCGCCGTCGCGTTGATCGCCCTCGCCCTCCTCCTCTATTGGGCGGAGCGCGTGGCCCGGCACGTCCGCGACCTCGAGAGCCTGACGGTGCGCGACGCCGCGATCATCGGCCTCGCGCAGGCCGCCGCGCTCATCCCCGGCGTCTCCCGCTCCGGCTCGACCATCACCGCCGGGCTCTTCCGGGGCCTCGAGCGGGCCGATGCGGCGCGCTTCTCCTTTCTGCTCGGCTCTCCGATCATCGCGGCGGCGGGCGCGAAGGGGCTGCTCGATGTCCTGACCTCGGGGCTCGATGCGGCGCAGTTGGGCATCTTCGCCATCGGGCTGGCGACTTCGGCGGTCGCCGGCTTCGCCGCGATCTGGGGCCTGATCCGCTACCTGCAGCGCGCCAGCACCACCGTCTTCATCGTCTACCGGGTCGTCCTGGGACTGGTGCTGCTCGCGTTGGTGGCGGTGCGATAGGGTGATGGGTGGACGTGGGTGATGGGATATCGGCTGTAGGGGCGATGCCGGCATCGCCCGGGCTCCCCTGCCGGGGGATGCATGCCTGGCAACGTCGTTGCCGACCTGGACCTTCGCGGCGGATCGGCCCGGGCGACGCCGGCGTCGCCCCTACGCCCCTATCACCCAACACCCATCACCCATTACCCACGTCCACCCATCGCCCCCGTCTACACCGCCGCGCATGGCCACGCCAGCAGATTGGCCGCTGCCAAGCGGGATCGTGACGTTCCTCTTCGCTGACATCGATGAGTCGACTGGCATGCAGGCGCTGACCCTCGAGGGCCTGGCGAACATCGCATGGCGGCAGGGTGATCGCCTGGTCGCGATGACCGCGTTCAAAGAGGCGCTTGTAATCTGGCGGGTGGATAACGACTGCGCGCGCATGACCGGCGCGCTCGCCAACCTCGGAGCGGTCGTGGAATCGCGCGGCGATTTCGACCGGGCGGTGCAGACGCAGGAAGAGGCGCTCGCCATCGCCCGGGAGCTCGCGGCTCCCCTGCGCGTGGCGTTGATTCTGAACAATCTGGCCACCGCCGTCTGGAACACGGGCGATGTCGCCCGCGCCCCGGCGCTGCTGGAAGAGAGCGCTGCCATCAAGCGGCGGGAAGGGAGCCTGTTCGGGCTGGCGAGCAGCCCGAGCAACCTGGGCATGCTCGCGGCAGAGGCGGGAGATCGCGGGCAGCGCTTGATTTGCGCCGGCAACGCCATCTCGATGTCGTGTCATGCCGACAGACGTGTCAGCCTGAGCGAAGCGAAGGATCTCGCCTCCCGGAACGCCCACTTCCCCCGAGCCGGGATGCTTCGTACCTCAGCATGACACGTCCGGTGATCGGCGTTCGGCGGCGGCGACGAGTGAGTAGCCGCGCCCGGCGAGATTCACGCGGCCTTCCAGCCGCATCACGCGCCGCGGCACGCATGCGATCGCCGCATCGCCCTTGTCCGAGGTGCGCGCCCAGCGCCAATAGAGGAGAAGGCCGAGCCGCGCGGCATCGGCGAAGCCGACCCCCGAGCCGCGGATCGCGCGCAGGTGGAAATGTGGGCGCAGCAGCGCCTCCAGATCTTCGCGGGGGTAGTGCCGGCGCCAGCCGGTCCCCTCCACTTGCGGCAGCGGGCAGCCGCGCCGGGAGGTTTCGCGCAGGTAGCGGTAGGCGTTGAAGCCGTCGAGCCAGGCGAGGCGGCCGGCCGCCGGCACGCGCAGCAGAAGGATCCCGCCGGGGTGGAGCACCCGCGCCGCCTCGGCCAGCGTCGCCTCCTCCTGCACGGTCAGCGCCAACTCGTCGAGCAGGATGACGGCGTCGTAGGCCGCGTCGGGGAAGGGCCAGGCGACGACCGGCGGCGAGAGGGGAAGCCCGGCGAGCTGCGCCAGAGGGCCAGTGTCGAGCGCGTGGCGGTCGACCCGGTAGCCGGCGCGCTCCAGCGCGGGCTGCAGCTCATCGTCGCCGCCCAGAAGGAGGATGGCGGCGTTGCGCGGCGCCGGGAGATGCTCGCTCAGGGGCAGGCCCGAAATTGGCATGCACGTATGATAGTGGGCATGGAGCGGGAGATGGGAAGCACCGGCGCATGAGCGATCTGATTACGCTGCACCCCTACGACCCGGCGTTCGTGGCCCGGTATGTCGCCACGGTCGCTGGCGAGGAGGCGCCCGCGGGCTTGGCGCCGCACGAGGCGTGGGTCGGCATGGAGATCGCCCGCGCCCGCCGCGGCTATGCGGGGGCGCTGGCCGGTGGCGAAATGGGCGCGAACGCCATCACCTATGGGCTGGCGCGCCTCCTCGCCGCCGTGGAGCCGGTCTTCTACCTCCCCGGCGCAGGGCTGACGCAACTCGAGGCGCGCTTCGACCGGGGCATCGGCATGCTGATGCGACCGCCGTCTCGCCTCTTCGGCGATGCCGGGCTGGAGACCCGCGCCGCCCGCGCGATGCCGATCCGGCTCGATGCCAGTGGGGGGAGCATGGGGGGCGCCTTTCTGCCGCCGGCGCAGACGGCGCGGTTCCAGGAGATGCTGCAGGAGCGGATGGAGCGGCTGGCGCGGCGCATGACCGAGGCGGAGATGGACGCTCCCGCGATCGTCGGCCTCCTGCTGGAGACGGCGGCCTACGCGGCGGACCGGGGCCTCGGGCTCTACGAGGCGACGGACATCATCGTCCCCGGCGCGCCGGAGTCGGAGCCGCCGGGGCTGCGGCTGATCGGGCCCGACCGAAAGCGGCTCGACCGCGAGCTGCGCCAGCGGCTGGAAGCGGCCTCCCGGCCGCCGCGCGAGCCGGGGTTCCTCGGGCGGCTCTTCGGGCGGGGCACGAACTCTGCTCCGCCTGACTCCCGCGACGATCGCCGGCAGTGGGGCGGGATGGGCGACGTCACCCCGCCTCCCGAGCGGCCGTCGCTTCCCGACGCGGACGGCTGGAGATCGCGATGATGAGCGAGCGCTGGCTCCGGGATCCCCACGACCCCGCGTCGTGGCCGCGGATCTTCACGGTCGACGAGGCGAACGATCTGCTGCCGGAGATCATGCCCCTCCTGCTGGAGATGCGCGCGCGGAAGGTCGCGCTCGATACCGCGCTCGCCTCGCTGGAGCGGCTCACGCCCGCCATGCGCCTCAATGGCCACGCTGCCGAGGCGCGCGAGCTCGAGGTGCGCATCCACACCCTGACGATGGAGCTTGCCGCCGGCGTCGATCATCTCGGCGCGCAGGGGATCGAGGTCAAGAGCCTCGACCATGGGCTGATCGACTTTCCGGCGCTGCGCGAGGGCCGCGTCATCTTCCTCTGCTGGCGGCTGGGCGAGGGCGCCAGCATCCGCTTCTGGCACGAGATCGAGGCCGGATTCGCCGGCCGCCGGACGCTCGAGGAGTGAGGGGATGGTCGGCGCTCGGGTGAGCCTGATGCCGCGCGTGGCGGTGATCGGGGCGGGGATCGTCGGCGCGACGACGGCCTTCCGCCTCGCGGAGAAGGGGCTCGATGTGCTCCTCCTCGATCGCGGCATGCCGGGGCATGGCGCGACCGCGGCCTCGTATGCCTGGATCAACGCCAACGCGAAGCTGCCGCGCGCCTACTTCGACCTGAATGCGGCGGCGATGCAGGAGTATCGCCGCCTCGCCTGGCGGCTGGCGCCCGCCTACTGGTACCACGTCGATGGGAACCTGATCTGGTATGCCGATCCCTGCGAGGCGCGGGCATTGCGCGAGCGGGTGGAGCGGCTGCGTGGGTGGGGCTATGCGGCGGAGATGCTGCCGGCGCGCGAGGTGCTGGCGAATCTCGAGCCAGGGCTGGCCGGGGGCGTCGCCGATCAGGAGGAGCCGTTCGCCTGGTTCCCCGAGGAGGCGTGGGTCGAAACGCTCGCCATGACGAAGCGCCTGGTGGAGATGGTCCGCAACGTCGGCGGCCGCGTGCTCACTGGCAGCCGGGGCGAGGTGGTCGCCATCGGCGTCGAGGCGGGGCGCGTCAGGTCGGTGACGCTGGCCGGCGGGCAGACGCTCGCGGTGGTGGCGGTCGTCAACGCGGCCGGGGCGGATGCGGATCGGGTCGCCGCGATGGTGGGCCGGCGCCTGCCGATGGTGTCGCCGCCGGGCATGGCCGTGTACGCGGAGCTGCCGGATGACGATGGGGCGCCGCGCCGGCCGGTCGAGACCGATGCCGTTGCGATCCGCCCCGCTGGTCCGGGGCGGGCGCTGCTGGCGATCGACAGCGAGGACGTGCCCGACGTGGAGGATGCTCCGCTCGGCTCGCTCCCGCTCGATCATCCTTTGGTGGTGGAGGTCATGCGCC
>JADYYO010000340.1 GCA_020853615.1 Thermomicrobiales bacterium
GCGAAGGCCATCCCGGCCGCCGAGCCGGTCCGGCCGCGCGGGGCGATGTCGGCCGGGAGGACGAGCGACATGCCGAAGAGCGCGGCCACGCCCGAGCCGGCGAGGGCCGGCCAGAGCCAGCGCCAGGGGTTGGCGAAGGGGAAGAAGAGCAGGCCGAGGACGCCGATCAGGTAGAGGCACGAGGCGAGCATTACCGGGGGCCGGCGGCGGCCGATGCGGTCCGACCAGATCGGAAAGAGAAGGATGCCGGGGAGGGTCGAGGCGTTGAAGACCGCGAAGAGGGCCGCGCTCGCGGTCGCGTCGGCGCCCGCCTCGCTGTAGACAGCTGGCAGCCAGGCAACCAGCAGGTAGTAGACGAGCCCCTGCGCGGCGAAGATCCCCGCCGCGATCCACATCTTCCGGTCGCGCCAGGGCGACCAGACGGCGGCCTCTCCCGCCTGATCGACCGAAATCCGCCGGATGCCCCGCTCCGGCTCTGGCGCGCGCCACGGCCGCATCACGAGCATCCAGACGAGGAACGTCACCCCCGCAAGGATGCCCCAAGCGGCCACCGGCAGCCGCCAACCGTGGGCCCCAGCCGTGCGCGCCAGCATCACCCCGGAGGCCGCCGCGCCGACGATCGAGCCGCTGACCAGCCCCGAGGCGTAGACCCCGGTCGTCACGCCGAGGCGGCCGGGGAAGTGGCTGCGCATCAGGCGCGGCAGGGGCGGCTGCGCGATGCCGATGCCCGCGCCGAAGACGACGGAGATGACGAGCAGGAGGGGATACGCCGGGGCGACGGCGCGCAGTCCGCCACCGACGGCGACCAGCGCCAGCCCAAGCGCGATGACCCGGGTTGGCCCCCAGCGGTCGGCCAGCGACCCGCCCGGCACTGCCATCAACCCCATCAACAGGGTCGGCACCGAGACGAGGATGCTCGACTGGGCGAAGGAGAGGGCGAGATCGGCCGTCAGGGCGGGCAGCGCCGGACCGAGCCCTACGAAGCCGCTGCGCAGGCTGAACGCGGCGAACCAGGCGAGCGCGAGGACGACGACAGGAGCGGGTTTCACCAGGTCGCGGCCCGGTCGTATCCATGCTCCCAGCGGACCGGCGAGCCTGACCGCCACCGGGAGAGCGCCTCGCGCCGGCCGGCGGCCGCCCACGGCGACAGAGGTTGCTCCTCCTTGCCCGCGCTCGCCGCGAGCATCGCCTGCAGCGCCACGAGGATCGCCTCGCGCTCGGCCGGCGCCGGCTCGGGCGTGATTTCGACCACCAGCCCAGCGAGTGGCGCGCCATCGACCGCGGCTCGCCTAACGCGTGTCATGCTGACGAAGGAAGCATCTCGGCTCGAAGGAGGCGTGGTTCTCGGGAGCCGGGATCCTTCGCTTCGCTCAGGATGACACGATTGCCGCGTGCTGCTGCCACGTCCCCCGGCGCCTTGCAATCGATTCACAGGGGGATGTTGCCGTGCTTGCGGGCCGGCGCGGAGACCCGCTTCGACCGGGCCAGGGCGAGCGCCCGGATCAACCAAGGGCGCGTCTGCCGCGGCTCGATGACGTCGTCGATATACCCCCGCCCGGCGGCCTGCCAGGGGCTGGCGAAGAGATCCTCGTACTCGGCGACCAGCTCCGCGCGCCGCGCCACCGGATCATCAGCGGCTGCCAGGTCGCGCCGGAAGACCAGCCCGACCGCCGCCTCGGGGCCCATCACGGCGATCTCGGCCGTCGGCCAGGCGACCGCGAAGTCGGCCCCGATGTGCTTCGAGTTCATGACGACGTAGGCGCCGCCATACGCCTTTCGCGTGATCACCGTGATCCGGGGCACCGTCGCCTCGGCGAAGGCGAAGAGGAGCTTCGAGCCGCGGCGGATGATCCCCTCGTGCTCCTGATCGATGCCGGGCAGGAAGCCCGGGACATCCTCGAAAACGAGGAGCGGCACATTGAAGGCGTCGCAGGTGCGGACGAACCGGGCGGCCTTCTCGCTGGCGGCGATGTCGATCGTGCCGGCGAGGTGGCGCGGCTGGTTCGCCACCACGCCGACAGCATGCCCATCGAGGCGGCCGAAGCCGCAGATGATGTTCGGCGCGTAGCCGGCCTGGATCTCGAAGAATGCCCCGTCGTCGACGATCTCCGCCAGCACCTCGTGCATGTCGTACGGCTTCGTGCTCTCCTCCGGGACGACCGCGTCGAGCCGGGGAGACTCCCGCTCGGGATCGTCGTCGGGGGCGAACCAGGGCGGGTCTTCCAGGTTGTTCGACGGCAGGAAGGAGAGGAGGTAGCGAGTCTGCGCGTTCAGGTCGTCCTCGTCGGTCGCGACGAGATGGGCGACGCCGCTCTGGGCCATATGGGCGTCGGCCCCTCCCAGCGCCTCGTGACTCACCTCCTCGCCGGTGACGGTGCGGATCACGTCTGGCCCCGTGATGAACATCTGGCCGATCCCCTGCACCATCGCCACGAAGTCGGTCATCGCCGGCGAATAGACTGCCCCGCCTGCGCAGGGCCCGGCGATCAGGCTGATCTGCGGCACCACGCCGGAGAGCTGGACGTTGCGGAAGAAGACTTCGCCATAGCCGGCCAGCCCCTCGACCCCCTCCTGGATGCGCGCCCCCGCCGAGTCGTTGATGCCGATGACCGGCACGCCATAGCGCGCGGCGAGATCCATCAGCTTGACGAGCTTTTCGGCGAACGCTTCTCCCAGCGAGCCGCCGTAGACGGTGAAGTCCTGCGAGAAGATCGCGACCTTGCGCCCGTCGATCGTGCCGAACCCGGTGACGACCCCGTCGCCGTAGGGCCGCGCGCGATCCATGCCGAAGCGGGTGGCCCGGCCCTGAACAAAGGGATCGAGCTCCTGAAACGATCCGTCATCCAGAAGGCTGAGCACCCGCTCGCGGGCGCCGCGCTTCCCCCGGGCCGCCTGCTTCTCGGCCGCCGCCGCGTGCTGCGCCGCAACCTCCGCCGCGCGTTCGGCGCGGACCGAGGCCTTGTGTCCAGTTGATCGTGTTTCCGTCTCACTCGCCATGCTGGAATCGTAATGGAGAATCGTCCGGCGTGGAACATGGAGCGGCCCCGGAAAGACCCGGGGCCGCTCAAGGCGCCATCGCGAACTGGTCGGCCTACGCCGGCGGGGTGATCTTCCAGACCTGCCCCATGTTGCCAGCCACGCCATAGACCGCCACGTAGGGGACGCCGCGTGCATCGACCGCCAGGCCGGTCGGCGCGATCAGGCCGTCGCTGGCGATAACGGTGCTCGTGCCGTCCGGCGCGATGCGGGTCAGTTGCCCCTCCATGCTCGCCGGGTTCGACGGGTCGATCGAGAGGAGGCCGCCCTTGTTGAATTCGAGGACGTAGACGCTGCCATCCGGCGCGGTCGCCACATCGATGATGTTGGTGAAGCCGTCATGGGTGATGCTCGGCTCCCCGCCGTCCGCCGGAACGCTGAAGACCCTCGCGCCGCCGACCGGGAAGGGGAAGCCCGTCAGTTGGCCAACGACCGTCGAGCCGTCCTGCGCGGGGGCGATGCCGGTCGGCACCGCCTCTGACGGGATCTCGGAGCCATCCGGCGCCGTGGCATTTTCAGGCGGGAAGACGGCCAGGGTCGAGATGGCGCCATCACTCCCTAGCGCGAGGAGCGCGTTCATGCCGGCATCGGAGATCACCGCGCTGCCATCGGCGTGCATCAGCAAGCCGAAGGGGTTAGCATCGAGCGCCCCGCCGTCCGGGTTCGCCTTCGTCTCGTAGCCGGCAACATCGGCAACCGGGTGGACCTGGTTGCCGTCGACCGCCATCAGGTAGCCGAACTGCTGCGCCCCGGCGTTCACGTCGACGCGCGTTGCCGGGTCGCCCCCGAGACCGATCAGCACGTAGAGGTTGTCGCCGGAAAGCCCCACATCGTGGGGGCCGGTCGCCTGCATGCCACCCTCACCCGCCACGGAGGCGAGGCCATCGACGACGCGCTCCGCCGCGCCGTCCATCACCTTCGTCACGCCGCCGCTGGCGCCATAGCACTGCATATTCCCCTCGGGCCCGGTCGCGCAGGGTCCCTCGCCGCCGACGCCAGCCTCGGAGACATAGAGCGCGCCATCGGGGCCGAATGCCATGCCGCGCGGATTTGCCAGACCAGTAGCCACGACCTCGGCGTAAGCCGGGGTGGGGGGAAGCTGCATGACCGGCGTCGCTTCCGGCGAGGCGAGCGGCGTCGCCTGCTGCGCCAGCGCCAGCGCGGGGAGCCCGGCGGCCGTGATGGCGAGCGCCAGCGCACTCGAAACGAATCTGCCGCGGAGTCGCGTGGACAACACCATGAATCCCTCCTGCTTCAATTCTGCACGCCGGATTGCTTGCCGAAATGGACGCCGGGCAATCATCGCACGCGGGTGAGGCACGTGAGAAGAGACGAACGTTGCCGCCGCGCGGGACGTTGGGGCCTGAGCGACATGGTCCCGATCGTGCGAGTGCAGGTCGGCTCGCCCGCGCTCGACGACGGGGCGCGGGCGCCAGATCGCCGCGCTGCAGAGGCAACAATGCGCATCGCCGACCTCCATCCCTGGGATGTCTCACCGGCCGAAGCACGGGCGATCCAGACGCGCCTCGCCAGCCAGGTCGACCTGACCGACGCCATTTCGCTGGCGGAGATTACGATGGTGGCCGGCGTCGACAACGCCTATCTCGAGGTCGACGGGCAGACGATGGCCTGCGCGGCAGCGGTCGTCCTCGACTTCCCGGCCTTGGAAATCATCGAGACCTCTGTCGCCTGGATCCCCGTCACCTT
Source organism: Thermomicrobiales bacterium (assembly GCA_020853615.1). GTDB lineage: Bacteria > Chloroflexota > Chloroflexia > Thermomicrobiales > UBA6265 > JACCXM01. The sequence continues at coordinate 4,744 of JADYYO010000340.1, forward strand.
TCCCTACGTGCCCGGGCTCCTGTCGTTCCGCGAGACGCCCGCGGTGCTGGCCGCCTGCCGAGACCTGAGGCACGCGCCGGACGTCCTCCTCCTCGATGGGCAGGGATACGCGCACCCGCGCCGCTTCGGCTTTGCCACGCACGTCGGCGTCATCCTCGACCGCCCGACGATCGGCTGCGCCAAGAGCCGGCTCATCGGGAGGTACGACGACCCCGCTGGCGATTTCGGGGCGTGGACGCCGCTCGTCGACCACGACGAGGTGATCGGCGCGGCAGTCCGCACGCGCCCGGGACACTCGCCCCTCTTCGTCTCGCCCGGCAACAAGGTCAGCGTCGAGACGGCGGTGGCGATCACCCTCGCCTGCTGCCGCGAGGAGCGCTTTCTGCCCGAGCCGACCCGGCTGGCGCACCAGTTGGTGACGCGCGAACGGCGCGAGCGCGCCGCCCGCGCCCGCTAACGCGCCGTGCCGACCTCGTGTCATCCTGAACGGAGTAAAGGATCTCGGCCCACGGGAAGCCTTCGTCCCCTCAGCCGAGATGCTTCGTGCCTCAGCATGACACGGGTTTGGCGGGCGATCGTACCAGGCGTCCGCGGCGGATCAGCCAGCAGGGGCGAGCAGCGACGGCTCCGTCATCTCCGCCGGCGGCGTGATGCCGAGAAGCTGCAGGACTGTCGGCGCCACCGCGGCCAGCCGGCCATCGTGCAGCGCGGCGTGGCGCAGCGGGCTCGCCTCCGGGGCGACAAGGACGACCGGCACCACGTTCGTCGTGTGCGCGGTCATCGGCATGCCGGTGCCTGGATCGATCATCTCCTCGGCGTTGCCATGATCGGCGGTGACGAGGGCGACCCCTCCCGCCGCGAGGGTGGCGACGATAACCCGCGCGAGGCAGGCATCGACCGTCTCCACCGCCCGCACCGCCGCCGCGAAGACGCCGGTGTGTCCGACCATATCGCCGTTCGCGTAGTTGACGACGACGAGCCGGAAGACCCCGCGCTCGATCGCCGCGACGACGGCGTCCGTCAACGCGAGCGCGCTCATCTCCGGCTGCAGATCGTAGGTCGCCACCTTCGGCGAGGGGATGAGGATCCGCTCCTCCCCGGCAAAGGGCGCCTCACGCCCGCCATTGAGAAAGAAGGTGACGTGCGGGTACTTCTCCGTCTCGGCAGCGTGGAGCTGCGCCATCTCCGCGTCGCTCACCACCCGCGCCAGCGGCCGGATGACATCCATCGGCTCGAAGGCGACCGCGACCGGCAGCCCCGCCTCGTAGCGAGCCATCGTCACCATAAAGAGGTCGGGGATGCGCGGCCCGCGGTCCCAGCCGGTGAACGCCTCGCAAACTAGCGCCTCGGTGAGCTGCCGGGCGCGATCGGCGCGGAAGTTGAAGAAGATGACGCTGTCGCCGGGTTGGATCGTCGTCGGGCCGCGGCCGTCGGTGATGACCGTCGGCGGGATGAACTCGTCGGTGATGCCGGCGGCGTAGGCGCTGTTGATCGCCTCCTCGGCCGAGGGAGCCTGCCGCCCGATGCCGTAGACGATGGCGTCGTAGGCCTCCCGCGTCCGCTCCCAGCGGCGGTCGCGATCCATCGCGTAGTAGCGGCCGGAGATCGTCCCCACGCGGCCGACGCCGTCCTCCGCCATCGCGCGTTCCAGATCGCGCAGATAGTTCAGCCCGCCGTGCGGCGAGGTGTCGCGTCCATCGGTGAAGGCGTGGACGACCACGCGATCGGCCGGCACCCCCCGCGCGGCGGCCAGCCGGAGCAGCGCATCGAGGTGGCGAATGTGGGAGTGGACCCCGCCATCGCTCACCAGCCCCATCAAATGGAGCGTGCCGCCGTTCGCCAGCGCGCGGTCGATCGCCGCGTTGAAGGCGGGGTTGGCGGCAAACTCGCCGTCGGCGATGGCGCGGTCGATGCGCGTCAGCCACTGGTAGACGACGAACCCCGCACCGAGATTGGTGTGGCCGACCTCGGAGTTTCCCATCTGCCCAGCCGGCAGGCCGACATCCTCGCCCGAGGTCCGCAGCGTCGCGTGGGGGTAGGTCGCCAGCAGCTCGTCCATCGTCGGCGTCATCGCGTGCCGGATGGCATTGCCCGGCTCGTCCCGCCCGATGCCCCAGCCGTCGAGGATCACCAGCACGACTGGCCCATGCACCTCCATTGTCCGCCCGTTGCCCTCGATCATCTCGCTCCCATCGCTCGCATGCGTCGTCACTCCAGTGATTGTGGGCGGGGAGCGCGCGCCGCGACAAGCGCGGCGCCAGACGGGGCGTACACTTGCCCCAGACCCGTCCCCGCCGCGCATCGACCCAGGGAGAGCGCGATGGTTGCCGAGACCCGGATCAGCGAAGAGACCTACCAGCGGCTCGCGCTCGCCGAGCCAACCCGGAAGTGGGAGCTGCGGGATGGACGGCTGGAGGAAAGACCGGGGATGACGTGGGAACGGGGCACGCTCATCCCGCTTCTCGGTCATCTTCTCGTCAGCCAGCTCGACCCGGGCAGACATCGGGCGCTTGCCGAGGTTCGCGTCCGGTGCGCGAACGGATCGATCCTCATCCCCGATCTGGTTGTCGCTCCGACCACATACGGCGACCCGTTCCGAGGGCGACCGGGCGTCCTCGCGGTCATCGCCGGCCCATTGCCGCTCGTCGTCGAGATCTGGTCGGCCTCGACGGGGAAGTACGACGTCGCGGCAAAGGTTCCCGAGTATCAGCGCCGGGGCGATCGCGAGATCTGGCTGGTCCACCCGTGTGAGCGGACATTAACCGCCTGGCGCCGGCAACCCGATGGGACATATGAGGAGCGCGAGTACCGCTCCGGGACCGTCACGCCCGCCGCGCTACCGAACGTCGAGATCGACCTGGAAGCGCTGTTCAACGGATAGAATCAGGTGGATGCACGGTAGCCATGCGGACTTCCGGGCATCTCGCGCCATGAGGAGGTGACCATGGCGATCGAAACAGAACCGAGAATCGACGCGGAAGCATACGAACGGCTGGCGCTCGACCAGCCAGACAGAAAATGGGAGTTGCGTGATGGCGTTCTCCGTGAAAAGCCAGGGATGACAGCCGCGCACAACTTCGTCAGCATCAAGCTCGGATACGCGCTGATGTCGCAACTCGATTGGTCGGAGTACCAGGTGCGGATCGACTCCGGGCGCGTCTTCCGGCCAGAGGCGACGTATTTCATCCCCGATCTCTTCGTCGTTCCCACGGCAGCGGTCACCCCGCTCCTCGACCGGCCGGACGTTCTCGAGGTCTACGAGCAGCCCCTTCCGCTCGTCGTCGAGGTCTGGTCGCGCTCGACCGGCGACTACGATGTGCGAGAGAAGCTCAAGGTCTATCAGCGCCGGGGCGATCGCGAGATCTGGATGTTTCACCCCTACGAGCGGACGCTGACCGCCTGGCGCCGGCAGCCGGACGGGAGCTACGTGGAGACGCTCCACCGAGACGGCGTCGTCACCCCGGTCGCGCTCCCAGGTGTCGCGATCGATCTCGCCACGCTGTTCGACGCCTGATCGGCCGCCCTCCCGCCCCTTGCGCCACTGCCGCGCCGCTGTTCCATGCGACAATCAGCCGATGCGATGATCGACGATTGCGGAGGGAGAGCAAGAACGCCATGGCGTATCGAGTGACGCTGATTCCGGGCGACGGCATCGGCCCCGAGGTCTCGGAGGCGGCGCGGCGCGTGATCGACGCGACGGGCGTGCCGATCGAGTGGGAGGTGCGCGAGGCTGGGATGACCGCCCTGGAGAGCCAGGGCGACCTGCTGCCGGCCGCGACGCTCGAATCGCTGAAGCGGAACCGGCTCGGGCTGAAGGGGCCGATGACCACCCCCATCGGCAGCGGCTTCCGCAGCGTCAACGTTGGCCTGCGCCAGGAGCTGGGGCTCTACGCCAATCTGCGCCCGGGCAAGTCGCTGCGCGGCGTGCAGAGCGCCTTCCACGATATCGACCTGGTCGTTATCCGCGAGAACCTGGAGGGGATGTACACCGGGATCGAATTCGACACCGGCACCACCGCCGCCGCCGAGGTGATCGACGCCATCAACGAGCGGTCGAAAAGGCAGATCGACGGCAGCGCGGCCATCTCGATCAAGCTGATCACCCCGGCCGAGTCGCGCCGCATCGTCGAGTACGCCTTCGAGTACGCGCGCGCCAATGGGCGCAAGTTGGTGACCGCCGTCCACAAGGCGAACATCATGAAGTTCACCGACGGCCTCTTCCTGCGCGAGGCGCAGGCGGTCGCCGAGCGCTACCCCGACATCGCCTTCAACGACCGGATCGTCGACAACATGTGCATGCAACTGATGCAGAAGCCACGGGAGTACGACGTCCTGGTGATGCCGAACCTTTACGGCGACATCGTCAGCGACCTCGTGGCGGGGATGATCGGCGGGCTCGGCGTGGCCCCGAGCGGCAACATCGGGCCGGAGACGGCCGTCTTTGAGGCGATCCACGGCAGCGCGCCCAGCCATGCCGGGAAGAACGAGGCGAACCCGACGGCGATGATCCTCTCTGGGGCACTGATGCTGCGCCACATGGGCGAGCGCGCGGCGGCGGAGCAGGTCGAGGACGCGGTGGCCGAGGTGATCGCCGCGGGCAAGGAGGTCACCTACGACCTGCGCGCGGACCGCGACCCGAGCAAGGCGGCGACCACGACCGGCATGACCGACGCGATCATCGCGACGATGGCGTCCTGAGCGACACGCTGGCGAGCGGCAAGGGTGAGCGGACACGCGCTCCACGTCACGCTGCGGTTGAAGACGATCGACCACCTCTTCGAGGAGCCGGACCTCTCGCCGTTCGACCCGTACTATGCGCCCTACAGCTTCTCGGCCGGGGTCGATTATCTGGTCGGGGAGATGCGGCGCTCGCCGGGCGCGAGGAGCACAGAGTTGACCGTGCTTCTGCCGCCCGGGGCGATCGCGCCCGGCATCGAGCCACGGACGCGGGAGGCGATCGGCCGCTATGCGGAAGCGTGGGCCAACTCGGCGCGGCAGGAGCGGACGATCGAGCTGCTGCAGGCGCGGCGCGTCCTGATCGTGACCCTGCTCTTCTTCGTGGTCGCCAATATCATCACGATCCAGCACAGCCGAACCGAGGCGGTCCTGGGGCTCTCCGGGCTCTGGGTCGACGTTCTCGTCGAGGGCCTCTCGATCGCCTCGTGGGTCGCGCTCTGGTGGCCGCTCGACCAACTGATGCACGCGGCGTGGCTGCAGAGGCAGGACGAACGGGCCTACCAGGCGCTACGCGGCATCGACCTGCGCATCCTGCCCGATCCGGCGGCGGACGATGCAACCGCCAGCGCTTGACTCGCCAGCACGACGTGCGGCAGAGGCGCTCCCAACAACGTGTCATGCTGACGAAGGAGCATCTCGGCTCAGCGGAAGCGCGGTTCCGGGAGCCGAGATCCTTCGCTTCGCTCAGGATGACACAGGGCGGGCGCCGCGCTAGCTGCTCTGCAGCCCGGCGCGGCTCTGCGGCGTGCGGCGGGCGCCGATCGGCTTGACTTCGTCCTCTGGCGGCTCGACCAGCGCCACCGGCAACGGCTGCGCCGTTTGCGGCACCACAACGAGCCGCTCCTCCAGGAAGTCGTAGACGACGCGGAGCACCGCCAGGAACGGCACCGCCATCAGCGCGCCCCAGATGCCCGCGATCTGGCCGCCGCCGATGACCGCCAGAAAGATGAAGAGGGGGGAGACGCGGATTGCCTGCCCCTGCACGCGGGGCGCGATCAGGTTGCCGTCGATGAAGTTGATGACCACGTAGGTCAGCGCGGTGAGAATGCCAATCGTCGGCGAGACGGTGAAGGCGACGATCGTCGCCGGGATGCCGCCGATATAGGAGCCGATGTAGGGGATGATTGCGCCCATCATCGTCCAGATGCCGAGCAGGATGGAGAAGGGGACGCCGAGCAGCGTCAGCACGACCATCGACGCCACCCCCTGGAAGGTGAGGGAGACGAGGACGCCGCTGAGGTAGCGCGAGAGCGCGTGGACGACATCGGTCCAGAGGACGCGCGCATCGTCGCGGTACTGCTTGGGGAGCATGCGCAGGGTGGCCGATTTGAAGCGCTCCCCATCGAGGAGGAGGTAGGCGGCGATGAGGATGACGCTCAGAGTGGTGAAGACGCCGGAGACGGTGCCGGAGAGGGTGTCGAAGGCGCGCGAGACGATTCCCTGCAGCAGCCCCTCGATCCGCTCCGCTCCCGTCTTCTGCAACTGCGCCATCGCCTGGTCAGGCGTCGTATCGATCAGCCCCCGCTGCGCGAGATTCTCGACCACCCGGCGCGAGACACTGTACGCCTGATCGAGGAGCTTCGGCGTCTGCTCGGCCAGGCTGACGAGCTGGCCGACCGCGAGCGGCACCAGCAGCACGACGGCGAGGACGAGGAGCGCCAGCAGCGCGAGGATGACGACCGCGACGGCGATGCCCTGCGGCATGATGCGGCTGAGGTACTTCACCGGGAAGGAGAGAACCAGCGCCACCGCCATGCCGGTGAGAAGGAGCTTGGGCAACGTCGGCGCCCACCAGCAGAGGAGCGCAACCGCGCCTGCCACCAGCGCAATCAGGATGTTGCGCGTGCGCGGCGTGATCGGGATCTGCGTCAGCTCGAAATGCATCGTCCGCCCTTCGCGAGAAGACGGCCAGACAGAAACGCGGCAGGCGCCTGCCACGGCGCACCGCGATTGCGCGACGCTACCACGCCCCGGCCCTTCATGTCAGAAGCCATGGCCGAAATCGGAGCTGAGGGTGTACTCGTCGGCATTCCACGGCGCCTGCCAGGCGTCGGAGGCGAAGCGCTCCAGCCGGAAGGGGTGCAGATCGACCCAATCTGGCCCGCGCCCTGGCGCGAGGAGAAGGTCGGCCATCGCCTCGCCGACGGCAGGACCCTTCTTGAAGCCCGCCCCGCTGAAACCGGCCACCAGAAAGAGCCCTTCGGGACCCGCCGGCCCGAGAATCGGGTGCGCGTCGGGGGTCATGTCGTAGAGGCCGGCGTGACCATGAAGGTAGGCGGCGGCCCGCATCGCCGGGACGCGCCGCGCCATCGCCGCGACCGCGAGCTCCCCATACCCGGCGTCGTTGCGCGTCTCGTGCGCGCCGGGGTCGACGGGGTCGTGCTGGTCACCGCCGCTCACCCCGACCAGGGTGCGGCCCGGCCCCCACGGGCGGGTGAAGATACCGGCGACCGTGTCGAGGTAGACCATGTGCGACGCGACGTCAAGCGGCCGCTGCAGGATGGCGACCTGGACGCGCAGCGCGCTGATCGGCAGATCGACGCCTGTGCCCGTCAGCAGCGCCGGCGACCAGGGCCCAGCGGCCAACACCACCCGCTCGGCCAGCACGACCGCCTCCGCCACCCGCACCCCGCGCACGCGGTCGCCCTCCATGACGATCTCGCGCACCGGCGCCCCCTCCCGGATGACCGCCCCCGCCGCTCGCGCGGCACGGGCCATCCCCTGGGTCGCGGCGACGGCGTCAACGTAGCCACTGTCCGGCTCATAGGCGGCGTGGGTGACGTCGTCCCAGCGCGCCTGGGGCTGCAGCGCGCGCAGCTCGTCACGGTCGACGACCCGGGAGGGGATGCCGAGCGCGTTCTGCATCGCCACGTTGCGGCGCATGCGCGCCACGTTCTCCTCGTGGCCCGGGGAGGTGTCGATGGTGACGATCAGGCCGGAGGGGGTGTGGACTGGCTCACCACCGACCATTTCAGGCCAGGCGGCGAAGATCTCCCAGCCGCGCTGGGCAAGCGTCGCCTCGGGACGGTTCGAGTAGTGGCGGCGAAGAAGCGCGCCCGTCTTGCCGCTGGCGCCCGCGGCGATCACCGCGCGCTCGAAGAGGGTGACCCGCCCCGCGCCGCGCCGCGCCAGATGCCAGGCGAGGCTCGTCCCCATGATGCCGCCGCCGATGATGGCGATATCGGCTGCCCGCTCTCTACTCA
>JADYYO010000341.1 GCA_020853615.1 Thermomicrobiales bacterium
CTTCCCCGGCCAACGCCCGATTCGGCGACCGCCTGCGCCAACTCCGGCAGGCTTCTGGGCTGACGCAAGGCGAGCTCGCCGAGCGCGCGGGGTTGAGCGTGCGGGGCATCAGCGATCTCGAGCGCGGGGCGCGGGCTCGGCCGCAGCGGGAGACGCTCTTGCGGCTTCTCGATGCGCTCAACCCGAGCCCTTCCGACCGCCGCGCCCTCCTCGCTGCCGCGCGGACGCTGCCGCCTCCCCGCCCCGACGAGGCTCTGGCCGCGCCACATCCGTCCTCCGGCGCCGCGCCCGCCGTCCCGGCGATGCCGGGACCGCTCTTCGGCCGCGAGCGGGAGATCGCCATCCTCCGCGAGCTGCTGGCGGATGATGCCTCGCGCATCACGACGTTGACCGGGCCGGGCGGCGCCGGCAAGACGCGCTTGGCGATCGCCGCCGCGCACGATCCGGGCATCATCGCCGCCTTCCCGGATGGCATCGCCTTCGTCGATCTCGCGCCGGTGCGCGATCCCGCGCTGGTCCCCTCCCGCATCGCGGCCACCCTCGGCATCCGGCAGGCGGCCGGGGAGACTCCGCTCGATGCGCTGGCGCGGCGCATCGCCGGTCAGCGCCGCCTCCTGATCCTCGACAACTGCGAGCAGGTGCTGGACGCGGCGCCAGCGTTGGCGACGCTAAGCGCGGCCTGCCCGCGGCTCGCCCTGCTCGCCACCAGCCGGGAGCCGCTGCGCCTCCGCGCCGAGCGGGTCGTGCCCGTGCCGCCTCTTGCGCTCCCGGCCAGCGCCGATGCTGTCGATCTCGGCCAGTCCCCCGCCATCGCCCTCTTCGTCGCCCGGGCGCGGGCGGCCGACCCCGCCTTCGCGCTCACGGCGGAGGATGCAGCCACGGTCGCGGCCATCTGCGCGCGCCTCGACGGGCTGCCGCTCGCCCTCGAGCTCGCCGCCGCGCGCATCCCGCTCCTCCCGCCCGAAGCCCTCCTCGCACGCCTCGACCATCGCCTGCCGCTGCTCACGGGTGGCGCGCGCGATCTCCCCGACCGCCAGCGGACCCTGCGCGACGCCATCGCCTGGAGCTACGACCTCCTGGACCCCGCCGAGCAGCGCCTCTTCCGCCGGCTCGCTGTTTTCGCGGGCGGCTTCACGCTGGAGGCGGCAGAGGACGTAGGGGGGGACGACCCGTGGGCCTCAGGAGGTGTCGGCTGCGCCTCAGGGGGAGAAGGGGGCGAGCAAGAACGCACTTCTTTCCCCCTCCTCCCCCTGAGCGCAGCGCCTCCCCCTGAGGCGCAGCCGTCTCCCCCTCCGGCGCTCGACCTGCTCGCCTCCCTCGTCGGGAAGAGTCTCGTCCATCGCGTCGAGGGGAGCGGCGGCGCGCCCCGCTACGCGATGCTGGAGACGATCCGCGAGTACGCGGCCGAGCGGCTGGCCGGCGATCCGGAGGCGAACGAGGTCCGGGCAAGCCTCCTCGCCCATCTCCACGCCCTCGCCAGCGCCGCCGATCTGCAGCGGCGCGACGCCACCTTCGACGCGCGGCTGGCGAGTCTGGCTGACGAAGAGGTCAACCTGCGCGCGGCGATCGACTGGGCGCTGCGCGGCGACCCGGAGGGCGCGCTCGGACTGCTCGACGTCCTCGGCGCCTACTGGTTCCACCGTGGCCAAGCGACCGAGGGGCTGCGCCTGATCGAGGCGGCGCTGGCGATTGGAACCGAGACCGATACCCGGCAGCGGGCGCGGGTGCTGCGGCACGCGGCCTGGCTGGGGCTCACGACCGGCGACTTCGCGCGCGCGGCCCGCCTCGGCGCGGCCTCGCGGGCGATGGCCGCGCGGCTCGGCGACGCGCGAGAGGTCGCCGCCGCCGGGATCGTGGAGGGCAGCGCCGCGCAAAGTCAGGGCGACACCGCCCGCGCCACGGCGCTGCTCGAGGAGAGCCTGGCGGCCTTCGACGCGCTCGGCGACGTCTGGGGCACGCTCGCCTGCCTCAGCGCGCTCGGCATCGTCGCCCTCGACCGGGGCGATGCCGCCGCCTCGGCCGCGCTCTACGAGCGGTCGCTGGCGATCGTCGAGCGGCATCACGGGAGTGCGCGCGACCGGGCGGCGGTCCTCTGCAACCTCGCCGAGGCGCACCGCTATCTGGGCCAGCACGATCGCGCTCTCGAGGAAGCGAGCGCCGCGCTGGCGCTGGCGGAGTCGGTCGGCGCGCCTCTCGCCATGGCCGGCTCGCTGCAGGTGCTCTCGCGCCTCGCACTCGAGCGGGGCGAGATCGCCCGCGCTACCCGCTCGATGCGGGACGCACTCCGGCTCTGGCAGGAGGCCGGCGACCGCTGGAGCATCGCCACCGCGCTCGAGGCTGCCGCAATGCTCTCCGCTGTCGCTGGCCGACCGGAGGATGCCGCCCGGCTGCTCGGCGCGGCCTCGGCCCTGCGCGAGGCGATCGCGGCCCCGGCCAGCAGCGCCGCGACGGCCGAGCGGGACCACCTGCAGGACGACCTCCGCTCCCGCCTGGGCAGCGATTTCCCGCGATGGTGGTCGGCGGGCCACCTTCTCTCACCAGACGAGGCGATCGCCATCATCATTGAACTCGACGACGCGCTGGAGCCGGACACCGAGCCTGCTTGAGTCCGCGAACACGGGTTACCGCCTCGAGCGGCTGCCCAGGAGGTTGTTCAGCGTCAGCCAGTAACCGCGTAACGAAGGCGCCAACCACGCGGCGCCTTCATTCCCCGCGGGCGCTATGATGGCTCGCCGCATGCTGGCCCGAGCTTGCGGGCGCCGTGATCCCGTCGAAACGAGACCATGAGGAAAGAAGCGATGGTCACCACCGAACCGACTCGCACCGCGCCGCCATCGGTCGCGCCGGTCGCCAACCCCTCGCCGCGGCCCCGGCCGGAGCGCCGGGCACTCGAGGGCCGCTTCACCCGGGTGGAGCCGGTCGACGCCGCGCGGGACAGCGCCGACCTCTTCGCCGCCGGCGCGGGCGACGAGCTGCGGGACCGCCTCTGGGACTACTTGGCGTATGGCCCCTTCGCCTCCGAAGAGCAGATGCGCGCGCATCTCGCCGCGCAGGCGGCGAGCGAGGACCCTCTCTTCTTCGCCATCCGGCCGCACGCCAGCGGCCGCGCGGAGGGGATCGCCTCGCTGATGCGGATCGAGCCGGCGCACGGCTGCATCGAGATCGGGCATATCTGGCTCGGCCCGGACTTGCAGAACACGACCGCCGCCACGGAAGCGCTCTACCTCCTCATCGATTACGCGCTGAGCGACCTCGGCTACCGGCGCATGGAGTGGAAGTGCGATGCGGCGAACGCCGCCTCCCGCGCCGCCGCCGGCCGCCTCGGCTTCACCCACGAGGGAACCTTTTATCAGCACATCATCGTCAAGGGGCGCAACCGGGACACCGCCTGGTTCTCGATCCTCGACCATGAGTGGCCGGCGATCCGCGCCAACTTCGCGGCGTGGCTCGATCCGGCGAACTTCGACGAGTCGGGCCGGCAGCGACAGTCGCTCGGCGCGCTCAATCGCGCCCTGACCGCCTCCCGCCTCGGCGGCTGAGCCATCGCAGCGCTGCCGCCGCCAACAGCAGGCCGGCGACGGCGGCGGCGACGCGCAGCCCCACCGCCATGAACCGCGCTTGAATCGCGCCCCGGAACGACGCGGCGTCGTTGGCGTGCGGAAAGCGCTCCCCCCTGGGAACGGGGACGCCAAGGAAGTCGCAGAGCGGCTGCCACCCCTGGCGCACATCGAAGACGAGCAGGCGCTCGGGCGGCACGGCGGCCTGCACCTCCGCGATATGCTCCGCGAAGACGCGCAGCGCGTACTCTCGATCCCTGAAGCGGCCATGGAACGTGCCGTTCCAGATCGTGCCGTCGATGACGTGGATGGCGCGGCGCGCAGTGGGGATCAGGCGCTCGACCAGGGCGACGAGCGCACCGAGCAGCGGATTCTCCAGCGATTGGCCGCGCAGGTGGTAGATCGTCGCCAGGACGCTCGCGTACCAGCGCTCTGGGTCGCGGATGGTGAGGATCACCTTCGCGTCCGGGTGAGCGGCGACCAACTCGCGCCAGAAGTAGGCGCCGGGCCAGTCGACGATGGCCCGGTAGCCTCCCAGCAGGGGCCGCCAGTCGATCGGCTCCCCGGCCCGCTTGCGCGCCAGCGCCTCCTCCCAGCGGGCGAAGCGGGAGGGGTGCTCGAAATTCTCCGTCATGTGGTCGCAGGGGCCGAAGCCGAGCCGGACCAGCGCCTCGCGCAGGGAGAGGGTGCCGGTGCGCCCGAACCCGACGCCGATGACGCGCAGTGACGGCGATGGGATTCCGACGACGGCTGGTCTATCGGCTCCATCTCCCATATTGGGCGTGTCGCTCCTTCCTCGCGCCTGAGGCTGAAAGCCTCAGGCTACCCTACCATACAAAAGCCCGGTAAACCGGGCTCGAAACACGGGAATGCACTCCTGTCAGCCCCATTTATGGGGCTTTCTGAAGTAGCCTGAGGCTTTCAGCCTCAGGCGCGCGCCGGGGCGGGGATATCCCCCGCCCCGGCGCGTTGCGTATCAGGATGCGATCAACGCTCGACCGTCACCAGCACCCGCTGCACGCCATTGAACTGGTAGCCGAGCTGGTTCCACTGGGCCAGTGCCGGCTGCGAGGTGCCGCGGTCGTCAGTGGCGCGGCTCAGCAGCCCGGTCGGGCCGGGCGTCGCGTCCCACGAGTATTCGAACCGCGACCAGGCGTGCTCGCCCTCGTTCTTCGTGATGTCGGCGTCGGCCCAACTGAGGCCGTTGTCGGTCGAGATCTCGACTCTGGCGATCCCCCCCCAGCCCGACCAGGCGTAGCCGGCGATCGGCGTCTTCCCCGCCTTCACGTTGGCGCCCGGGCCCGGCGTCCAGATGGCCGAGGAGACGGGCATCTCGCGCACCGGGCGCAGCACCGCGTCGTGGGCGTCGATGACGATGTAGTTCTTGACGTTGAAGTCACCCTGGAAGGGGTGGTCGAGCACGGTCAGGCCGATCAGCCACTTGGTCGAGGCGATGCCGCCCCAGCCGGGGACGAAGAGCCGCACCGGGCCGCCGTGCGGGGCGGGCAGATCCTCGCCATTCATTTGCAGCGCCAGCAGCACCTCGCCGCCCATGGCGAGATCGACCGGCAGGCCGCGCTGCATCTCCGGGAAGTCGCCCCCCTGCGAGACGACGTCGACCGCGCCCTCCTTGACCCCCGCCTGCTCGAGGACCGCTGAGAGGGGGACGCCGCTCCACTCGGCGTTGGCCACGGCGTCGTTGCGCCACTGGCCGCCCTTCACGGCCGGCTCGAAGAAGCCGCGGCCGTTGCCGGAGCATTCGAGGAAGGCCGAATAGCGTGTCTGCGGCATCCCCTTGAGGTCGTCGAGCGAGAGGGTCAGCGGCTTGTCGACATGCCCGACGACGCGCAGGCTGTATTTGGAGAGATCATCCAGCTTCGCGGACGGGCCGTGCGAGCGGATGAAGAAGAGATCGTTCGGCACGTTGTAGCTGTCGACCAGCTCGATCGGGGTGCCGAAGTTGAACCCGCCGTGGGCGACCAGCGGCGTGTCGATCCCGATCGAGGCGAGGGATGCCGCGGGGGTGTCGGCGGGCGGGATGGTGGTGAAGGGGCTGGTGAACGTCTCCTCCGCCATTGGCGTGGCGCTCCCCTGCGCCCACGCGCCGTCAGCGACGATCGAGGCGATCACCGGGGCGGCGAACCCCGCCGCTGCCAGTCTCCGGATCAGCGCCCGACGGCTCATCTGGGTAGCATCCCTCTCGATCTCGGCGACCATGCTGCTCCTCCGTTTCACCATTTCGTGCCCGATGTCCGCCCCGACGGCTCGCGGCTGGCCGCGAGCCGCCGGTCTGCCTACGCCAGCATCCCCGGCGACGGGAGGTACTTCTTGATGATGGCATCAACCGCGTGGTAGGCAAGCGCGCCGACCGTCCCCGTCGGGTTGTAGCCGCCATTCTGCGGATAGTTGGCCGCGCCGATGACGAAGAGGTTCGGCACGTCCCAGACCTGGCAGTACTTGTTGACCACCGAGGTGCTCGGGTCCGCCCCCATGATCGCGCCGCCCGTGCAGTGGGTCGACTGGTAGGGGACGATGCTGTAGTCGGTGATCGTGTCCCGCACCTCCTGGATCTGACCACCCATGGCGCTGGCGATGCGCGTCAGTGCCTCCTCCGCCACGTACTTGACCATCTTCCGCTCGTTGTCGGTCCAGTTGAAGGTCATGCGCAGGAGTGGATGGCCGAAGGCGTCGCGGTAGGTCGGGTCGAGATCGAGGTAGTGCTGGCGGTAGGCGGGCGATTCGCCCTGCATGCCGAAGTTGACGCTCCGGTTGTAGTACTCCTTCGTCGCCTTCTTCCACTCGCTTCCCCAGCGGGCGGCGCCAGTGGGCAGCGGGCCACTCCCCTGGATCGGCCGGGCGCCGGTGTTGTTGCAGGCGATGTTGCCGCCGCCAATGAAGCCGAGAGCGGAATGATCGAAGCTGTCGCTGTTGAAGTCGTCGATGCAGAAGCCGTTGGCGCCGGAGCCCATGAAGCGGTTCAGAATGCGGTCGGTGTACCAGACCGTGCCGCCCGCGCCGCCGAGCTGGTAGGTGTAGTTCCGGCCGATGACTCCCTTTCCGGTGTTCGGGTCGTACGGCTCCCCGATCTGGGAGAGGAGAAGCAGGCGGACATTCTCCAGCACCCAGGCTCCCATGATGACGAGATCGGCCGGCTGCTCCTGCTCGATCCCGTTGGCATCGTAGTAGGAGACGCCGGTCACCTTGCCATCCTCATGGTTGATGCGGAAGACGTTGGAGAACTGGCGAATCTCGACTTGCCCGCTCTGGAGCGCGTGCGGGATGACGGTCACGATCGGGCTGGCCTTGGCGCCAACGTGGCAACCGAAGCGCTCGCAGAAGCCGCAGTAGTCGCAGGCGCCGAGCGTCATGCCGTCGGGGTTGGTGTAGGTGCTGGGGCTGTTGGCAGATGGCTGCGGGAAGGGGTGATAGCCGACGTTCTCGCACGCCTCGCGGAAGAGGGAGGGGCCATAGGCGATCTTGTTTGGCGGCTGCGGATAGTCGTTGCTGCGCGACCCCTCGAATGGGTTGCCGCCCGGGATGATCTCGCCACGCAGGTTGCCCGCCTTGCCAGCGATGCCGAACATTTTCTCATACTGGTCGTAATACGGCTCCAGTTCGTCGTAGGTGATGCCCCAGTCCTGGATCGTGCAGTCTTCGGGCAAGAAATCCTTCCCGTAGCGCTGCTCGAGGTGGGTGCGATACTCGAAGAAGTAGTCGAGGAAGCGCCACGAGGCGCCGTTCCAGTGGACCATCGCGCCGCCGACCTCGTTCGCGGGCAGGAAGGAGCCGAACTGCCGCATCGGCAGCGCGGTCTGCTTCATGTCGTTACGAAAGGTGATGGTGTTGCGCGAGAGATCCTGGAAGAGCTCGCTCTGGACCGCATACTTCCATTCATCGAAGTGGTCTTCAAGGAAGTCAGGATAGGTGTCGCGGAAGGGGCCGCGCTCCAGCCCGACGATGCGCAGGTTCGGCGCGTGCTTCGTCAGCTCGTTGGCAACGATGCCGCCGACCATGCCGAACCCAACGCAGACGACATCGACCTTGGGCAGTTTGGCCATGGCTAGGCTCCTCCCGACATTTCGGCCTGATGCTCGGCCAAGCTCTTGTAGCCGCCGGTGTACGGCTCGCCGTAGCGAAGAATCCAGTCTCTGTAGCCCATCTGTGCGCCCGGGAAGCCGATCATCTTCCAGCCAACCATGTCCCGGTTGCCGCCGTGCACGGGATCGGCGAAGAAGCCGGCGATGGTGTACGACAGGAGGAGCTCGAAGAAGGCCTTCGCCGTGATGCCGGACTGGGCGCTGGGGTCGAAGGGCGGGGTCTGCTGCTCGGCTGGCGGTGCGGTCAGCGTGGCGCTGAAGAGGTCGGCGGTCCCGTCCTCCATATCGCGCAGGATGCGATCCTGCTCGTCCGGGTCGAGCTGAGCGAAGCCGCGGCCGCCGTAGACCTGGCGCGCGTAGTGCTCCATGCCGAGGATGCCGATCCGGAAGCGGTGGGGCATCGACAGCATCGACTGATCACCCTGGGTCGCCTTGCCGGCGAGGAACGGCCCCTGGTTGTAGATTGGCCCGCGAAACCCCTCATGCTCCTTCGCCAACTGACGATCGATGAAGTAGACGACGCCGGCCTCGGTCGCTCCCGGCCCCAGGTCATCGGTGGGAACCAACCGCGCGGCCGCCGCTTCGACGATCGCCGCCTGGAAGGGGACGAAGTGGGCGAAGCCGCCGCCGACGTGGCCCCCCTCGGTCATCGGCTGCTCGCCGGTGACGGTCGCCACCTGCGTCGCGGCCTCCTGCGCCGTCGCCGGTCCGCCCGATGGCGTTGCCTCCTGCGCGCGCAGTCCCGGCACCGCCATCGCGGTCGCCGCCACCCCGGTCGCGGCGCTGGCGAACATCAGGCGGCGGCGGTTGACGCGGCGTTGCGCGAGGGAGTCACTCTCCGGGCTCTCCGGCGTCTTGTCCTGCCCGCTTGCCGCACCGACAACAGGCGCTTCGCGCTCGGTATCGCGTGTCGCATCATCGTGCATGGCACGAACTCCTTTCTGCCTCAGGACTCGACGATCACGCGGCCGGTCATGCCGTCCTTCGCGCGCGGGATACTGGCATAGTCGTACTCGCCAGGGGTATCAAAGACCTTGACGAAGGTGTCGCCGTGGTTGAGAACCCCGGAGTTCCAGGGCTTCGCCCCTTCGGGGAGCTTCACCAGGCTGGCGTCCGCCACCAGCGCGGGATCGGCGGTGACGGTCTGCGGCGAGCGCCCCTCGTTCCGCCATTCGACCGCCTGACCCGTCTTGATCGTGACCTCCTTGGGGTCGAAGCGGAAATCGGGGGTGAGGGCGACCGTCACCGATGGCGTAACCGTCGGCTCCGCGCTCACGACCGGTGTCGCCAGCGGCTGCGCCGGTTGCTGGGGGTTCACCGCTGGCTGCTCGCCCCCGGTGGTGGGCGTCCCCTCGCCGGCGCCCGGGGTTCCCGCGGCAGCAGGTTGCTCGAGCGAGGTCGGGGCGCCGGAGACGGGCGCTCCCTCCTCCGGGGCCGCGCCGACGATCGGGGGCGGGGTGCCCCCGGAACTGGGGAGCGGCTGGGGAATCGGGGGCGGGCTCCACGTCGGCGTCGCCTCGGTCTGAGCCTCGACCCTCGTCCTCAACAAGGCGGCGCCAGTTAGGCCGCCCAGGCCGGCGAGCACGCTGCGCCGTCCGAACAGCCGCCTGGCGACGGGTTCGTGCGTCATCGTCCACCTCGTTTCCGACTGGATCGGGAAGGGGGCGCGACCCTCGCGCCGTGGGTTCGGGGCCAGCAGATTTCATGCCAACAGCAACGATAGGGCCGGCGTGCGCGGGGCCAGAGGTGAGGATTCCCCCGACGATCGCGAAGTTGTGCCGTGCCCCGGCCGCATCGCATCATGTACGCCATACAACGGCGTATCGCTCGAAAAGGAGACATCGTGGCAGACGAGGTAGTGGTCATCGGCGGCGGGGTCATCGGACTCTGCACGGCGTTCTCGCTGACGCAACGCGGCGCGCGCGTCACCCTCTTCGATGCGGGGCCGCCCGAGCATGCGGCCTCGCACGTCAACGCCGGCTGGATCGCGCCGACGATGGCCGAGCCGGTCCCCGCGCCAGGGTTGATCGCCACCTCCCTGCGCTGGATGCTCAAGTCGGACAGCCCCCTCTTCATCGAGCCGCGCATGCTGCCCAATCCGGACTTCCTGCGCTGGACGCTTCGCTTCTGGCAGCACTGCAACGCCCGCGACTACCTCGCCAGCACCGAGGCGTTCGCCGCCTTCGGCGCCAACGCCTTCGCGCTCTACGACCGGCTGCGCGAGGCGGGCGTGCGTTACGAAGAGCATCGCAACGGGCTCGTCTTCGCCTACCGCTCGCTCGAGAATCTGGAGCGGGACTACGCCGCGCTGGAGCCGATCCGCCCCTTCGGCTACGAGATCACGCCGGTGATGAGCGGCGACGCGCTGCGCGAGCTGGAGCCGGCCCTCTCCGCGACGGTGCAGGGGGGCTGGTGGCTGCCGAATGAGCGCTCGATTCGCCCCGACACCCTGGTGCGCGGGCTCAAGACGTGGCTGCGCGAGCATGGCGCGACGCTGCGCGAGGGGCAGCCCATCACCGGCATCGAGACGACCGGGAAGCGGGCGACGGCGGTCTTTGCCGAGGGGGAGCGCGTCCCGGCCGACACGGTCGTGGTCGCCGCCGGGGCCTGGACGCGGCAGGTGCTCGCCCCGCTGCGGGCCGACGTCCCTGTCGCCGCCGGCAAGGGGTACAGCATCGACCTCTCGCCACAGCCGATCAACCCGCCGATGCGGCGCTCGCTCTACCTGCACGAGACGCGGGTGGCGATCACCCCGCTCGACGGCATGATCCGCCTGGCGGGGACGATGGAGTTCTCCGGGCTGAATCACACCTTGCGCTCGGAGCGGATCGCGGCGATCGCGCGCTCGGCGGGCTGGGCGATTCGCGGCTGGCCGGAGAAGACGCCGACCTCTGGGCCGGGCGTCCACGTTTGGACCGGCGCGCGGCCGATGACGCCGGACGGGCTGCCGGTCATCGGCTGGCTCCCCGGCTACCAGAACCTGGCGGTCGCCAGCGGGCACGCCATGGCCGGTATCGCTCTGGCGCCGGGGACGGGCGAAGCGGTCGCCGAGATGGTGACCACGGGCACGCCGCCGGAGATCATCGCGCCCTTCAACCCCGCCCGCTTCGGATGATCGGGGCCGGCCGGCTCGCCGGGCGGTGGTCGCGCGGCGGCGTCTGGTCCTCCCCGGCTTACGTCCGCCTCTGGACCGCCAGCGTCGTCTCCAGCGCGGGCAGCGCCATCACGGCGCTCGCCCTGCCGCTGCTGGCGGCGCTCACCCTGCACGCCACGCCGGCACAGATGGGGCTGCTCGTCGCCGCCGAGTCGGTCCCCATCCTCCTTTTCGGCCTCGCCACCGGCGTCTGGGTCGATCGCCGCGCCAAGCGGCCGGTGATGATCGCCGCCGACATCGGGCGCGCCGTGCTCCTCCTCCTGGTCCCCCTCACTGCCTGGCTCGGTCTCCTGCGCATCGAGTTGCTCCTCGCCATCGCCTTCCTGGTCGGCACGCTGAGCGTCTTTTTCGAGATCGCCGCGCAGTCGTACCTGCCGGTGATCCTGGCCGCCGAGGAGCTGACCGAGGGGAACGCGCGCCTGCACACCGGCTGGAGCCTCGCCGAGATCAGCGGGCCGGGTCTCGCCGGGTGGCTGACGCAGATCTTCTCGGCGCCGATCGCCATTCTCGTCGACGGCATCTCCTACGCGGCCTCCGCGCTCCTGCTGGCCGGCATCCCCGCCAATGAGCCGGCCGAGGGCGACGACGGCGGGGCCGTTCGGACGCACTTCCTGCGCGAGCTGGGCGAGGGACTGCGCCTCGTCGCCGGCCACCCGATGCTGCGGGCGACCGGGCTCGCCACGGGGATCTGGAATCTCTTCGATGGCGCCCGCTGGGCGGTGCTGGTCCTCTTCCTGACGCGAACCCTCGCGCTCGACGCGGCGGTCACCGGGGCGCTCTTCACCGCGAGCGCGGTCGGCTACCTGCTCGGGTCGCTCCTGCCGCAGCGGGTCGCGCGGCGCATCGGGCTGGGACGCGCCATCCTGCTGGGCGCCCTGCTCGCCGTGCCGAGCGAGCTGCTGACCGCGCTCGCCGCCGGCCCGCCGGCCAGCGCCGCCGCTCTCGCCGGGGCCGGGCTCTTCCTGGCCGGGGCCTGCACCCCCATCTACGACATCAACCAGTTCAGCCTGCGCCAGGCGGTGACGCCGCTGCGGCTGCAGGGGCGGGTCAGCGCCACCATGCGCACCATCATTCGCGGTTCGGTCCCCCTCGGGGCGCTGGCCGGCGGCCTCCTGGCCGACCGGCTGGGCCTGCGCGGCGTGATGCTCCTCGCCATCCTCGGCGCGCCGCTCGCCTTCCTGGCGATCTGGTTCTCGCCCGTGCGCGAGCTGCAGTCGCTGCCGGAGCGGGGTGATGGGTGATGGGTGTTCGATGGCAGATGTCGGATGTCGGATGTCGGATGTTGGACGGGGTCACCGCGAAGCCGGCGACGATCGCGCTCGGACATCTGCCATCTGCCATCTGCCATCGAACA
>JADYYO010000342.1 GCA_020853615.1 Thermomicrobiales bacterium
AGCGCTTCAAGGCCTGGCCCGCGGCCGGCTGGCCGGCTCAGGGCACGGTCGGCGCCACCGGCCCGCTGGCGGTGACGGTGCCGCCGGCCAGCGTCGGGACGCGGCCGTTGCCCGAGGCGTCGCGCACGGCCAGCGCGCCGGCGTTGCTGTAGAACACCCAGAAGCTGTACGCGGAGGCGTAGTCGGGCGCCGTGCGCTGCGCGGCGATCTCGCCGTCGGTCAGCACGCGGTCGTAGATGCCGACGTACTGCACCGACATGGGCTGGCCGCCCGAGCCGGCGCTGCCGGCGCCCACGCGCACGTCCAGCGCCGCGATCGAGCCCTCGACGTCGTTCATGTTCGTCGCCGTGGTGACCGCGCCCGCGGTCTCGGCAAGCTGGTACGAGGCGACGATGGCGCCGCCCACGGTCGCGGGCGCGCGCAGCGCGATGTCCAGCCACGTGTCGGGGGGCGGGTTGGCGCCGAAGTTGACGTAGCCCAGGTGGTCAATCACGTTCAGCAGGAGGGTCGCCGCCGGTGCGTTGCTGGACATCGCGATCAGGCGCCCGGCCAGCGCATCGGCGGTGAGGATCATGCCGCCGTTCTGCAGCGCACTCCACTTCACCTTCGCGGTGATCGTGAGGCCGGTGAGCCCGACATCTCCAAGCTGCGGCGAGACTGTCGCGAGTTCCGCGCCCTGGCTTGAGGTGAAGACCGCCGCGGGCTGCTCGACGATCATCGCGATCGTGACCGTGTCCGAGTAGACCGTGCCGAGCACGTTCGTCGCGACGCACCGGACCTGGTTGCCGTTGTCGGGCGCGGCCAGCGCCTCGGTGACGTACGTGTCGGTGGTGCCGCCCGTGCCCTCGGTGACGTCGGCCCACGGGTCGCCGGAGGTGGCCCGGCGCTGCCACTGGAGCGTCGGCGCCGGCGTGCCCGAGACGGTAACGGTGAAGGTCGCGGTCTGGCCCACCTCGGCGGTCTGGCCGGTCGGCTGGACGTCGAACACCGGCGTGCCGGCGGCCAGCACCGTGATCGCGCTCGAGGCGCTCGAGGCCGCGCCGCCGGTGTTGGTCGCGTCGGTGACCGCCCGGATCGCGTGGCCGACGTCGGCGCCGGTGGTGACGTACGTCAGGCCGGTCTCGCCGGCGATGTCGACGCCGTCGCGCTGCCAGCGGTAGGTGAGCGTCGGCGTCGGCCGGCCGTTCCACGTCGCGGGCGTCAGCGTCAGCGTCGCGCCCTCGAAGACCGAGCCGGCGATCGTTGACGCCGTCACCAGGATGGGCGCGAGCGGCACGATCCCGACGTGGTAGAGTCCGCCGGCGTAGCCGTTGCGGTGCTGCCACGCGAACTTGCGGCTGGGGTTGACGCGGTGCTCCGGCAGGCCCGCGGTCGCGCGCGTCCAGTAGGCGTCGTCGACGACGGCGACGGCGTCCTGCTCGACGATCATCGCGTCGACGGCGGCGGTGCTCAGCGCCAGCTCGAGCTTGGCCCAGCGGGCCTTCCGCAAGAGCTCGCCGACGTCGCGCGCGTGCTGCATGTCGTCGGCCTGGCCGAAGTCGGTCGGCCCGGCGGCGCCGGCGAGGTAGGCGAACAGATGGAGCCCGACCATGCCCGCGAACTCGGGCTCGTCGGGCGTCTCGACGACGTACGTCGCGTGCGCGAGCAGCCAGTCGGCGTAGTTGGACAGCCACGTCAGGATGCGTGCGTCCTCGGTCAGCCGGTAGAACTGCAGCATCGACTCGGCCAAGAACCCGCCCATCCACGGGCTCGTGATCGGCGTCGTCGTCGAGTCGCCCTCGTGCTGATCGTGGCCGTGAAGCGGCGCGCCCGACGTCGACAGCGCGATGATCCCGTCGACGTACTCGGTGGCGTCGGTGAGCGGCTGCTCGTCGCCGGTGATCACGTGGGCCGCGAGGCACCCCAGGATCGCGAACGCCGCGCCACGCTCGGTCCACAACGACGGCCCGACGACGTAGGTCTTGGGCCACGTGTACAAGAGACCCTGGTACAGCGCGGTGCCCTTCGTGCGGTAGACCGTCGAGCTGGTCAGGCGCTCGTAGACCACGGCGACGGTCGGGTACATGTACTTCGGATCGTCGGTCGCCCCGTCGATCGTGAACGAGGCCCGACCGCCCGAGACGACGACGTTGAGCATGTACTGCTCGCACAGCGCGATCGCGGCGAGCCGCGCGTCCTCGCGGCCTGTCCGCAGGTAGGCGACGTACGCCGTCGTCGCGGCGTCGTAGAGCCAGTTCTCGCGCGCCGCGTACGTCTTGAACCCGCGCGCCGACGTGTAGGTGGCCAGATCGACCGCCGTGTTGCCCGGCCCGATGTTGGGCCAGTAGTCCGATCGCTCCTGCAGGAACGTCGGCAGGAACGCCCGGAACGCGTCGTCGTTGGTGTTGCCCGCGACGAGCGGCGCGACCGGCGAGAACAGCGCGACGTTGTCGACACCGACCCGCACCGTGAGGGTGCCGCTTGCGGTCAGCGCGCCGTCGCTGATCGTGAACGGGCAGGTGATGATCCCGTCGACGATCGACGGCGTGACCCGGACGACGCCGGCGCCCAGGTAGGTCAGCGACGCGTCGGTGATCGCGTGCGGCACGCCGACCGTGAGCACGAGCCCGTCGATCGTCGCGACGGTCAGCGTGTCGCCCTCGATGTCGGTCGCGCCGGCCAGCAGCGACAGGTCGACCGCCTCGCCGCTGATCGAGGTGCCGTAGGCGGCGCCGGCGACGGGCGGATCGTTGACCGCCGCGAAGGTCGCCTGCAGCGTCTTCGTGCGGAGCTCGGTGTCGTTGCTGACCCAGACGACGACCGGGCCGACGACGCCGCTGTAGTTGGGGAGTGGCGTGATCGTGTAGGCGCCGTCCGCGGCGATGCTGACCGAGCCCTGCCCGGCGAGGCTCGCGGTCGAGCCCGCCCCGTAGACCGTGGCCGGGTTGCCGTCGCGTGCCGGCACGATGAACTGCATCACCGAGAGCGTGCCCGTGGGTGAGGTGACGTTGCTCAGCACGTTGCCGGCGACCGCCACGTCCTCGGTGCCGCTGGCGGACGTCGAGTGGGCGATGAAGCTCGAGGCGCCGCCGCCGGCGCCGATCTCGATCACCGAGTCGTCCGGGCGCTTCACGAACAGCCCCGGCTGCCCTGCGACGGTCTTCGCGTACAGGCGCGCCCGCGTGGCGTGCGGGGCCGGGTCCGTGGCCTGCGTGGTCAGCTCGACGATGTCGCTGCCGGCGCGCCGGGCGGTGCTCATGGGCTAGGCCTCACGGGAGCCAGTCCAGGCCCTGGTAGAACCGGATGAAGTCGATGTCGAACATCGTCGCGCCACCCGCGCCGTTGTTGCACCGGGCCCAGATCGCGACCGCGTTGATGCCCGCGAGGCCCGCGTTCGTGTAGGTGCCCATGTAGATCTTGCCGCCGTCGTCGATGACCCAGGCCGCGTAGTCGGTCGAGTTGAGCTTCTGGAGCGCCAGGTACCCCGAGTAGAACGCATAGTCGCTCCGGTTCGTCGTCGTCGCGTTCTGCCGCGTGCCCTCGCTGTTGTTGACGATCGTCGCGCCGTTGCGCCCCCAGAACAAGGGCTTGATCACGTTCGCGACCGCGCCCTCCTGCGTGTTGTTGAGGTTGATCGTCGCGTGCTTCGCGAAGCTGAAACCCGCGCCCGTGTCCTCGAAGAACGAGAGCCCGATGTCGCTGTCGGCGGCCGCGGGCGCGGTCGCATTCTTCCAGCTGAAGCGGAACCGGCACCACGCGAGCAGCGCCGCGGGCGTCGCGCCGCCGAACGCGGCGCTGTCGATCCGCTGCCAGATCCCGCCGAGACCTGCGGCGGGCTGCATCCGGAGCCACGTGTTCTGCGTGAGCGCGGCCGCGCTCGAGTTGTCCGGGTCGCGCAGGTTCTCCCACGACGCGCGGTTCGTGACGATCGGGTTGACGTAGGGCGCCGGCCGGGTCGTGAAGTCCAGCGCGGTGAAGCCGGTCTGGAGCCAGCTCGCGCTCAGCGCGTTCGTGTTGAACTCGTCGTCCGCGGCGTGCGGCGTGATCCGGGGCGCCCAGAGCTCGTTGAGCGTCGGCACCGGCGTGAGCTGCGAGACCGTGCCGCCGCCGCCCATCGCAAAGAGCTGCGCGGTGCCGTTGACGCTTTTCGCGTAGAGCTGCGCCTGGCCCGCGACGACGCCGGGGTCGGCGACGCGCGCGATCAGCTTGCCCAGCTTCGAGCCGGCCCGACGCAGGATCGAGCTCATGCCTCGTCCTGCACTTGGAGGTACGCCTCGACGTCCGTCGTGATCGGCGCGAACGCGCCGGTCGTGGTGATCGCGATGTCGAGCAGGTCGCCGGCGGCGTAGGTGTCGATGCCCGGCGCCTGCGTCACCTGCGTACCGCTGCCCGCGACGCTGGTCGCCGCCAGCGTCCCGGGCGCGCCGTTGACCCGCACGGTCAACGTCACCGAGCCCGCTGTGATGGCCTCGGAGAACCGGCTCACCAGCCCGACGATCGACCCCGCGCGCACCGCGCGCCAGGTCGCGAACAACTGCGACACGTTGGTCTCGAGCTGCACGTCGCTCTGCGAGGCCGCGACGTCCTGCTGGGCCCACATCTCGTTGGGCGTGTACCGAGCGCCGCCCAGCGCCATCCAGTCAGTGTCGGCCGCGCCGAACTTGACGTAGACCACGCCGGCGACGTTGTCCATCGCCAGCGAGCCCAGGTCGGCCGCGAGCCCGCCGCCGGTGTTCGGCGCGGTCGCGACGCGCCGGACGTCGGCGCCGTCGGTCTTGGACCCGACGCGCAGATGCCCGCTCGAGGCGTAGGCGGTCATCAGATCCCTCCCTGGTGGAACACGCGGACGAGCTGCTCGGTGTCGGTGATCGGCAGGACCGGCGAGAAGTCGGTCCACGCGAACGTCCCGGCGTTGCCCAGCGACACGTCGCCCGAGCCGCCGGTGACGTCGGTCGAGCTGTCGGTCGTGACCGAGGCGTTGCGGATGCACTCGAGGCCGTAGTCGTTGCCGGTGCCGACCACGGTCGTCATGACCACCTCGAAGGAGCCCAGCACGTAGACGCCCGAGCCGGCGTTGTTGGTGCAGCGGACGCCGGCGATCGACCACGTGCCGAACCGGCACTGGATCGCGGCGCCGGTGCCGTTGCGCACCTCGGCTTGCGTGATCTCGGCCGCGAACTGGGACGTGCCCGAGCCGCCGCCGAGCGGCGAGCATGTGTCGAGCACGACCTGGTCGACGACCGCCCGGCCGCGCGTGCTGACGATGTTGAGATCGCGCCCGGCGACCTTCTGCAAGGTCGGGAACGCGCCCTCGAAGATCAGCCCGCCGTCGCGGATGACCGAGCCGTAGACCAGCACCTGCGCGCTGCCGCCGGCGAGGTGGAGCCCGTCGAGCTGGCACATCGTGAAGTCGACCGGCTGGTGCGCCCAGACCGTGAACGCCGCCGACTTGCTGGCGGCGGTCGACGCGAACGCCAGGCCCCGGAACGACCAGTCCGCCAGCGCGGCCAGGTGGATCGCGCCGTCGAGCCCCTGGGCCGGGTCGCCGTAGGTGATCGTCGCGCCCGGCGCGTAGGCCGTCGTCGCTGCCGCGAACGTCGTCGCGCTCGCGACGTAGATCGTGTTCGGCCCGGCGCCCGAGGTGTACCCGTTCTTGACGATCGGGCCCACGCCGCCGTCGACGTCGACCAGGATCAGGTCGTCCAGAGCGCCGGGGGTGATCGCCTCGGCGACGGTGATCGTCGTCAGGTTCGTCGCCGGATCGGCGACCTGCGACGTGACCGTGAAGGCCTGCACGGGGGTCAGGTCGGCGCGGATCTGGACCTGGCGCCGGTTCGGCAGATCGGGCACGACGGGCGCGTTGTAGGTGTTGATCGTGCCGCCAAGGTCGGTGCCGCCCAGCTGCAGCAGTTCGGCGGCCGCGATCGTCATGCCGGTGACGTCGATGATCGACGGGCGGTTGGTCGCGTAGAGCGGCACCTCGCGCAGCGCGCGCTCGAGCGTCGCGAACGCGTCGAGCGCGCTCGTGCCGCTGTTGTTGTTGTCGCCGCCCGGCCGCACGTACCACGTGAGCGCGGCCTCGCCCACGGGCCACGTGAGCGTGATGAGGCGGTTCGTCGCGAAGTCGCCTTGCATGGAGATCCCCTACGGGCCGTTGAAGACGTCGAAGGTGATCACGTCGCCCAGCATGGGCGCCGTCGTGGTCTCGACGTCGAACGAGGCCGCGATCTTGGACGCGACGGCGATGCCGAACTGCCGGACGACCACGCCCAGCATGGAGCGCACCTGGTAGGTCGCGTCCGGCTGCGCGACAGGCAGCGTGACGGTGAACGCCTGGCCCTCGACGCCGGTCGCGGTGTACGTGAACGACTGCCAGTTCGTCGGCCCGGCGCCGACCGTCGCGACGATCGTCCAGTCCGAAACGCCGTCACTGACCAGCAGGAGCGCGCCGTTGGCCGGCACCCGGACCGCGCCGGCGGCGCCGCCGATCGTGTCGGCGCCGTTCGGCGTCACCGTCGCGACGCCGCCGCCGTGCTCCGAGACCAGGACGAAGCAGCCCGGGCCCGACAGGCCCTGCGCGGCCGCGCCGATCGCCGGGAGCGGTTGCGCGATCGCGCCGCCGCTCGCGTCGAGCCGCATCCAGAGGTTGAACGTCGCCGAGACCGGCGCCACCGCCGGCGCCAGCAGGTACGGCGTCGGCACCAGCGACGGCGCGACGTCGAGCCGGGGCGCGTCGATCGTGCCCAGCCAGTTCGGGTAGACGGTGTTGACCGTCGCCAGCGAGCTCGACGCCCGCTGCAGCGTCGCGCCGACCGCGCCCACCACCGCGGCCGGCACGGCGATCGCGCTCGCGCCCTCGGTACCGATGAAGACGGTCGCGCCTGCCGGCGCGTCGATCACCGGCCCGGCGACGAGCGCGCTCGCGCCGATCTGCGACGTCTCGTAGAGCTCGAAGACGACCGTGTCGCCCGGGCCCAGCGCCGCCAGGCCGAAGAACGGCTGGCCGCCGGTGACCGTCTCGAGGACGGCCCCGTGGAGCGTCACGATGCCGCCGTTCAGCAGGTCGATCACCGCTGGCGCCGTCGTGTTGAGGTTGGTGACCTGCAGGTAGCCCTGGAAGCGGCGCAGCCCGGCGAACGACGAGCCCTCGGCCAGCTCGACGAACGCGCCGAACCCGTCGGCGCGGCCCTCCCACGTCACGCCGGTCATGTTGTACGCGCCGGCGGGCACCACCGCTGGCGAGACGAACTGGTCGTCGAACTGGATCGTGTAGCAGCCGCCGCCGCTGGCGTCGGCGCGCAAGAGGCCCAGCGCCGTGATCAGGTCCGCCCACGTGTCGAACGTGCCCGGCCCGGCGCTGCCGCCGCCCGGCTGGTAGATCAGGCAGTTCGAGATGCCGGGCGTGCCGCCGCCACCGCCGCCACCGCCGGCGTCGTTGACCGCGCCCACGGCCGCCGTCGCGGTGAACGGGATGACCGCCTTGCGGCCGCTCACGCGGACCCGCATGAAGTTGGCCGTGACGACCGCGCTCTGCTGGCCGCCGTAGTTGGCGAACGCGACGACCGGCGCGTACGCCACGCCGTCCTCGGACGCCTCGATCGTCAGCGTCACGCCCAGGAACGAGCCTGCCGTGATGAACGTGCAGTAGGAGCCCAGCGCGCTGACGTCGACGGCCGCGCCGACGCCGTTGTTGGCCGGCATCGGCAGCGCCGCGAACTGCGCGCCGATGTCGCTAGCGCCGACGTCGGCGTTGGCGGTGAACGTGACCGCGCTCTTGCGGCCCTCGACGTTCACGCGCATGTAGCGCGCCGCCACCTCGAGCAGCCGGCGCTGGTCGCCGTTCTGGAACGTCGTCACCGGCGCGAAGCCGGTCGCGCCGCCGGCGTCCTGCGAGATCTCGATCGTGATCGTCGCGCCGGGGAAGTCGCCGCGCACCACCACGGTCTTGTCGCGGCCCATGCCGCTCACGTCCACGGCGGCGCCCGGCCCGTTGGCGACGGGCATCGGCAGGTCGGCGAACAGGTTGGCCATCGGGCTATCGCTTCTTCCGGTTCCGGCGGAGGATCGCACCGCCGACGAGCAACGCGACGCCGCCGAGCACGTACGGCAGCGCCCCGCGGCAGCAGCCGCCGGCCTGCGCGGTCAGGATCGCGCGGTTCTGGATCAGGTCGCCGCGGAACTGCATCGCCATCATCTTGGGCGTCGCGATGACGTTGCCGGACTTGTCGACCGCGCCCAGCGACGCGCACGGCCGCCCCTGGGCGCAGGGCGCGCAGCACGCGCCCAACGACTCCTCCATCTGGCCGCGGGGTCCGACGTAGAGCCGGGCGCCCGGCGCGAGCATGTACGGCATCAGCGTGCTCCCTTCCGGCCGCGGGGCCGCGGGTTCGACGTCGCCGCCTCGGCGCTGACGCGCCGCAGGTCGCGCACCAGCCGGTTCAGCGTCTGCGCGGCCGCGTTGGTGATCACGCGGCGGCGGTTGAGCGACGCGATCCGCTCCTGGATCTCGGCGAAGTCGTGCGCGCCCTTGATCGCCTCGAGCATGTGCTCGGTGAGGCCGTTGGCGAGGCCCCGCCGGTTCTGGGCGTGGACCTCGTCCTGCATCGCCACCATCTGGGCGTTCGTGAAGCCCGCGGGGTTGGCCATCGACCGCGGCGACCAGTCGACGCGCCACGCGTCCCGATCGTCGTCGGGCGAGGCGTCCAGCCATGCCTGGAAATGGATCCGCTTGAGCGGGAACGGCTTGTGGTTGTCGGTCCACGCGACGCCGGTGCCGAGCGCCTGCATCGCGAGCGCGTGCCCGAACAGGTCCGCGAGCCGGCTGGACGGCTTGCGCCCGTCGGCCTGGGCGGCCGTGCGGAACAGATCGGCGATCGGCTTGTCGTTGGCCTGCTCGTAGAGCTCGATCAGCGCCTGGCCGGCCTCAAGCGCCGAGCGCGGCGTCTCGCCGGCGGCGTCGTTCCAGTCGCCGCCGCCCGGCGCCAGCTCGCGCTGCTGGGCCTTGGGGAGCCCCTCGACCCAGTCGGCGAACGACGTCACCCAGATCGCCCGGGCCATGCCGTCCTTGATGTCGTCGTCGAAGTCGTCGGGGTTGTGGCGGGTCATCGGCTTGTTGCCCTTCCGGCGGGGATTGTCCTCGAGACGATCGCGCTCCATCTGCGGGCGCCAGTGCTTGATGTAGGCCAGCGCCCGGTCGCCCCATCCGCGCTGGTAGGACGCCCATGCCTTGTCGGGATCAAGCCCCTCGAAGTCGCCTTGATCGGCGATCCACCGCGCCTTCGTCGCTGGCGCCTTGACGTCGTAGGTCTGATCGAGGATGTCGTCCAGGAGCTGCGCGTCGGTGTAGCCAGGATGCTCGCGGAGCGCCTCACGCACGTCGTCCATATCGAAGACGTTTTCTGCGTCGCGGACGCCGTCCTGATAGAAATGGTGGAGCGTGAGGCGGGCCATGCTGCTAGCGCGCGAAGACGAGCGCGCCCCCCTGCCCGACCGGGCGGATCACGTTGTTCTCGATCACCACGTGGAAGTCGCAGATGTTGCCGAGGCGCTCGCGGTAGCGCGGGTCGATCTCCCACGTGCAGCGGAACGGCGTCGACACCGACAGCCGACCGCCGACGCCGGCCGGGAAGGCCTGCGCCATCTGCGCGTGCGTCCAGCCCGGGAACGCGGGCACGAACGGGCCCGGCTCGTACGCCATCTGCTTCTGATCGGCGGTGACCCGGAGCGCGTTGCGCTCCGCGAACTCGCGCGCGAGGCAGTGCGGGCACAGCAGGTGGAGGTACATCGGCTGATCGGGGAGCTGGTAGACGTCGATCTCGACGATCATCTCCTGCCCGCCGATCGCGTACAGGCACTTCGGGTGCCCGGCCGCGCTCTGGTTGAGCCGGTAGCCCGGCGCGACGCCGCGCGCGCTGCCACCGGTGGGGTCGGCGGCGTCGCCGGCGACGTGGAACGTCTCCTTGTAGCTGTCGGAAGGCTGCATGCGATCGACGGTACACCCGCGGGCGGACGCACGCACGGCGACGGCCGCGAGGGCCCAGGCGCTTGCCAGGGCCAGCAGCACGATCGTCACGAGGTGCGGACGCGCGGGCATGGACGAGCTCAGCGGCGGCGGCGAGCCGGGTTCTTGCGCTTGCGCAGGAGCAGCGCGCCGGCGACGACCGCGACGCCGCCGACCGCGACGGGGACCACCCAGCCCGGCATGCCGCCGCGCTGCTGCAGCGCCGCCTGCTGCTGCGCCGCGATCTGCTGGTAGGCCTGCGCCTGGCCGGCCGACTGCTGGCCGGACGAGTACACCGAGACGGCCGCCTTCGCGCCCGACTTGATGAAATCGCCGATCTTGTCCAGCACGCCGTCCAGCCCGGTGGGCGTGGGGCCGCCGTAGCCGCGCCGGGCGATCAGCTCGGTGGGGCCGTTGGTGGGTTGGAAGTAGGACATGGCCGAGCTCCTTCGATCAGCGCTTGCGCTTGGTGATGGTGCGGTACAGCACGACGCCGCCGGCGGCGGCGCCCGCCCAGATCCACCACGGCAGCTTCTTCGGTGCCGGGGCGGCGGGTTCGGCGCTGGCCTTCGTCGGGATCTCGTCGATCTCGTCGTAGAACCCGCCGCCGCCACCGCCGCCACCGCCGCCCGAGGCGGGACGCCCGGGCTGGGGCGCGACCGTGCCCGGCGTGACGCTGGTCGACGTCGACAGCGCCGGGCGGCCGGGCTGCGCCTTGACCGGCGTCAGGGTCTGGAGCGGCGGGAGCGTCGTCAGCCGAGGCGGCTTGGGCGCCGGGAGCGCGGGCATCCCGCGCGGCCGGGGCACCGGGAACGCGACGGTCACGAGCGTCCGCGGCCCCGTGCCCGAGCCGCCGCTGGCGCCCGAGCCCGAGTCCTGGCCCGGTCCGCCCTGGTTGATCGCGCCGAGCGCGCGCCGGCCGCGCAGCATCGGCGCCGGCGCCGAACGCGGGGCGGGTGCGTGCGCGGCGATCGCGCCAGCGCCCTGGGTGCGATCGAGGAAGTAGTCCTGGCTCATGCGCTCCTCCGTCGACGGCCGCTGGCGTAGCCCAGGGCGAACAGGCCGACCACGACCGCGGCGGCGCCGACGGGCACGACCCACGGCCGCTCCCGCACCCAGACGACGGCCTCGAGCGGCTTGACCGCCGAGCACAGCCCGATGCCCTTGGTGGGCGGCTTGGGCGGCGCCGGCGGCTGGCCCGGCCGGGCGGGCGCCTGCCCGCGCTGCTCCGCGGCGTGCAGGCGCAGCACGAGCGTCGCGACGCGATCGAGGCACGGATCGGTGACGATCGCGTTGGTCGCGCTCAGGACGTCGGCGATGCCGCTCATCGGCTGGTGGGTGACGTAGGGCATGGGCTGGTAGGCAGGGGCGCGGGCCGCTCGAGGCACCCGGCGACGATGAAGCGTTGGCAGCTCTCCCGTTCTGTTCAACGACCCGGCGTCGGCCGGTTGCCTCCAGGGGCCCCCGCGGGGGTCACGGTTCAGGGGAGGGCCTTCTTGGGCTTGAGCGCGCCGGTCAGGCGCTCGCGGGCGCCCAGCTTGTCCCAGACGAACCAGCCCACGGCGACGACGCCGCCGATCTTGAGCCAGAACCCCGAGTCCGTACACTTGCCGCTCTTGATGCACTCGTAGTGCTCGCGCTCCTCGGCGGTCTGGGCGCGCGACCGGATCAGCGTCGTCAGCACGAGCGCGATCGCGCCGACGACGATGACGGCCGGCCAGAGCCAGACGAAGCCGACGTCCTGGGGCTGCGTCGCCTCGCCGGGCAGGCGCCCGCTGATCGCGATCTGCGCCAGCTTGACCGCGGCCTCGGGATCCCGGCGGAGGTCCGGAGCCGGCAGTTGGCGGGCGTCGAAGACTTCGCCCAGGAGCTGGTAGAGGTGCTCGGCCAGCGGCTGCTCGTCGGCCATGCGCTCGCGCTGGAGCTTCGTGCGGAGCACCGGCGCCGGCGGCGCCACCGCGCCCGGCCGGCGCAGGAGCGCGTCGGGCACGGGCTGGCCGCTGGCGACGCGATCATTGATCCGCCGGTAGCGCAGCCACCGCTCGAGCCCGCGCCGCATCTGCTGGAGCTCGACGCGGGCGCGCTGCGCCTGCGCCGGCGTGACCGGGGTGGTCGCGTCGGCCGGGACGTCGAGTCCCATGGCGTAGGAGGGGGCCGCGTAGATCGACATGGCGAAGGCCTTGCTCGCGCGAACGCGCGGGCTACAGGTTGACGATCTTGTAGCCGGGGAAGCCGACCCAGAGGACGCCGGCGGTGGTGGCCACCTCCTCGCCGCCGCCCGGGTTGAAGACGATCCGCTCAAAGGTCGGCGTGAACCGCACGACCGAGTTGGGCGCGAACAGCGTCGGCACCGGCAGCGGAATCGCGTTGTCGGGCCGAGACAGGATCGGCGCGACCGGCGCGTTCTGGAACTCGCGCTGCGAGCCACCGTCGGTCACCTCGTAGCTGATGTCGATCAGGTCGGTGCCGAGCTCCTGGGTCGGCAGCGGCCACGTCGAGACCGGCCGCCACGCGCCGAAGTTGGTCGCGTTCTCGGGCTCGGTCGGACGCCAGATCGCCATCGGGTAGTGCGTCGCGATGAACGGGCCGTCCTGCGAGATCTCGAAGCGCATCGCGGTGGCGCGCGTGCCGGCCACGTCATCGTTGAACGGGAGCACGGCGCAGAGCGTGTAGAAGATCCGCCGGCCCGGGATCGAGTCGATCTGCTGCGTGATCGACTGGGGCTGGTTCTGCAGCGCGCTCACCAGCTCGTTGTAGCGAGCGGCGATCTGCGCCATCTGCTGCTGCTGCACCTTCTGGCGCTGCAGCAACTGGCGGACGACAACTTCGACGTTGGCCATCGGACACTCCCGGCAGGGGTTGGCAGGCGAACCTGCCCTCCGCACCGACACGGTGCGGGTGGGCGCCTGGACGCATCAGCGGCCGAGGCGCGGAAGATGGACGCCCGGGGCGTCGGCCAGATCGACCGACGCCCGGGCGGGTGCGCTACTGCGCGTCGCGGGTCTGCAGGCCGTCGATCAGGTACATGATGACCATCTGATCGTCGGTGGCCGCGCCGTTGATCAGGTCGAGCACGTTGGTCGTCCCGACCGCGAAGAACTCGGCGTTGACCGAGATGTTCTGGCGGACCGGGATGATGATCGGACGCGCCAGCTTGAGGATGGCGGTCTGGCTCGGGTCGCCGTTGTTGAGCACCGAGTCGGCGGCGTCGAAGCCCGCGATGCCACCGCCGGCCGGGAAGTACCAGCACGGCGCGACGAACTGCGGCTTGTCGCCGAGCGTCAGCGTGAAGTACAGCTGCGACACCGTCTGCAGGTACAGATCGCGGTGGTTGGTGCCGTCGAAGTACAGCCACGCGCGGAGCGCGAGGATGACGTAGGTCTGGTCGCTCGCGAGCTGACCGGGGACCTGGAGGTTGGTGCGGTCCAGCTGGCCGACGTTCGCGTTGCCGAACAGGCGGGTGCTGGGACCGACCGCGGGGGTGGGCGAGCCGGTGCTGCGGACCAGAGTGTCCCAGACGGGCTGGTGGCGGCGCTCGCGGACTCCGTGCAGGCGGGGCATGACATTCTCCTCGTGACGAATCGGTGCCCGGGATGGGCGGGTGGCCCCGCACATGCGGGGCCGGTGGGCGAGGTGTCGACGAGGAGGAGCGAAGAAAGGCCGGGCGGAGCGTCACCGGCCGGCGCGCCCGGAGGCGCCGGCGGTCCGGGGGCGGCTGATCAGCCGCCGAAGCCGCCGGCGAAGACGCCGCCGTACAGGTTGCGCGGGTTGTCGTAGGCGGCCGACGCGTTCGGGATCGCCTTGGTGAACGAGCGGGCCGGCACCGCCTCGAGCGCGGGCATCTGCTTGATCGGCGCGAGCAGGTTGCCCTGGCGCTGGCCGCCCAGGTACGCGTCGGCGCCCAGCTCCTCCTCGAGCCCCAGCTCCTCCTCGACCTGGCCCAGCTCCTCCTCGGCACCGACCTCGAGGTAGTCGCCCACCTCGACGTAGTCGCCCATCGTGATGTTGTCGTCGATCGGCGGCGCGCCGTTGACGCCGACGTAGTCGCCCAGGCCGTCCGCGTAGACGTCGCCCAGGCCGATCTTGGCCTTCACCGAGGCCGGCGCGATCGCCGACAGCGCGTTGTCGAGCAGGTTGAGGCCGAGGCCGATCATCACCGAGGTGCGGTACTTGGCCAGCTTGGCCACCTTCTTGGTGGCGAAGTGACCGATCACGCCCAGGCCGATCGCCATCGCGGTGCCCTGCCACTGGCTCGGGAGCCGGTTGATGAGCGGCACGCGCGAGGCCAGCGTGTACGACGCCGCGCGGGCGCCGT
The DNA here is from genome assembly GCA_020853615.1 of Thermomicrobiales bacterium. GTDB lineage: Bacteria > Chloroflexota > Chloroflexia > Thermomicrobiales > UBA6265 > JACCXM01. The sequence goes on from JADYYO010000342.1 coordinate 14,295, forward strand.
ACAGCGAGACCGCGATCGGCACCACCTGGGTCAGCGTGTCCATGAACACGCCGGCCGGGTTCGAGCGCATCCGGTAGCGCCGGATCGTCGCGCGGCCGAGCGCGGTCTTGTAGCGGTTGCGGATCGCCCGGCGGGCGCGGAGGATGCTCCGCTGCGTCGACGGCCGCGGGTTGCGGCGGTAGCGCCGGCGGCGGGCGTGGCTGCGCATCCGGCGCGCCGGGTTCCGCCGGCGGCGCCGGCGGGGCGCGTGGCTCGCGGCGGCGTTGTGGCGCCGGCGGCGGCGCCGGCGGGGCGCCGGGTTGGCGCGGCCCTCGGTCATCGCGACGGCGCGGCGGCGCCGGGCGCGGGTGCGGCGCGCGCGCCGGGCGTGCGGGCGGGTGCCGGGGCGGACGCGCCGGCGCGCCCGGGTGCGGGTCCGGCTGCGCCGGCGGCGCCGCTTCGGGGCGGACGTGCGGGCGGTCGCGCGCCGCTTGCGGCGGCGGCTGGTGGACGGGCGGCGCCGAGAGGCACCACGGCGCCGCTTCGTCTTGGCTCGCTTGCGGGCGTGCGCGAGAGCGGCAGCGCCATGGAGCTTCTTCCGGGCCATGTTCTTCTTCCTCCGAGGACGAGTGGGTGCGGCCGAGGTGGCCGCGCGCGACCGGCGGCCGTACCGGCCCCAGTCCTTGTGCGAGGTGGACGCGCGCTTACCCCGTGCGTGCTTCCGGGGAGCCGGGGCGGGGTTCACGTAGGTGAGCGGCATGGTTCTCTCTGGACCTCGAGACGCGGGTTGTCACCCGCATCGACCGTGGGAGAGAACACGGAGCGCGACGATGCACTGGGATGTTGATCTGATCTCCCCCAGCGTGTCAAGGCCCGCGCTCACGATGCGGCCAACTGCTGGATGCTGTCGCCCAGCGAGATGACCAGGCTGTCGCCGTCGTCGGCGACGTCGAGCACGATCCCGTCGTCGACGCTGTCGACCTCGGCGGCCAGCTCCTCGGCAGCCGCGCGCAGCTTGGCAGATTCGTCCATGCTCTGGCGACAGGCCTCGTCGTCGTCGTCGTAGACCGGCACGGCGGCCGGCGGTGGCGGCGGTGGCGGCAGCGGGATCATTCAGTGCCTCCTCGGATCTTGCGGACCAGCCCCTTGAAGGCCTCGAGCATCGCCTGCGACTGGCCCTGGAGCGCGTCGGCCTGCTGGCGCGACTGGGTGATGTGGCGCTCGAGCAGCTCCTGGTAGCGCTTGTCGTGCTTGTCCTGCTGATCGGCCAGGAGCTTGAGCGTCTCCTGGTGGCCGTCGCGAACCGCCTTGACCATCTGCGCGTGGAGATCGGCGATCTGGCGATCGTGCGCCTCTTGGCCCTTGGCCTGCGACGTCCGGTCCTCGCGCCGCTCGGCCAGGAACTGGCGCAGCCCGATGATGAGCGCCGCCAGCGCCAGCGCCGCGACGACGCCGATCGCGCCGTAGCGCTCCGCCCAGGACTCGGTCCCGGGCGGTGGAATCGTTGGGTTCATGGTGGCACGATCGCATGGCGTTAGGACGAGCGCGATGACCGTAGAAGGATGAGCTAGTGGACGATGCCGCGCCGCTCGACGCCGAGCCGGCCGCCCCAGATCAGCGCGAGCAGCCGGCGCTTGCTCTGGATGATCAGGAGCGCCTTGCCGGACGGCGTCGTGTAGAGCTCGGGCAGCGGCTCGGTGGCGCCGACCTTGCGAACGCGGCCGCCCTCGTCGCGGTACGCGAACCCCAGCGACTTGCCGAGCCACGTGAAGCTCTGCTGGCGCTGCAGCCAGCTCGGCACCGCCACCAGGTCGGCGTCGGCCGGCGGCCGCGCCTCGACGCGGTGGGCGATCACGCCGGCGCCGTGCTCGTGGATGTAGTCGATCCAGCCCTCGTCCTGGCCCGTCGTCGGGTTGAGCTTGTCCGAGCGGTAGAGCACGTGCTCGGCCGTGCCCAGCCGGATCACCTCCCGCGGGATCACCAGGTCGGCGTGGAAGTCCCCCTCGCCGCGCCAGTCGCGGGAGTGGAACGTCTTGAACATCCGGCGCGCGCTCATCGGCGCCGCCGCCGGCGCCGGGCCGGGTTCGAGGTGGGCGCGGGCTTCTTGGGCTTCGCGAGGTAGTAGGCGGCGACGCCGAGCGCGCCCCACTTCGTCCACGTCCAGATCTTGCTGACCGTGTCGGGGATCGCGAGCACGGCCTCGCCGACCTCGACGACGACGCCGACGACCGTCCGCACGATCGCCGCGAGCTTCATGCACGCCGCCGACGCCGCCTGGAACATCGAGACGATGAACGGCTTGATGCACTCGAAGTACGCGACGGCCGTGTACCCGTTGCTGGTCGTCGTCATGCTCTCGAGCACCCACCGCCGCAGGCCGGGCGCCTCGATCACGCGGATGTTCTTCGCCTGGGCTTCCTTGATCGCGCTCGTGTACTCGAGCGACGCGTTCATCTTCTTGTAGATCAGATCGAGGCGCCCGTAGAGGAACGTGCGCGCGTCGGCGGCGGCGCCCCGCTTGATCGACGCATCGATCGCGGCCGAGGCCCCCTTCAAGTAGGCGAACGTGGCGTCGCGCAGGCGGATCACCTCGTCGACCGAGAACGTGTCGGGCGGGCGCCACGTCGCCGCGAGCCGGTTGGTCTCGCTGTCCAGGACGGCCGTGGCCGCCTTGGCCTTCGCCATGCACGCCTCGTCGGACGGCGCGCCGAACAGCGCGTTCGCCAGATCCTTCCACGGGTCGGTGATGAACGACAGCAACCCGTCGGTGGGCGTCGCGGTCACGAGCCCGGCGTGGGCCGGGGCCGTGTAGCGACCGCGGCTGATCGGCAACGTGCGGCGGTAGATCATCGCGACTTCCCTCCGAGGAGCACCTTGGCGCCGACGACGCCGGCGGCCACCAGGAGCCCGATCTTGACCAGGCCCAGGCCGCCGCCGTCGTCGCTCGCGCCGAGCGCGCCCGCGCGATCGATCGCGACGCGCCCCTGGGCGTGAACACCCGTGCCGACGAACCGCGCGCCGGCCGGCAGCGGCCACGCCGCCTGCTCGACGGTCGATCCGAGCGCCCGCGCGCGCAGGTGCGTCGGCTTCGGGGCGTGCGCGCCGACGTCGTCGCCGGCGGCGTCGTAGTAGTCGAACTGCCGCTGGCCGGGGTTCCAGACCGAGTAGCGCATCGGCTTAGAAGACCCAGTGGACGTGGTAGTTGACGCGATCGCGCCTGCCCCGGCCCTTGTTGCGGCGGCGCGCGAGCAGCACGAGCGCCGCCAGCCCGACCGCGCCCACGACCAGCGCCTTCTTCTCGCTGTCGCTCAGGTCGTCGACGAACCCGGCCGGGGCCTGGAAGTTGCGATCGCGGAGCGGCGGGTACGGGAGCTGGTAGGGCGAGAGCCCGCTCTCGTACAGGTCGCCGCCCGAGAGCTCGCGCGTCTCGGCGGCCCGCTGGCCGCCGGGCACGCCGCCGGGCCAGCCGTGCCACTGGAACGGGTACGACCGCGCCTGCGCCGCGAAGCGGTAGTACGCGGTCGAGCCGGGCGGCTGACGCCGCCCGTTCGCGAGGTTGATCGCCGTGCGGATGATCGGGCCGGGTGCCGCGATGCTCCCCAGCGCAGGACGCCCTGGCGCGCAGCACGCCATCACGTGAACGACGTTGGGCGTGCGGTGGCACGCACACGGGCAGTTGTTGTAAGCAGGCGGCAACGGCACGGGTGTTCTCCTCAGCGGCGACGGGTCCGGCGGACGCGGGTGCGGCGCGTCGGCGCGCGGCGACGCTTGCCCTTCGCCGGCGGGATCGCGAACTTGAACAGCGCGAGCCCGGCGACGCCGAGCGCGGCCGCACCCAGCGGCGACTGGAAGCCGCTTGGCAGGTACGTCAGCGCCGACACCGACGCGCTGCTCTGGATCACCGACGGCGGCGGGTGGACGACGCCGCCCGAGCTCGAGGGCTGGGACGGCTGGCTGCTGCGCGGATCGGCGACCACCGGGTAGTTCATCTCGGCGGCGACCTGCTGGATCCGCGCGACGATCAGGTCCGCGGCCTGCGCGATCGTGTCGCACGGCTGGCCGCGGATGTTGGCCCACTGCAGGCCCATCGCCTGGGCCTCGGGCGTGATCGCCTTGCTGCCCAGCCACGCCATCGCGTCGGCGACGGCGTTCACCGTCGCGGGCCCGATCCGGCCGTCGACGGCGATCAGCTTCTTGCCGGCCTTGCTCAAGACACGGTTGGTCTGGCGCTGCAGCTCCTTGAACGTCGCGAGCGTCGCGGCGTTGGTCGGCAGGCAGATCCCCTTGAGCGGCGAGCACGAGCCTTGCCGGTTCGCGGTGCTGCACCAGTTCGCGGCCGCGATCGACCCCAGCTCGGTGGGCGGCGCCAGCGGCGGCTCGAGGCTCACCATGTGATAGGCCATGCGGGGGACGTAGGGCATCTGGAGCTCCTGCTAGGACCGCTTGCGGCCCACGAAGTAGTAGAACGCGGCGCCACCCGCCAGCCACGCGAGCGGGTTGGACGCCAGGCTGATCACCGGATCGAGGACGTCGCCGGTGGCGGTGGCTCGGGCGGGCGGAAGCGTGGCCTGCGGCGCGCGCGCGACGACCTTGCCGGCCATCACGTCGCCGTAGATCTGCACCCAGGTCTTGTCCATCCACCGCGGCCCGGCGTAGACGCGCGTCGCGTCCATCGTGGCGCGGCCCATCCAGCCGTCGACCGGCACGTGGTGGCCGCGCGCGGCGAGCATGTTCTGCAGCCCCTGGACGATCGCCTGCGTGGCCTGCGCGTACGGGTCGCAGGTCCGCGGCAGGAAGTACATGTACGGGATCGCCATCTGGGCCAGGTACTGACCGATCCCGGCGTTGAGCACCATCTCGCGGACGTTCCACTGGTGCCCGCCGATCTGCTGGACGAGTTGGGCCATGGGATCACCGCTTCTTCGTGGCGACGTAGAGGAGCCCCAGCCCGCCGACGACGGCCGCGCCGACCGCGACCGGCTTGACCCAGGTCGCGCGGGCCGGCGGCGGCGGCGGCGGCGGCATCGCGGGGAGCGCCGCCGCAGCGGCGCCACCGCCGCCACCGCGGTTGCAGACGCCCGAGGCGACGCTCGCGCCGGCGGCGCCGGCCGGGCCACCGGCGGCGGTCGCGGCCAGCTGGCCCGCGCCGGAGGTGACGACCGAGCAGGCCAGCCCGCCCAGCGCCGAGATGCCGCGGGTGACGAAGTTGCCGACCGACGAGGCCGCGCTCGAGGCCGCGCCGGCGACCGCGCCGGCCGCCGACTTGACGCCCGAGCCGATCGCCTGGCCGGCGCGCTTGACCGCCGAGACGGGGTTCAGATCGCTCAGACCGAAGCCCAGGCTCTCGAGCGCGTGGCTGGTCGCCCGGGGCACGGCGTCCGGGTAGACGCCGAGCGCGAGCTGGCCCTGCCGGCTCACCGGCTGGCGCTGGCCGCGCTGCGCGCGCCGCCCGGCCTCGACGATCTCGCGCAGCATGCCCTCGGACATGCTGGTGGCGATCGCCTGCTGGAGCGCGTCGCGCGGGCTCGCGCCCTGGCTGCGGAGCTGCGTCGCGCGCGCCTCGACGGTCCGCCAGAGCGAGCGATCGATCGCGTCGAACATCGCCCGGAGCGCCGCCGTCCGGTGCTCCGACGGCACGCTCCTGATCGAGTGCATGATCCACGACGCCGCCTTCTGGCCGTAGCCGGCGATCGCGTCGCCCTTGGCCGCACGCTGGGGCGCCTGCGCGCCCAGCGTGTCGTCGCCGAGCGAGCCCAGGCCCGCGTCCTTGCGGTCCAGGAGCGTCGTCCCGGCGCGCTGCGCCTGGAACTCCGGCACCAGCTCGCTGATCGTGCCGCGGGGCAGCCACGCGGTCGTGAACGTCCCCCGGCCCGGCGGCTCCGCCATGACGTAGGCCGGGATCGCGTAGCCGGGATCCCACGCGGACGGAAGGTTGTAGAAGTTCGACATGCAGGGGCTCCTTCGGGGGTCAGGCGATCGGCCAGATATGGGCGGCACGCACGCGGGCGAGCATCTTGGCCGCGCCCTCGGCGGCGACCGGGTCGAGCACGATCCACTGGCCGGTCAGCGGCTCGCGGACGCGCACGAAGACGTGGCTGTACTGGCGCTGGCCGCGCACGAACGCGTCCCGGAACGCGACCGTCATGATCTGGACCTCGCGGCCCAGGATCAGCAGCAGCGCCACCAGCAGCGCCGTCATGTCGTCGCAGTCGAGCGACGGCCGCCACCGGGCGTCGCCCGCCTCGGCGACCTGGCCGGTGCGCGCGATCTCGAGCAGCTGGGCGGTGTGCCGCTCGAGCCGCGCCAGCACTTCCGCCGGCGACCGGACGAGCTCGACCGACCGCGGGTCGTTCGCGTAGCGGCAGTTCGCCAGCACCCAGTAGTGGACCGCGCCGATCTCGGACAGGTAGTCCTTCGACGGCAGCCGCCCGACGATCTCCTCCGCCAGCTCGCGGAGCGCGTAGTTCAGCTGGGCCTTGACGGCCAGCCGGCGGATGTTGTCGACGGTGTGCGGCGCGCCGCGAAAGCGCTCCGTCGTGACCCGTCGGCTTGCATCGAACTGACCGCGCAACGCATGTTCGCTTCCCGGGAGAGGGAGGCCTGTAGCGTATCAGGTCTGGGCGCGAAACAGTAGCTGCGCGACCTGGCGGATCCACGTGCGGCCGTGCTGCGTCACCAGCGGGCTGGACGGCTTCTCGGCCGCGACCGCCTGCAGGAAGCGATCGATCCCCACCTCCTTGATCCACTGCACCGTCGCCGGCGGGATGAGCTTCGCCGCCGACGTCGCCACCTGCTCGGGCTTCACGCCGCGTCCGAGCGCGTTCTCGAGGTACGCGACCGCCATCGCCACCTCCTTGGACTCCGGCGGCGGCGTCGCAGGCGCGGGACCGCCCTGGGCGGCGGGCGCGGCCAGCGCGGGCGCCGGGGTGGGGGTTGGTGCGGGCGCGCCGGCGGGCGCCGCCGCACCAGCACCAGCGGCGGGCGCGCTCGGCAGATCGCGCCGGCGGCGCTGGGCCAGCTGGGGCGCGGGCGCGGCCGGAGGCGTGCCACCGGCGCCGGGCTGCGCGATCTGCTGGCGCGCCCGCTGCTTGGTCGCCGCCAGCATCTGGCGGACCTGCGCTTCCTCGTAGGGGCCCTCGAACAAGGCCTCGCCGCGGTGGATGTACCACTTGCCGTCATCGGGGTTCTTGAACGGGCGGCCGATGGGCGGCAGCATCCGCGGCTGCGGGTGCGGCGCGGGGGCCGCCGCCGGCGGCGCGTCGTCGCCGGCATCGGCATCGCCGACGTCGCCATCGCCGCCGCCGGTGAGCCGCTCGACGATCTTGATCCCCACCTCGCTGTTGCCGACCGCGTCCAGCACCTGCGCGTACCACGGCTTGTTCTCGTCGCCGCCCCCGCCGCCGCCGGTGAGCGCGTCCATCTGTTCCTTGATGGTCGCCATCTCCTTGAGCAGCTCGACCGGGGTCTTGTCCTTCTTGTCGCGCAGCGCGCCGATCTCGCCCTTGCTCTCGGCGATCTGCGCCTGGAGCCGGGCCACCTCGCCCTTGAGCGACGCGATCTGCGTCTCGTAGGCGATCTTCAGCGCGGCGCTCTCGCCGGACTGGCTGCGCTCGACGTGCTTGAGCTCGCGCTCGTGCGCCTTCGTCAGATCGGCGTTGGTCCGCTCCATCTGCTTCTGGAGATCGGCCAGCGCGCGATCGTGGCGGTCCTCGAGCCGCTTGACGTCCTGCGCGTGCCCCTCGCGGAGCTGGCGCAGTTCGGAGGCGTGGTTGTCGCGCAGCTGATCGAGGCGCTTCTCGTAGCGATCAGCCTGGGCCTGGAGCTTGGCGTTCTCGTCGTCGACGGCCTTCGCGAGCAGCTTGTCGCGGAACTCGTCGCGCGGCGGCTGGCGCGTCGTCGCCGCCAGTAGATCCTGCTGGAGCCGCTCGTTGGTCGTGCGCATCGCGGCCAGCTCGTCGCGGAGCGGCCGCATCAGCAGATCGATCTGCGCCAGGTCGCCGAGGCCGCCCTGCTGGCGCCCCGCGGCGATCTCGCGCTCGAGCCGGTCGGCGCGCTCGCGCTCCTTGTCGGCGAACTTCGTCGCGACGCCGATCGCCGTGGCCGAGACGTTCTCGTTCTCGATCGGAATCGCCGCCGCCGGCGCCGCCTCCGTCAACGGCCGTCCGTGCATCTTCGGCTCGCCCGCGAGCCGCAACTGGCGCGCCTTGCCGTACCGCCACCCGCCCGTGTCCTTGGGGAGTTGCAGTTGGAGCTGGAACGTCCCGCCGCCCCACATGTCGCGGATGTACTCCTCGAGATCATCGGGGACATCCTCGATCGTCTCGAGCACGCCGCCGCAGTTCTCGCCGTTGCGCCCGGTCCGGGGCGCCTTGCGATCGACGCGCACCTTGCAGGCCAGGCCGTTCGTGTTGGCGTTGAACCACTCGGCTGTCGACAGATCGTCTTCGTCGCGATCGCGGCGCAGCGCGGCCGACTCGCGGCCCTTGGTCGGGCGCTCGTCCATCGTCTCGGCGTCGGGCGTCGACATCTAGCCCTCCTGCCCGGGCGTCGCGCCGCCACCCTCGACCGGATCGACGACGGGCTCGCCCTCAGCCGGCTCGGGGCCGGCGTCGTCGTCGGGTGCCTCGGGATCACCCTCGCCGTCGAGCGTCGGGATCGCCATCACGACGTCGCGCACCGCGCTCTCGGTCGCGCGGTAGGTCCGGATCGCGTTCTGGGCGCGCTTCCGGGTGGTCTGGTCCGCCGTCTTCACGGCGGCCTCGAGCAGCTGGCAGATCACCTTGCCCTGCTCGAAGACGGCCATGATCTGGCCGATCGTCTCCTCGTGCAGAAACTCGCTGTCCTCGGCGAGCGCGTCCAGTTCCTGGGCCAGCTCGGACACCTCCTGGACGACGTCCTCCTGGACGGCTTCGGCCACGGCCTCGACGAGCGGGTAGGCGTTCATCGCCAGCTCGCGCTTGAGCCACTCGAAGACGCTCTGGACCGTCGGGACGGTCTCGCCCTCGGCGAGCGTCGCCTCGAGCGGCGTGGCGAGGATGCGCTCGCGCGCGAGCGCGGCGTCGGTCTTGGTCTGCTGCAAACGGGTGACGGTCATCGGGAGAGGCTCCTACGGGTTGACGACGAGATCGGGGTTGTTCTCGAGGAAGGTCTCGCGGCGCTTCTGGAGCTGGCGCAGCTCCTTCGGATCGCCGGGATCCCACTGGTTGCACTCGTAGACCAGGGTCTCGGTGAGATCGGTCTCGCAGCCGGGCTGGCGCATGCACGTGCGGACGATCTGGCGCGGCGCCTTGACGGGCTTGCCATCGGGCAGCGGGACGACCTGGTTGCCCTCGCAGACCATGCACGGCACCCATCGCGGCGCCGGCTCGTCGATGACGTGGTGGTGCGCGCCCGCGTGATTCGCCACCAGCCGGCACGGGATCTCGCGGTGGATGCCCTGGCTCGGGCGGTAGCCGCACGCCGCGTCGTCCGACGGGGCAAGATCGGGCGTCGCCATGACCTGGCCGCGCCCCGCGCAGTTCGGGCACGGCGCCATGTCGCGCAACCCGTGGACCGGGTCGAAGGTCTGCGCCGGGTTGCCGATGTCCAGGTGGACCTTGAGCTCGCCGTAGTAGCGACACGGGCCCCGCAGGCAGATGAACGTCTGCGGCGTCGCCTCGGGCAGCGGCGCCGGCGCGCCCACGGTCCCGGCCGCGATGCCGCCGTCGGGCGCGATCGGCGGGAGCGGGGCGCTGTCGATGTTGGCGTAGACGTCGATCGGGCTCTTGTGGCGCGGGGGGAGAGTCGGCACGGGTGGTGACACTACGCGATCCACCGGGCGGGTTCTAGCGCCGTTCGTGCGGCGTTTTCGCGAGCCCCGATCGCGCACGGGCGCAGCTTTCGATCGCCACCAGGCCGAGACCGTTGTGGCGTTTGGGTGCCGCTCGAGCGCGCGGGCAACGCCAAACCGCCGCGCAACTGCGCTCGGGGCCCGGTTTGGCGTTAGCGGATCCTGTTGCCAAAACGCGGATCGCGGTGCCGTTCCGGAGCGATCGATGGCGCGCAAGCGCGATCTGCGGCCTGGTACCGCGGTGGCCCCGGTCCCGCGCTGGACCGGGCGCCGGATGGCCCCGGTGCGATGCGATGCCACACCAGCCTACAGTGTAGGTGTTGCGGCCCGCAACATGGTTAAAATCCCCCGCCAACCTGTCAGGTTCCCGGACACTTTCCGGTGGATTTTCACCACGTGCCCGGTCAAGTACCCGGAAACACTGCGCCTAGAACCCGGCATGCCGGATGCTTTGACCGGGAATGCGGCCGGAATCCTCCGGCGCCCCCGGCTGGACAACCGGGGCCCGTCAACCCTCACCGACAGGATACCCGATGCTGGCGACCGAAAGCCGCGCCCATGGCGCGGTGGTACAGTGCCCGTCCTGCGCCTGGACGGGGCCGCGCACCGCGCGGGGCCCCATCCCAGCGCACAAGGTGATTCGGCTGGCGGGCCCGGGCGATCGACTCGCCTCCCGCCACCGCGGGGCCGCTCCCGTGGGACCCCGTCCCGCGTGCGCGGGCCCCATGTCCGACCGGCAGATCGCCCGGGCCATCGCCCGGACGTTCGCTGCGGTGCGCATGCCGGACCTTGCGCGACTCTCGACCACGCTTCCCCCCGATCTCTGGGCTACCAGCGCGCTGTACCGCGCGCTGGCCCCGATGCCGTGGGCCCGCTACGTGGTGCGCGTGCTGGCGCCGCTGGACCACGACGGTTCGCGCCGGACCGTGGTGCAAGCGTTCCACGTCCGGGCCCATGCGGAAGCGTGGGCCCACGCGTGCGCGCTGGCGCTGGGCCCCGCGGGGACCAGCGCGCGCACCGCGGGCTACGTGACCGTGGGTGCGCTGGACACCCGCCCCAAGCGGTGGGCCACCATGGCGAGCTACTACGGGCGGGATCTGGGGCTCGAGTCCCCGGTCACGTACACCGCGATCGATCCGGGTGGCGTGGTGTTCCGGTACACGGATCCCGCGCACTACCCCGGCCATGGCGACGCACCGTCGCGTGACGCGTGGGATCGGATCTGGTGATGCTGGCCCCGGCCGCATACACCGTCGCGTCCGACGCGTACGCCCGGGGCCGCTCCGGGAAGTCTCGCGACCCGCTCCCGGGCGAACGTCCGGACGCCCCGCTCCCGGCCACGGATCCGTGGCTCGCGGGTCACTTGGATCGGTGGCTGGAGCGTTGCGCGCCGCATGGCGCGGACGTCGCCGAGCTACGGGCCCGGATCCTCGGGTACTACGCGACCGATCCCGAGGATGCCCACCGGAGCGATTACCCGACGATCCTCCGCCGGACCGGGGGCGCGCGATGATGCCGTGCGCGGTCATGGTGCGCCTCCCGGGCGGCCGGCGCATCCTGGACAGCTACCGGCCCGGACGTCCGTACTACCCCGGCCCGGGCGCCGCATGGCGCCGGGCGATCGTGATCGCGCGCGCCACGCGTGGCGTGGTGGTCACGGTCGAGACCTGCAATGGCGCGCGCCTCGCATCGATCACCCGCGCCACCGACGGCGCGATCACGATCGACACCCGGAGAACCCCATGAAGATCCAAGCGTACACGAGCGGTGGCCGGTCGGAGATCGCCGCGGGCGGGTTTGATGGCCCGTGGCGGTTCGATCGGTACCACCCGGCGCCCCCGGCCGACGGGTGCCGGACGTGCGCGCGCATCGCCCCGGCCCAGTGCAGCGACCACCGGCCCGTCATGGAGCGGTGCATGATCCTCGGGCCGGGCGATCTCAGTCTCCGGTGCGTCGGGTACAGCGGCAACGGGCCGGCCCGGCCCGAGGATCCCGCGTGGCGCGCGTACGATCCGCGCTGCGGAAGCTGCTACCTCGGGACGCCACACACGATCGCGCGCCACGATCACGAGACCGCGTGATCCGGTCGCGGGGTCCGGGCCATCGCCCGGGCCGCCTCCCGACGCTGCGAACCCTTCCCCTTCCCTCTGGAGCATCACCATGATCACGTTCGATCTGTACTGGACCGAATCCGCGCGCGCCTGGCACGCGGTCATGCCCGGCGCGTGCGGAAGCGGCGCCACGCCGTGGGAAGCGCTGGCGGAAGCGTTGACCGTCTGGGATCGCCGCGGACGCCCGGAGGCCGATCCCGCGGACGTCCGGCGCGGCGGCGCGGACTGGGTGATCGATCACGTGGTCGACCGCGGCCCCGGTCACTTCTACCGCTACCACGTGCGCGGCGTGAACCTGAACCAGCGGCCCGGCGGGTACGCCCGGATCATCGACTGGGACGTTCCGAGCATCGCCGACCCGCGTTACGAGATCCTCCCGGGCGCGTGGGGTTCCGCTTGCTGGAAGTGTGCCGCGTGAGCGATCCCGCGATCTACCTATCGACGTCGGATGGGCGCTGGCGCGTGATCCACCACGGCGCGCAACTGTGTGCTGATACCGATCTGGCCGGTGCGCGACGGGTCGCCGAAAAGTACCGTCTCGATCTCTCTGGAGTTCCCGTGTGGAATGGCGATCTCGGAATCTGGGAGGATCGGCCCGGCGCCCACCGTGGCGGGGGTGGGCGGTGAGCATCGCGATCGGGATCCGCTGGCACGTCTACCAGGTGCGAGACGGCGCGGCCGATAAGCACGTGGGGACCGTGGTGGCCATGGACGCGGACGGCGCGCGCCGCAAGGCGTTCCTGCGGTTCGGCTCGGGCCGTACTGCGCCGGTCGGCGACCGGCCCGGCCGCGGGTTCGCGATCGGGTTCACCCTGCGGTGCGAGCGCTGGTGCGAGGTGCGGCCCGGCGCCCACCGTACCGCGGCGGAATGCGCGCCGACGCTGCTACCGGATCGCACGTGCGCCGTGTGCGGCGTCGCGCACGCGAACCCGTGCCCGACCTGCGGCGCCGGCGGGTTCCACGCCGACGGATGCCCGGAGATCGACGCGTAGCCCGGTCGCGGGGCCGGTAGACGGTCCGGGGCCCAGTGCCCCGGCGCGCCTCCCGACGCTGCGAACCCCTTCCCTTGCCCGAGGATCAGCACCATGCGCCAGCGCTACGCGATCACCTACGTCTCGGATCGGTCCGGGCTGCGAACCCTGCGGTTCGCGAACCAGGGCCACAACCACTATGACGATCCGAAGCATGCCGCGGCCTGGCTGCGGGCCGCGCTCAAAAACTCGCCGACCGGGCTCGGCTCGGATCGCGAAAAGATCTCGCTCGCGGTGTCCCCGGTCGAGTGTTACGACCACGGCGACGCCACGGGCGTCTACGTCGACGCCGTGCTGATGACCCTGCCGGATTGCCTCTGGCTGGATCTGGCGTCGATCCCCGACAGCCTCGCCGGGCGCGGTTTCTGGGACGAGATCAAGCGGTACTGGCCGACGCCGACCCGGCCCCAGTTGGCCACCGCGCGCCGCGTGTGCGCGCAGCTGGCGGCGCTGGCCCGGCCGTACGCCATGATCCAAGTCGCGGAGTGCAACGGGATCCCCGAGGCGGCCCGGCCCGCCCTGGCCGAGAGCGCGCGCAAGATCGAGGATCAGGCGCGCGCGCTGATCGCGGAGCTCCCGCCGCTCACCAGCGGCAAGCGCGCGGGCGTCAAGTTCACCGGCGACCCGCGCGGGTTCACGCTGCGGGTGGTGATCCCCGACGCGCCCCACGACGGCAACACGTGGGGCCGCGATGGGGAGTTTGGGATCGATCCCGGCTACGTGTGACGGCGCCGACGGATGGCCCGGGATGGCCCGGGCCATGCTTCGGAATCGTTCACCTCACCTTGAAAGGATCACCATGCGACTCCGCCAGTACGTTCGGGACAACCGCGATCACCTGACCGCCTACGTGCGCCAGGCGCTCGGCCGGCCCACCGTCAAGCTCACCACGTCCGATCTGGAAGACTGGATCCGGAACGATGAATCCCTGTATCTGGCGGCAAAGCGGGCGGGGGCGAACCCGTGATGCCCCCTTCCGTGACCGACCTTCCGGCCCGGCTCGAGCCTGCGGTTCGCGCGGTGATCGCCGCGCGCGATGCCGGCGAGCCTGGGATCCTGATGATCCGGAGCCCCGGGCTCGGGGCGAGCATGCTCGCGAGCCGGATCCCGACCATGATCGATCTCACCGAGCACCAGCGGCGCTGGATCGCCGTCGAGCATGACGCGTCGACGTGGACGTGGGAGAGCAAGAGCCCCGCGCCGACCGGCGCGCCGTTCCAGGCGCCGCACTACACGATCAGCGCGCCCGCCATGGCCGCGCGCCCGCACCGGGCGCACGACGTGCGGTGTCTGAACCCGACCACGCCGCGGTGTCTCTGCGGGCTCGCGTCCGATCGCAGCGCCGGCGGGCACGTCGTGACGAAAGCGAGCGTGTGCGAGTTGGCGCGGTTTGGCGTCCTCTTGCTGGACGAGATCGAGGAATTCCAGCGGTCGACTCTCGAGGCCGCGCGCGAGCGGCTCACCCGGATGGGGCCCACCGCGCCGTTCGTCGTCGCGGCGGCGCGGCCCTGCCCGTGCGGATACGGCGCGCCGGAACCCGCGGGCTCGGCGTACTGGCGCGATTGCCAGTGCAGCGCCGACGCGATCGCGCGCCACGTCGCGCGCGTCCAGCGGCACGCCGGCATCCTGCGGCTGGTCCGGTCCGTGGTCCTGCCGACCAACGGGATCGCCAGCCGGCCCACCGAACCGGCCGGCGGCGGGCCCCGGTGCCCCGACCTGGCGACGATCCGCGCCGCGATGGCGGCGGAGCGCGCGGCGTGACCCGCCGGGACCACTGTCCGGACTGCGGCGCCGCATACGCGGCGCTCCGGGTCGGCCTGACGTTCGCGGACGTGCGCCGGGAACTTCGGGCCGAGCCGGAACGCCGACGCGTCACCCGCCACACCGTCCTGGGCCGGCTGCACGAGCACAAGATGAACCTCTGGCGCTACTGGCACGGGCCGGGGCGCTGCGTTGCCGACACCCACCACGCCCGCGAGGCCGCATGACCACCGCGACCATGACCGAACCGATCACCCCCACCCTGCCGCTCCGGAAGCTCCGCGAGATCCTCGTGAGCCTCCCGGTCGATCAGCGCTGCGATCCGCTCTGCCCGGGCTGGATCGTGTCCGAGGGCAACGGCGGGTTGCGCGTCGAGCGCTGCGACGACTGCGACGGCGAGCGGCGCGCGCTGGGGATGCCCCAGATCTACGATGAGGACGTGCGCCGGTTGCCCGAGGCGCGCCGCGAGCGGCTCCGCGTCCTGGCCGGCAAGCCGCTCCGCGTCCTAGGCGTCACGTGCGCGGCGATGCACTGGACCGACGGCACCGCCAGCCAGTGGCGGGTCTACCGGGTGCCCGTCCGCGGCTACCCGCGCCCGATCAAGGCGCTGGATCTCAACAAGGGCACCGTCATCGCCACGCCGACGATGCGCGGCGACTACACCGCCAACCAGCGCGGCCTCGCCGCGCAGTACGCCACCCAGGAATGGCCCGCGTTCGCGTGGCCGTCCGCCGACGACGAGATCGCCACCCTCGACAGGAGCAACGCATGAGCCACGCCAAGCCTTCCCGCCCCGCCCCGCCGTTCTCGGCCGCCGTCCTGGCCTCCGCCCGCGACTACGTGCCGGCGCTGATCGAGGCGTGCGGCAACCTCAACCCGATTGAGGTGCTGCTCGAGACCGCGCACTACCAGGCGGTTCTCGATCGCCTCGACATGGCCGAGTTCGTCGTGGGGTGGTTCCACGGCGTCGCCGAGGCGGCCGGCGGCGACAACGTCCGCGAGACCTATCTGCGGCTGCTCGAGGCCACGCGCCCGACCGCGCCCGCGAAGCGCACGGCGCCCGCGAAGCCCAAGGCCAAGGCCCCCGCGCCGGGGAAGCGCCAGCGCGTGGCCGTGGTGCCGCCGGCCGAGCTCGCGCCCCCCGCGGCGCCGCCCGCGCCCGCGCCCGCGCTGCCGCCGCCCCCGGCCAGCAAGCGCCAGGTGATGGCGGCGATCTACGAACCGCCGACCGTCACGCCGGCCGCCAGCCCCCGCGGCCGGCGCCAGCGGGGCACCAACCAGGCGAGCCTCGCGCTCTAGGGGGCCGCCATGCTGATCTGTCCCCGCTGCAAGACGCCCGTGCGGGCCTGTCACCGCCGCGATCCCGGATGCACCCATTGCGATGGGTGCGGCTGGTGCGGCACCACCGCGAAGGAAGCGCCCATGCCGAACAAAGCGATCAAGGATGTCGCGCCCGGGGTCGCGCCGTGACCCGCGCGCTGGACGTGCTGCCGGAGGCGGCGCGCCGAGCGATGGCCTTGCGCGCGTCGATGGAGTTGCTCGGCGTCGATCTCGAGCGTGTGATCCTGGCGCTCTCGAGCAGCGAGACGCCCGACCACGCGCGGATCGTCGTCGCCTACTGCGCCACCGAGGGGGATCTCACGAGCGCGCGCTACGTCGCGGTCTGCGGGGACGTGCCGGTGACGTGGTCGATCGACGAGATCCCGCGCGCCTGGAACGCGCTCACCCAACCCCAGCGCGGGCTCGAGCGGCAACGGTGGGTGTCGCCCGACGCGCTGACGCTGCTCGTGCTCGATCTCCACCGCGCCGGCGTGCCGATGCCGCGGCTCCCGCCCGGGCTGACGCCCCCACCCCCGAACTAGCGGCGAAACCCGGCCCGGCGCCGGGTCGCGCGGACCACGCCCCACCGCGCCTGATGAGCCAGGGCACCCCAGGAGACCACCATGATCGTGATCCACCCCGACCACAGCCTGACCGACCTGCAAGGCACGCTGCACCGCTGCGCCACCCGGCGCGTGGCCGAGCTCGCCGCCGCGACCAGCGCGCTCCGCGCGGCCGGCTGGACGGTGCGCGGCCCCGACACGCGCGCCGGCTGGCGCCGCCCGCTGCTGCTCGCGGGCGAGCGGTGCGGTGAGCCGCTGGACGGCGCGCGGAGCGACGAGCGCTGCCAGGGGCTGGTGATCTTCCGTGGCGGCGGCGTCGACGCGACGTCGCCCGACGCGCTCGTGATCGACGCCTGCGCGGGCCTGCCGCTCGCGGTGATCGAGGATCGTGGCGTCACGACGGCCGCCCGCGCGATCGTCGCGCTCTACCTCGGGCCGCTGCCCGGCGAGCCCATCCTGTACACCACGCACGGAGACGTTCGCGGCCCCTGTGGCCACGCTCACAAGTCGATCGAGGCCGCGGTGCGGTGCTTGCGCTCCGATCTGCGCACGAATTCGGACCGCAATGTAATGCGGCTGATCAACGGGGGGCGTCAGCCGCTCACGCTCGACGAGGCTCGACTGGTGGATCACTTGGTGGAGGCGTAGCCCGTGCCCAAGCCTATTCGCCCGCCGGTCTTTTCACGCCGCTCGCCGCTCGCGCCCGGGCGCGTCCAGAACGCGGCGGCCCGCTGGTCCGACGCCATGCGCTACCCGCGCGAGCTCACCGACGACGCCGCGACCGGCGCCGCCGACGCGTACGCCGCCGAGCACGCCGCGCCCGTCATGCCGACGCGCGAGGCGTTCGTGGCGGCGGCCGGCCGCGCGCGCCTTGCGATCGCCGCGCTGGCGCTGGTGGCGGGCTGCGCTGGCCCCGCGCCCGAGCCCGGCCCGGACGGCGGCGCCGACGCCGGCGCCGACGCCGCGGACGGCGGCGCGTGCGCCGATCAGTGCCTGCCGCCCGACGCCGGCGACGCCGGCGCGGGCCTGCCGATCAACGCGGCGTGCGAGCCGACGCTCGACGAGTGCGCGCCCGGCCTGACGTGCCGGATCGCGTCCGCGCACGTCGGCACGTGCCGGCCGATCGGCACGCTCGCGGCCGGCGCGATCTGCACGGCGAGCGATCAGTGCGGCGCCGCCCAGGCGTGCCTGCCGGCGGAGGCACCCAACCGGCTGCGCTGCCAGGTCGTCTGCGCGATCGCGCGCCCGCTCGAGCGCTGCCAGGCCGGCGAGACCTGCGCCCCCCAGTGGGGTGCGGACACCGGCGTCTGCATCCCCTGATTCCCCAGGAGTCCCATGGAGATCCAACACTTCCCATACGCCCACCTGCGCGTCGCCGCGTGCAACCCGCGCGTCCAGATCGATCCCGCCGAGCTGCGCCAGCTGGCGCTGCACGTCGCGCGCGACGGCCTCTTGACGCCGCTCCGGGTGACGCCCGGCGGCGACATCCTGGCCGGCCAGCGGCGCTGGCGCGCGATCGGGCTCGTGATCGCGTGGCGCGAGCATTTGGTCGACGGCGAGGATGGCGCGCAGCCCGACGAGCATGCGCTGTTCGACATGCGGGCCCAAGCGCTGATCGGCGCGGTGCCGTGCGTCGTCGACGACGCCGGCGCCGCCCAGGCGCCGGTCCGCGCGCTCGCCGAGAACCTGCACCACGAGCCGATGAGCAGCTACGACACGGCCATGGCCTACGCCGCGCTGGCGGGCCCCGTCAACGAGCCGCGCCGGACGATGACCGAGCTTGCCCGCGAGACCGGGCGCAGCAAGAGCACCGTCTCGCGCATGCTGACCGCGTGGCGTCAGGCCGGCCCCGAGCTCCACGCCGCGTGGCAGGCGGGCCTGGCGTTCGAGCGCGTGCTCGCGCTGGCGGCGCTGCCGCTCGAGGCGCAGCGCGACGCGCTCGCTGGCGGTCACAAGAGTCACGGCCGGCCTGGGATCGAGGCCACCAAGGCGGTGCTGCGCGAACTGCGCGAGACGCATGGCGACAGCCACCCGTACTCTGACGGCGCGATCGCCGCGCTGCGGTTCGTCGCCGGCGAGTTGCCGATGGACCAGTTCATCTCGACCATCAAGGCGGAAGTCGACGTCTCGCCATGACGTCCGCGACCGCGATCACCCCCAGCACGGAGAATCCCTGTGACCACTGAGAACCGCCCCGAGTGGAAACCCCACCGCGCAATCATCGCCGACCTGACGCCGAACCGCGCCACCGTCGTGCGCGTGCTGCCGCGCGGCGCGAAGGACGCCGAGCACCGCCCTGACCAGCGGATGGTCGCCTCCGATGAGCCGATGTTCGTCGGTGATAGAGTGTGGATAACCGGACCCCAGGCCGTTGATATCGTGGGCTGAACAAGGAGATCGTCATGGGTAATACCACCGCATTGATCTGTGGCCGCGGCACCGCACCGGCAGGCCTCCAAGCTGTCGTCGCGCAGGCAGACGCGCGCTGCGTCGTCATCGACCACCGCGATCCCGACGGGCAACGCAGCTGGTGGATCGATGGGCCGAATCGCGGTGAGCCGTTCGACGGCCAGTTGCAGCGCCGAATCTGCGCCGCCGCCAAGGCGCAGGGGATTGCCGGGTTCGTCGACGAGAGCGAGGCGACGGTGCCGGTCGCGCCCGCGCCGCGGCGGCGGGGCGGCGTCCACCGCCACCGCCCCAAGCACACCGACGAGCGCGTGTACATGGGCGAGCACCCCGCCGGCGCCGCCTACGCCAAGGTCCAGTCCGCCCAAGGTGGCGTCGCCATCCGCGACACGTGCAGCTGCGGCGCGACTCGCCTGACGCTCGCCAATGGCGCCCACGTCGCCCGCGGCAGTTGGACCTCGCCGTGAGATTCTACCGCGTTCACTTCAAGGCCTTCGACGTCGGATCGGCTGGCTTCGAGTTCTTCACCAATGAAGCCGCCGCCCGGAAGGCGCTGCGGCGCGACGCGCGGATGGAGCACGACCCGAGCTCGCTCGAGGTGATCGACGTCGAGCCTACCAAGGCGGGGATCTTGCGCGCCCTGCAACGCTACGCGAGCCACCCGGACAACGGGTAGACTGGCGCGGATGCTAACGGTCATGCGGGTTTGTTTCGGGATTGCCTTGTTGGCGTTCATCATCTACGCGACGCTGGCTGTGGTCGCAGGCGTCCGCCTGCTTTGGTGGCGCCTTCATCGCCGTCGGTAGTGGTAGCGTCGCTGGCATGGGATCGCTCTTGCGGCGCTGCGCGCCGTTCGTCGCCGTGCTGGCCTCGCTCCTGATCGCCTGCGCCACCCACGGCTGGACGCCGTGGTGCTGGGCCTGCGCGTGCGTCTGGACGGGCGACGCCCCGGCCACCCGGGCCAACGTCGACGGGGCGCTCTGCGCCTACCACGAGGCGCACGACGACGACGCGATCGTGCCGACGTGCCAGCGGTGCCTGATCGAGCGGGGGCTGGTCGCGATCTGATAGGATGGCGGCCATGCGTTTCTTCCGCCCGTCCCTGTTGTTCCTGACCCTCTGTTGCTTTGCGCTGCTCACGATGCTCTCGGTGCCGTGGGCGCTGGCCCAGGTCGCGCCCGCGACGCCGACCGCGTCCGACGGTGGGATGTTCTGGCAGGTCACCGACGGCGTGCTCAGGATCGTCGGGCCGGCGCTGGCGATCGTCCTGACCGCCCTGGCTGCGTTGCTGGTCCGGACGTTCCAGCAGAAGACGCACGCGACCGTCACCGATCGGCAGATGGCGATGATTGACACGTGGGTGGACGAGGCGGTGCGCTGGGTGGAGGAGCAGGTCCACAAGCGCGCCAAGGCCGGCGCCGGCAAGCCCGGCCCCGAGAGCAAGCTCGAGATGGGCGTGCGCTACGTGCTCGACCTGGTGGAAGCGGCTGGCATCCCCGGGTGGACCGCCCAGAAGGTCCAGCAGAAGATCGAGGCGGCGCTCCAGCACGAGCGGGTGGTGAACCGATCGCGCAGCTCGCTTGCGGAGGCGTTCGGCATGGGTCCGGACGCGATCAAGCCGCCGCCCAGCACCGGCGACGCGCCGTGAGCATCGCGATCGGCCTCGCCGCGCTGGCGGTGATCGGGAGCCTGGTGGCGCTCGCGTTCTACGCGCTGCGCCAGGCGTTCAAGCGCACCGACCAGGCGCTCGAGGGGTGGGTGTCGGCGCTCAAGCACGCCGACCGCGCGCTCGCGCTCCAGGACCGCGTTGACGTGCTGGGGCGGGAGGTGGAGAGTCGAGATCATGCCCTGGCCGACGTCAACCGCGAGATCACCCAGCACCGAAGCGCCCTCGAAGTCGTCCGCCGCCAGCGCGACGCCGCGCGCGACGGGCTCCAGGATATCCTCGCGCGCGTCACCGCCGGCGGCGATCTCGCCGGGCCGGCGGCTGCGCCTCGCGTGGCTCAGCTGGTGCGCGCTCAGCTTGACCGCCTGCAAGCTCTGGGGGGGCGGAGCGCCAGCGGCACGTTGCCCGGAGCCCCTGCCCCCGCTGCCGGCGCCGCCGCCGACGCTCCAGGTAGTGGAGCGGACGTGCGCGGGCCCGGACCTGCCGGCTGACGCGCTGGCCTTCCTGGCGCGCGACTGGCCCGAGCCCGATGCCCAGGGCGGCACCTATCTCTCCCCGCTCGCGACGATCAAGTTCGTGACCGCGCTGACCGCGCTGAACGACTACATCGAGGACGACCATGCCCAGTGCCACGCGCCGGCGCCCGCCCCAGCCGCAGCCCCAGACCCGTAGGTGCCGGTTCGAGGGCCGCCACGGCCGCTGCACCAGCATCGCCACCAGCGACGGTTTTTGCGGTCGCCATCTCGAGGAGATCGCCGCCGACGTCGCGACGCCGACCCTGGGCGAGTCGATCCTGAACCTGTTTGCCGGCACGCCGCGCCAGCAGCGCAAGGCCCAGGAGCACGTCGTGGCGGGGCTCGGCCAGTTCTTCCAGCAGACGATCGATCGGCGCTTCCCGCCGCCCGGCGCGCCGCCGGCTGGTGGCCAGGTCGGGCCCGGCCCGGCGGGGCCGGCGCGGCCACGCGTCTCGCCCGAGGCGATCGAGCGGCGCAAGCGGCAGATCGCGGCGCGCGCGACGATCGGGTTCGAGCCCGACGAGCCGCTGACCGTCGACGCGATCCGCAAGCGCCGCCATGAGCTCATGCGGGTCTGGCACACCGACAAGGCGGCCGGCGCGCCGGACCCGACGCGCGAGAAGATGGTCCGCCAGATCAACGCCGCCACCGAGTTCCTGCTGGCGCACGTCGCGCCCCCTCCGCCCCAACCGTAGCGGCGCCCCCCGGGGCGGTGGTAGCATGACCCCCAGCTTTCCCAGGCTGGGGCCCCGCGTTGCTGCCCACGACCTACGATCCGCTGTTCCGCCGCTACGCGGGTTCGATCCCGGTCGCCTACCTGCGCGCGCTCACGCAGCGCGAGAGCGGCTTCAACCCCCGCGCCAACGCCGGCAAGGCGGCCGCGCAGGGCCTGCTGCAGATCACGACCGTGGCGCGCGACGCCTTCAACCGCGCCCAGGGCACGAGCTACACGCGGGACGACACGCTCGATCCCGAGGTGAACATCCGGATCGCGACCAACCTGCTCCAGCGCATCATCGCCAGCTACCGCGCGCACCCGAGCGCCAACATGCGCGAGGACTGGAGCAACCCGGCGTTCGTCCAACTGCTGACCGCCGGCTGGAACGCCGGCTACTCCGAGGGCGGCGGCGTCGGCAAGGTCGCGCGCTACCTCGAGCAGCGCAACCTGCCGGTCACGCCCGCCACGGTCTACCAGCACGCCGGCGCGGCCGGCGCGGTCGCGTTCTTGTCCGATCCGGCCCGGGCCCGCTGGCACCAGTCGGTGGCCGAGCTCTACCTGGCGCAGCCCGATCGCGCCTCCGCCGCCACGCCGGCGCTGGGCCTGCTGGCCATGGCGCTGCTCGCGTGGGGCGGCTACACCCTGCTGACGAGGTGATCCGATGGCCCCCAGCCTGCGCAACCTGACCCTGGGGCTGCCCCAGCAATTCGTGGAGACGGTCGCCGACCGGCTCCGCCAGACCGGCGGCCGGATGTCGCCCGAGGTGGCGCGCGCGCTGCCGAACGGGCCTGCCGGCGCCGACGCCAAGGATCTGCAGCGGTGGCGGACCGAGATGTCGGTCATCTTCACGACGCAGCTCGGCGTCTCGCAGCAGTTCTACCAGGCCGAGCAGTGGCAGATCGTCCAGGTCATGCTCGAGACCGCGGGCCCGGTCGCGATCTCGACGCGGACCGACGTGCTGCCGGTGCTGTCGGGCAAGGGCCGGCTGCTCACGACGAACATCAACTACAAGTTCGTGCTGCCGCGGGGCGCGCGCCTCTACTACGCCGCCGAGTCGGTCAACCGGATCGCGTTCTCGGTGGAGCCGATCCCGTGGCTCGAGCAGCTCGCGATGGAGATCCGCCGCGTCAGCGCGGGCGGACTCGCGGGCGCGAAGGAGATCGTCAAGGCCGTCCTGCGCGGCCAGCCGGCGCGCGACGAGCTGCCCGCGATGCCCGAGCCGCCGCCGCCGGCGAGCGCGCCGCCGCCGCTCCGCCAGCTCAAGCGCCTCCCCAACTTCCGCGGATAGCGAGCCCCCATGACCCTGCCCAACCAGCCCAGCTCCGTCGACGCGGTCCTCGCCAACCAGGACTTCTTCCGGATCTTCCAGCCCGTCACGAGCCCCGGGGACATCTGGGAGATCGACAACGGCGCGCACGCGGTCTACATCGGCCCCAACAGCGATCTCGCGAAGGTCCGGCTGGCCTACTACCAGCGCGCGGCCGCGCTGAACCAGCAGGAGATCGCCGACGTCTCGGTCAACGGCCCGTTCGCGACGCGGATCGACGCGCTCAACGTCACGCCCTACCAGGGCCTGGGCGGCCAGAAGGGGCGGATCCTCGCCTACCCCGACGACATCGTGGATCTGGCCTACGAGCGCCCGACGTCGGCGCTCTCGGTGCCGCAGCGGCGCTACAACGTCGTCCCGCGGATCGACCTGATCACCGCGCTCAAGCAGATCCCGGACATCCCGCAGGTCCGCGCCGATCGGACGCTCCGCTTCCCGCGGGTGCCGTTCCAGAACCTGGGCGAGACCGACACCAACGGCTCGACCGACATCGTGATTCCGATCTACGGCCGCCGCATGGTGACCGTCCAGATCGTCACGCCGGCGCTGGTCGCGCACGAGACCTCGTTCTTCCTGGCCGCGCTGCAGCCGGGCACGACGCAGCCGTTCGCCAAGTTCCTGGGCTCGGTGCTCAAGCCAGCGATCGCGGTCCAGGACACCGACTCCGTCGTCTACCGCGCCTCCGACCAGGTCAGCCAGATCACCGGCACTGGCACCACCGACGCGCCGTCGACGTTCGACTACACGCAGGAGTCGCAGCCGCTGCCGAGCGCCAAGGGCCAGGCCGACCTGCTGATCATCAACGTGCGCCCGGCGTACGGCGAGACCCCGCCGCCCGGCTACTCGATGATCTCGCTGTTCATCCAGGTCTCCGACCGTGAGGCGTAGATGACGACCCCCGCGACCACCATCCAAGAGGCGATCGACCTGGCCGCCGACAACATCGCGGAGCTGTCCTACGACGGCGTCGTGTCGCTGGCCAGCCGGATGAACGACTGGGTCGACGGCATGTTCGTCGCCCCGGCCGGGATCTACATCGACGTCGACAGCACGTCCCAGCGCCGGGTGCTGGACTGGTTCGGGCCGACGCGCCGGGCGCAGGCCGAGATCGAGGGCCCGAACCCCGGCGACAGCGGGCTGATCGGCACGTCGGCGGTGATCGACGCCGTCACGCGCGCGCTCTGCGCGGTGCGCGACTCGGCGCTGGCCGGCGCGATCACGGCGACGCAGGAGACCGACACGGTGACGCTGTTCAACACGGCGTGGACCTGACGATGAAGATCGTCGACGCCCGCTCGGGCAAGGCCGTCCAGATCGGCCAGACGATCAAGTACCCGTGGACCCCGGAGTTCCAACCCCACGGGCCAGAGTGGATCAGGCTGGTCGACGTCCGTCCCGGCATCTGGAGCGCGAGCGCCATCATCCAGCGCGGCAACGGGGTGCGGTCCGAGACCCTCGAGATCCCGCTGGTCGTGCGCTGGACGCACCCGAGCTACTTTCTGCAGCACGTCGCGTTTCTGCCGACGTAGACTGCGGCGCATGCGCTCTCCCACGAACCTCGAACGCCGCCCGATCAACCGCTGGGACTCCTTCGCCACCGACGAGTTTCGCCACCGCGCCTACCTGTTCGGGAGCGGGAACATCGGACGCATGGACCACTGCAACATGGACGTGCCGGGCTCGCTGTCGCCGGACCTGACGACGGTGATCGAGCACGTCTACGCGCGGACCGAGGCGGCCCCGCGCGATCTGGTGGCGACCCTCGATCTCCATCGGTGGGCCAGCCACGCGGTCGTCCGCTTGCTCGTCGGCGACAAGCCGCGCCGCGTGTTCGCCCTGGCGGATCTGCTGCAGGAACGTCCGTGGGAGCCGGCGGCCATCGCGATCGCGCGCGAGATGGAGGCCGGCGAGCCCGCGGCGGCAGGAGTGGTCGCGGCCTACAAGGAGCGTCTCGGACAGCGGCGCGGCGACGGGCCGCCGGGGGTGGAGGTGCCGGTGCGCCAGTACGTCGCCGTCGACATCGATGCTCCGGACTGGCCGCCCGGGCCGCCGACCCGGATCTGGATCCATCTCGAGGGCTTCCAGGTCTGGCCGCAGTGCTGATCGGCTTCGACCGCACGAGCGGCGAGATCCTGATCGACCGTCACGGTCGCCGCATCACCGATGTTGGTCTCGCGGCGTTGTGGTTGCGCTGGGACGCTGGCACGCCACCCGAGACGCGGGTTGCCGAGACGCTCGTGATCGACAACTACACCCGGGGGCGCGACGACGGGATCCCGAGTGCCTTCGGGTAAGGGCTACGTGTAGACTGCGGCCCATGAAGCTCTCCGTCATCACTCCGACCTGTCGCTCCAACCCGCGGTTCGCGGAGATGGCGGCGACGCTCCTGCAGTCGTTCATGCGCGCGCCGGCGACGACGCTGCTCGAGTGGCTCATCGTCGACGAGGTGCTCTGGCGCGATCCGCCCGAGGAGCGCCTGGCGCCGATCACCGAGGCGCTCGCGACACTGCCGCTCGAGGTGCGCCAGCGGATCCACGTCGATCACTTCGCGCCGCCGCCCGGCCAGCACCGCGGCCCCGACATCGCCGACCCGCTGCCCGCCCACAACACCGCGCGCAACGCCGGCCTGGCCGCGGTCGCGCCGGACAGCCGCTACGTCATCATCCTGTCGGACTGCTCGCTCGTCACGTCCGACTGGGTCACCGTCGCGTGCGAGCTGGCGCAGCAGCACGTGGGCTGGAAGTGCCGGCTGGCGCAGGTCCACGACATGGTCGTGCCCCACCACCAGCCGCTCCGCTACCAGGACGCGTGGGACACGTTCCACCCGGTCGCAGCGACGACGGTGGCCGGGCCGTGCTGGGGCGCGCCGCTCGACGCGTTCCTCGCGGTGGGCGGCTTCGACGCCGACTACGACGGCGAGGACGACTACTACGACCACGAGATCCTGCTGCGCCTCAGCCGCGTCGGGATCCAGTTCCACACCACCAAGCGCGCCGGCGTCGTCCGGCTCCGCCGCACCCTCGTCAAGCACGAGGTGACCAACCACCGCGAGGTGCTCCATGCGAAGCGCAACGTCGCCTTCTACCGCGCCCTGGCCGCCGACCGCGATCGTCTCCTGCCGGGTGGCAACGCCACCGGAGGTGCCCAGCTTGGCCGAGGCGCCCCCCACCAGCCGCCGCGTCCCGCTCCGGCTCCGGCTCCGGCTCGCGTGGCGCCGCCTGTGGCGGCCGGAACGCGTCGGGTTCCGGGCGCTGGCGTTCCGCCGGCGCGACCTGCACCGGCGCGTCCTGCGGCTGCACCTGCTGCAGACCACCGGCTCGCGGTGGGATCCGCCGTGACGGCCGCGCCGCCGGTCGCGCGCAGGAACGATCCCCTGACGCCGGCGGCGCACGCGAGCGAGATCTGCGGCTACGTCCACGACGGCACCGCCTGCAAGCTGGTCACCGGCCACGCCGGCGCGCACGTCTTCGGGACGCCCGAGTGGGTGTTCGGCGTCGACCCGGCGACGTACGTGCCGCGGTACCGGGAGCTCGAGGCCGCGATGGCCGAGCGCCGCCTCGCGATCGCCGATCCCCAGACGCCGGCCGAGCGGATCGAGCCGCTCAAGGCGGAGATCGCGGGGCTGGCCGACGAGCAGTCCGATCTCTGGTATGCGCTCAGCCCGGCGCAGAAGGACGAGGTGGACCCCGAGGGCGCGCAGGCGCGCGCCTACGCCCGCGAGGCGGGCTCGATCCCGCAGGAGGCCCCGCTGTCGCTCCACGAGCGCGCCCAGCAGGCGAAGGCGGCCAAGGCGGCCCGGGTGGCGGCCGAGCAGGCCGGGACCGCGCCACCGCTGGCGGACGACGAGCGCTGCCCGTACACGCCCACCCAGGGGAGCTACGCCGGCATGCGTTGCCGCCACCGCGCGCGCCACGGCGGGCCGCACGCCTACATCGGCCAGACGCCGGCGGCGCCGGCGGCGCCCGCGGCCAAGAAGCCCGCGCCCACCGTGCCCCGCACGCCGCCGCAGCCCACCGCGGCGATCCAGCAGACGATGACCGCGCTGGCGGACCACGGCCAGGTCGTGGTCGGCGAGCTCGCGCTCCTGCCCAAGAACCGCGCCCGGATCGCGGTGGCGATGGCGGTCGCGCTCCGCCAAGACGGGCTGCTCACGCTCGAGGCCGACTACCGGCAGTTGCTGACCGAGATCGCCGCGGTCGAGTTCGGGCCGGCCGGCAACGCGCGGTCGGCTCTCGACGAGACGCCCGAGGGCTGGCTCGCCCAGCGGATGTCGACCTACGCCGGCGCCGAGCTCGACGCCGACCTGGCCGGCGTGGCCGAGATCTGCCAGATGCTCCCGGCGATCCCGGTCTCGCAGGTCGCGTTCCGCGCGCTCCACGACCACGCGCTGCAGGTCGACCGCTGGCGGGCCGCGAGCGGGCTGTCGCCCCGGGCCGAGATGAAGCTGATCGATCGCGCCTACGCCTGCGCCGCCGACCACGGGATCGCGCTGACGCCGCCCGACGACTTTGGGGACTACGCGCTCGACGAGCTGGCCGAGCTCGAGCGCGCCAACGCCGAGGTGGGCCAGGACGAGATCGCGTCGGTCGAGCCGCTCTCGGCGGCGGCCGCCGCGTGGGAGGCGATGGGCCCGGTCCGGGCGATCGTCCACACCGACGCCTACCTGCAGGCGATCGCGCACGCCAACGGCATCACCGTCGACGAGGCGCAGCGCCGGCGGGACCAGCCGGTGACGCCCGCCGATCAGCCGCACGACGACTACGCGACGATCGTGCGCTGGGTGGCGCCTGCCGACGTCACCGGGTTGCTGGCGAAGAACTGGGTGCTGGTCAACGAGGACGACCAGGATCAGCTCCGCACCTGCTGGCCGCTGCCGGAGCCCGAGTGGCCCGAGGAGCGCCAGCTGGCGTGGGTGCCCGACGCCGACGCGGTCGCGATGCTGACGCTCGATCCGCTGTAGACTGGAGCGCATGGCGCTCGACCTCGGCTTCCGGAAGCCCGTCCCCGACAACGTCTTTGCCGAGGTGATGAGCGGGTGGGGCCGGCCGCGCGCCGGCGGCAAGGAGCACTCGGGGCTCGACATCCTCCTGCCGATCGGCAAGCCGGTCGTGGCGATGGCGGACGGGCAGGTGATCCGCGTCCAGGCCACCGACGACGGCGGCTCGGCCGGCATCTTCCTCGTGATCCGCCACCCGTCGGGGATCTCGAGCCGCTACATCCACCTGGGCCGGGCCGACGTGCGGCTCAACCAGCAGGTCGCCAAGGGCCAGGTGATCGGCGCGTCGGGCAACACCGCGATCAAGAACAGCCCGCCGCACATGCACGTCGACATCAAGGTGCCGGCGGCGCTCTTGCCGCAGATCGAGGCGGCCGCCGGCAAGCCGCCGGGCGGGTGGCACCCGCTGGTCAACCCCTGGGGCTACGGCGTGCCGGCCGAGCCGTGGATCCCGGTCGACCGCTACTCGGCCCGGACGCTCGAGGACGCGCAGCGCAACGGGATCCCGCTCTACCGGGGCGGGGCCGCGAAGGCGGTCGGGCTCGCCGCGCTGCTGCTCTTGGGCTGGGGGCTCTACCGCCTGACGCGCTAGATGCGCTCGCGGATCTGCTGCGGCTGGGCCGGCCCGTCGATGCGGGGTTGCGCCGGGGCCAACGGGAAGTCGCGCAGGGCCTCGGCGCGCGCCGCGTCGTTCATGCGGAGGAGCTCGTCGTTGTGCGCCTTGCACAACCGCGGCTCGAGGCCCTCGGCAAAGACGCCCAGGGCGATGTCGTAGAGGACGGTGTACTCGGCCGGGCTCGCGCACCGGCAGCACGTGGCCGGCGCGGGTGGTTCGACAACGTCGGTGTTCGGCATCCGACGATGGTAGCATCGGCCCCATGTACGCGTGGCCCGACGATGCCCCCCGGATCAGCCCCACCCCCGCGCTCGAGGCGCACTACCGCGCGGCGATCGCCGCGTCGGTCGCGTGGCTCGAGGCCAACGCCGCGCCGGCGCCGACGTGGAGCGGCGGCCACCACGCCAGCCCGGCGGATCCCGCCGCGCAGGCGCACCACGCCGCGATCGTGGCGGCGATCGCGGCGCAGCCCGGGCCGACGCCGCAGGGCCTCGCGCTCCGGACGATCGTCACCGTCGCGGCGCGCTGCGCGTTCGTCGCGCGCGCCGGCGGCTTTGGCGAGGCGGGCTGGGCCAAGGTGCGGGCGACCTTCCAGAGCCCGCGGTCGTAGCCGTGCCGATCCGCGGCCAGCGCGTCGTGATCGTCGGGGACAGCCTGTCGGCCGGGCCGCACACGCCCGGCCAGGTGCTGGCCGATCGGCTCGCCGCCGCCGGCGCCGACGTTCGCGTGAACGCGCGCGTCGGGCGCAGCGCCAACAACTTCTACGGCCGCGAGGACTGGCGGGGCCAGCTGCAGCAGATCGCGGCGACGCACCCCGACGTCGCGATCGTCGTGCTCGGCACCAACGACATCGGCCTGTCGATGACCGTCGACGCCCAGCGCATGACGCAGCTCCGCGACGCGCTCGCCGGCGCCGGCGCCGACGTCTACGCGTTCGGGCCGCCGACGTTCCCGCCCGGCACCCGGCTGGTCGCCGGCCAGCCCCAGGTCGTGCGGATGATGCGCGACGTGTTCGGCGGTGATCGCTTCATCGACCTGACGCCGCTGACCGCCGACCTGGTGACGAGCCAGCACCGGACCGGAGACCAGGTTCACTTCACCGCCGCCGGCGGCGACGTCGCCGGGCAGCGCATGGCCGACGCGTTCCTGCGGGCCTCGAGCGCGCCGGGCGGCGGCTGGCCGGTCGCGGTCGCGCTGCTCGTGGCCGGCTGGTTCCTGCTGCGGTAGCTACGGCTGGAGGCCGTAGGCGTAGTTCATCGGGATGCGCTGCTCGATCCCGTCGAACCAGACGTGGGCGCGGCCCGGGATCCGGACCTGCTTGCCCCAGCCCTTGGTGCCGGTGAAGACGTCGAAGTGCGCGCCGAAGATGCCGCCGCCGGTGTCGTTCACGGTCACCCAGCCGTCGTGGACGTCGCCGCCCGGCAGGCGGAGCCCGACGAGCTCGAGCACCCAGACCCGGGTGCCGGCCGGCACGACGCCGCCCAGGCTCGCGTAGCGATCGTCGTGCCGCGGCAGCCGGCCGTTGTCGGCGGCGACCGTGCGGAACGGCCGGCACTCGATCCCCTTGGCGCAGATCGGCCAGCCGCCGGGCCCGGGCCGCTTCACCGCGAACGTGCGGACCTGCGTCACCTGCTGGCCGCTGACCCGCAGCCCGGCGTACCCCGGCTTGTTGGGCAGCCAGCCGTTGCGCTGCGCCAGCGCCAGCACCGGCTTGTAGAGCGGGGCGTCGGCGCCGGCGTCGCGCCAGCCGCTCACGTTGATCAGCCGCCCGTCCGCGAGGATGCTCGAGCCCTCGAGCGAGGCCTCGACGAACGCGTGGGCGTTGACCGGCGCGAGCACGTGCCCGTCGGCGCCGTAGAGCGGCACCTGGCCCGGGCCCCACGGCTGGACCATGCCCACGTGGTAGTAGGTCAACTGCCAGCGGCGCATCGACTGGATCTGCGCCGGCGCGCTGCGCTGCAGGGCCTGCGCGATCGGCGCGAGGACGTGGTCCGTCTTGGCGCCGAACCACCCGTCGGCCTCGCCGCACGCCGGGTAGTCGCGCTGGAAGCGCCGCAGGTCGTCGCGCCAGTTCTCGCCCTCGTAGTCGCCGTCCACCTCGCCGTCGTAGTAGCCCAGCTTCTGGAGTGCGGCCTGTGCCTCGGGGATGCTCAGCATGGCCGCGAGCGTACCCCGGGCCGGCCCGGCGTCACCAGTCGAACGGGAACGCGCCCTCGGCGTTGCCGTGGCGCTCGCGACCGCCGGCGGCGACGTAGCGCTCGACGTCGGCCGCCAGGTGCGCGGGCACGTCCGCCGGCGCGGCGCCTTGGCCGAGCTGGTAGGCCCAGACCCGCACCGCGCGCTCGTGCGCCGCGATCGCCGCCGGCGTCGGCGGGATCCACGGGATGCGCGACGCGGGCGCTGACGACCACCGCGGAAGCGCCAGTGGCACCGGCGGGGGAGGCTCGGGCCGGCGGGTCAGGGCGACGTACGCGGCGGCGCCGGCAAAGCCGCCCACGACCGCGGTGGCGATCGGGTGGCGGCGAAAGAAGCCGCCTACGGCCCGGGCGACGTCGGGATCGTTCAAGAGCCCGAGCAACCCCGGCCCGCTCATCGCCGCTGGGCCGCCGCGGCCTGCGCGTTGGTGATGCGCGTGCTCCGCGCCTGCTGCTCGAGCGGCTCGATCCGGCGCGAGATCTCGGTCAGGAGCCGGATGTACGCGGGGATGTGCCCGACGTTCTTGTAGATCGAGCGCTCGGTCTTGCCGTTGCGGGTCCACTCGCGGAACACCGCGAACGAGTGCTTGCCGTCGACGGCGCGTTCGGTGATCACGCCCACCAGGCCATCGGGGTCGCGGATCTCGGCCACCACGATGAACGCGGGCGAGGGATCGTCGGGGAGAGCGTCGGGCATGGTGGGCTACATCACCTTGTAGTGCGTCCAGTCGCCGTGGTTGCGCGGCTTGACCGAGAAGTTGTCGCCGCGCTTGAGCTTGCGCTTGCGCGGCATCTCCAGGTAGGCGCGCTTGGCGCCGTCCAGCGAGCGGGCGTTCACGGTGCTCATGCGGCCGTCGGGGCCGCGCACCAGGTACATCTCGACGGCCGACATCGGGCCATCATCCTACCACCACGTGGCGATTGCTGTCAGGTCGCACCTCGGGCCCGGGTACGATGCGCCCGCATGCTGTCTCCCTCCGCCAAGGCCTTCCGGCTCCAGCTCATCGCCGCCGCCCACTGCAAGGGCCTCGCGAGCGGCGTCCACCTGTGGGTCGCCGACGACATCCCCGGCGGGGTGATCTGCGCCGGCTGCGTCGAGCGGCGCGCGCGGGCCGACGTGATCGCCAGCCCCAGCGACGACGAGCCGCTCGAGGCGACCGCGCCCTAGCCCTCGTTCGCCGGCGCGGCCGCCGGCGGCGGCAGCTCCGGCGCCATCGACTCGCCGGTCAGCGCGACCGCGATGCAGTCGAGCCACGAGCCGTCGGTCAGCGCGCCGGCGGCGCGCGCCTCGGTCAGCCGGGTGTGCGCGAGCCGGTAGCCGCGGATCATCTTCTGATGATCGGCGACGATCGCCTCCTGCACGTAGCGGACGTCCTGCGAGGCCCCGCGGCCGGGGCGTTCGATCGTCAGCACCAGGTGGTTGGGCGCGCCGTCCGTCGATTCCGCGCCGCCGGCCATCGTCGAACACACGTACGAGGTGCCGTCGTCGAGCAGCATCGGGATCAGCGAGTTGCCGCGCAGCTCGCGCACCCGCTGCAGATCCTGCTGGTGCTTGGTGTGCTCGTCGGCCCGCGCCGCCTGCATCGCGTTCTTGAACCATGTCTCGAGCATCTCGGGGCCGAGGCCCCGGCGCAGGAACTCCTTGGCCCACGCGTGGTGGTCGGTGCAGTTGACGGTCCAGTCGGGAGTGGGAGAGGCAGTCATCGTGGCGTCCTTCGGTTGAGAGTCCAGTTTCGGTCACGCGGGCGTTCCTCGAGCTCGGCCAGCGCGACGGTTCCACAGGTCATCCACACCCTGTGGACAACCGCGATCATCACGTTCATCGACGTTCCTCGACCGGCGGCTCGAACATGGATTCGGCGACCCGGTCGATCGCCTCGCCGCGGACGTGGTCGACGTACTGCATCGCCGTCGACAGGTTGGCCCACTGCATGTGCTCCATCAGCTTCGGGAGCGCCTCGGCGTCGCCGGCGTGGGCGCGCAGGAACGTCACCGCGTAGGTTCGACGCAGCCGGTGCGGGTGCAGCCCGTCGATCCCACACCGTCCTCCCAGCCGCTTGAGTTGGCGCTGGACCTTCCGGGCCGCGCTCTGCAGCCGCACCTCCTCGTCCTTGGACGTCGGAACGAGCAGGTGCGCGACGGTATCCCAGCCGCGCTCGTGCGCGAGCAGCTCGAGCCACGGCTTGAACGTCTTGAGCACGGTGAACTCGAGGTAGCGCCGCCCCTTCGCAACGAACGAGAGCCGGCCCGTAACGAGCGCGCTGACGATCTGCGCGCGCTGCATCCTCAGCACGTCGGCGTCGCGGAACCCGCGGTATGCCATCAACCCGATCACCGCGCGCATCGGCGGTGTAAGATCCTTCGCCGCCCGCACCTCGAGCATGAGCCGCTGCAGCGGCTGGGCGTCGACCGGCACTTTCTCTTTCGCGCGCCGGGGCGGCGGCAAGCGGAACTCGCCCAACGCCTCGCGCAGCGCAGGGTCCACGGCGTAGTCCGCCCAGCGGCGGGCGGCCGCCCGCACCAACCGGCGCGTCTTCGGCGCGCCCCGCTTGAGCCGCTCGATCCAGCCGCCGTCCTCGGTCGCGCGCTTCGCGTGGTGGACGTAGATCGCGACCGTGCCGGGCTGGAGCCCGAACCGCCCCAGGTAGGTGCGGAAGCCGTCGAGCGTGGTGGCCATGTCCGAAAACACCGTGCGCCGGTCTCCATGCGCTGGTCAAGGCGAGATCCCGGTCTTGACGCGGGGCGCGGACGTTGGCAGGATGACCGGGTAAGGACATCGGCTGGTCGCCATTGTCCCTGTCGCAACGCTGGCCCGGGATGTCCCCCCGGGCCAGCGCCCTTTTCGGGCCACCGTTGGCAGATCACTGAACACGCGCACCGTGCCGATCTCCCCGGGAGTGGCGACGGTTGCAGAGTTTCGGTCCGAAAAGGTTGCAACCCCGACCCGGCTTCCGCAGGATGCGAGGCCGATGACCGACTTCACGATCGAGACGTGGGTGGGCGGCCACCGTTGTCCGTGCGGCGGGACGGTGGAGATCGGCGTGCTCGCCGACGACACCCCGGTCCCGCCGGGCTGCCTACCGATCGTCGTTACCCACACTCTCCCGGCCTGCGACAAGTTCACGCAGCTCGAGGCGGCCGACTTCGTCTCGTACCTGGTGCGGCACCTGACCGCGCCAGCGCCGGTGCCGGCGTGAGCGCGCCCCTGCGCGGCGTGCCGCTGCTCGTGTCGGTGGTGACGTCGATGTTTGCGCCACCGCCGCTGCGCGAGGCATTGCTGCAGCGCTCGGCGTGCAAACGCCTGCAGGAGATGGCGGAGGGCAATCCTGCGCTCGTCACGCTCCTTGGCGGCGTGATCGCCGAGCATCTGGCCGCGCACCACCTCGACGAGATCGGACTGCCCCGATGGTGAACATGAACGCGATGATGAGCGCGATGACGGTGCTTGGGATGGTTGACGGCCCCGAGTTGCTGGTGACGTACGACGGCCACCGCCCGCTCGCGGTGGTCGCGCCGCTTTGCCCGATCACGACCACGACCCGCGCGCTCTACGACCGCACGCTCTACGACCGCACGCTCGTGGTCGACGCGATCGCGCGCCCCCGGCCGCAGGTGCTGCCCACCGCCGTGCTGATGGCGGCCGCGTTGGCGTCGACGCCGACCGACATCCTGCCTCGGCGGCAGGGCGGGCTCGATCCGCACCTTGATCGCCGCCACGCGATCGAGGCGGCACGCAAGGCCGAGGCGCCGGCTCAGCCGAGCGCGCCTGGCGCCGGCGTGGGCGTCAGCGAGGCGCGCCGGCGGCGCCGGGCCGCGAAGCGCAAGAGGGGGTTCTAGTGGAGTCGCTTGCCCAGCAGCTGCGGGACACCGTCCGCAAGGGCCTCCCCATCCACCAGCGGATCGAGCTCGAGCGCCACCTGGCCGGGCTGTCGGGCTCGCACTGCGCGCGCGCGATCGGCTGGTCGCACACGCTCTGGCAAGAGCTCGAGGCCGGCCAGCGGGAGCCCCGCCACGAGGAGCTGCCGCGGATCGCCAAGATCCTAGGGATCAGCGTCCGCCGGCTGACCGGCGGCCACGCCAAGAAGACGCCCGGCTGGAAGCCGATCGGCCGGCCCCGCACCCGCAAGGCGATCACCGCGGCATGAGCGAAGGCAAGTACACCAAGGTGGGCACCGCGCTGTTCGCGTGGGAGCCCTACCTGGCCGTCCGGCGCGAGAGTTCGGATGCCGCGCACCTGTGGCTCGCGCTCTACGCGTCCGCGCCCGCGAAGCTGCTCATCCCCGGCCTCTGGATGGGCGGCGTGGGCACGATGGCCGACGCGAGCCGCCTGACGTTCCACGAGTGCGTCCACGCGCTCGACCTGCTGTGCGAGCGCGGTCTGGCCGAGTTCGACCCCAAGACCCAGTTGCTGCGCCTGACGGCCCTGCCCGACAAGAGCGAGGCCGCGCCCAACCAGGCCTGCCTGCTCGGCTGGTGGAGCCGCCGGCAGGGCCTGCCCGACTGCGGTGTCCGCGAACGCCACCTCGACCTGATGGCGTGGTTGACCCTGCCGATCAAGCCCTCGAAGCGCTCCACCGGGCTCGAGATGCAGCGCGCCTGGGACAACACCTGGGGCGCGGCACTGCACGCTCGTGCAGGTCTTTCCTTCCCAGCTTCTCAGGTTCCGGTTCTGGGTGCCGCAAAACCAAACCAGCTCGACCTGTTGTCCAGCCCACCAAATCGAGACGGTGGGGGGGACCGTCAGGGGGACGGTCGGGGGGACCGTCCGGAAGAGGTAGAGGTATTGGTAGAGGAGAGAGGGAGAGGTGCAGGAGAGGGAGACCCGGACCACCGGCTCTGGGCGGCCGTCCTGGCGTCCGCCTCGGAGGGCATCACGGTCCAGAACTTCGACATGTGGCTGGCGCCGCTCCAGTGCCAGCGCGAGGACACCCAGCTCCGGGTGATCGCCCCGTCCGAGTTCCACGCGCAGTGGGTGAAGAACAACTACCTGCGCCAGCTGCAAGCCGCCGTCGACCAGCAGGCCCCGGGCCTGCGCATCGCCATCTGACCAGCCACGAAAGGGACATCCAATGAACGAGACCGACCAGCGCCATCCCGTCAACAGCATCGTCGCGACCGACCACGAGATCCACATCCGCCTCGGCGGGCTGGCGGTGGCGATCCGCCTTGGCGCAGACGCCACCGACACCGCGGTGATCAACGAGGATCTGTACCTGCCGCTCTACAGCGTGGTTTCGCGCGAGATCGCGAAGCGCATCAAGCTTGATGGCAAGTGGCCACAGCGCTTCCGTGAGTTCTTCGAGGCCGACCCCGAGTTCATCAGGAGCTTCGGCGGCGCCATCGACGCCTCGATCGCCACCGCTGCCGCGAATGCGCCAGCGACCGACGATGAGCTTGCGGCGCTGTTGCGCGGCGAGAGCCTTCCGCGCGGACGGCGCGTGCTGGTGATGCAGGCGGCGCTGATCCGGCTCGAGTGGCGGCTCGGGGAGCAGTTGCCGCCGCAGATGCGCGAGATCGGGGCGCGCCTCGAGTCGCTGGAGCGCAACATCCAGCAGCTCCGGTCGAACGTCGACGCCAACCTGACGACGCGGATCAGCAAGCTCGAGAGCGACATCACGGCGCTCAAGGTGCAGAAGGGCCACCAAGGCGACGTCAACGCCGAGCACAAAAAGGCCATCTCCGAGCTCTCGGTCGCGGTCGCCGGCCTCGATCGGGCGGCGCCGCCCGAGCTGGCGTCGCTCGTCGAGCTGGTGACCGGCCAGCAGGACCAGATCGACAAGCTGCAGGCGATGCTCGAGCCGCGCATCCCCGCCGGTGTGGTCGACGGGCGCCCGGTCGCCGGCCCGGAGATCGGGATCGCGCTCGACGGCGAGATCGCGCGGGCGATCGACCGCCAGGATCTCGCGACCCGCACGCACGTCGACGAGGCGGTCCGCAGGCTGGCCGCGACGATCCGCCAGTACGTCCGCGACCAGGTCCAGCAGGCGCTGCGCCGCCGGCCCTCGGCGCTCCGCCGCGTCTGGGACGCGCTCGCCGATCGCGGCGCGCCGTCCGCGCCCGCACCCGCGCAGGAGCCGGCGGCGGTTCCGCCGGCGATCGCCGAGCTGGCCGAGCAGGCGCTCCGGCGGGGGCGGTGACCCCGATGGACGCGTTGCCCGACGGGCCGATCGACGTCGAGATCTTCTCGTGCGCCGGCGGCATGGCCGAGGGGTTCCGGCGCGCCGGGATCACGTTCCACATGGCCGTCGACATGGCCAAGGACCACTGCGACAGCTACGAGCGCAACCTCGGCCATCGGCCGGTGCAGATGGACGCCCGCGACCTGCTGCGGATGGCGCGCCTGGGCTGGCGCGTGCCCGTGCGGCTGCTCGTCGCCGATCCGCCCTGCACGCCGTGGTCGCGCGCCGGCAAGCGCCAGGGCGTCAGCGACGACCGCGACAT
This sequence comes from Thermomicrobiales bacterium, assembly GCA_020853615.1. GTDB lineage: Bacteria > Chloroflexota > Chloroflexia > Thermomicrobiales > UBA6265 > JACCXM01. The sequence goes on from JADYYO010000342.1 coordinate 51,769, forward strand.
GCTCCGGCAGACCGCCGAGATCATCGGGCTGCTCCGGCCCCGGGCCTACCTGATCGGCAACGTGCCGGGGCTCGAGGACGCCAACAACCTGGCGGTCGTGCAGGACGTGATCGGCGGGCTCGCGCGGTGGGGATACTGCGTCAGCGACTTCGCCGCGCTCGACGCGGCCGACTACGGCGTGCCCCAGCACCGCGTGCGGCCGTTCTGGTTCGGGCACCGCCACGGCCCGTGCCTGCGGTGGCCGTTGCCGACGCACGGCGACCCGTGCGACATCAAGGACACGCTGCCCGGCCTGCCGATGCCCGCGCCGTGGGTGACGTGCGGGCAGGCGCTCGGTCACCTGTCGCCGCGCGAGCTGGGGCGCATGGTCTGGCTGCGGAAGCGGCCGGCGGCGCCGGCGTCGGCGCTCCGCGCGAGCGTACCCGAGCGCCCGGCCCGGACCGTCTGCGCCTCGAGCTTGGGCGACGGGAACGTGATCAACTACAGCCGCAAGCACGCGCCGTCCGCCGGCAACCAGCCCGCCAAGACCGTGCGGACCGGCGGCCGAGGCGGCCACCAGGCCGTCGTCCTCGAGAACACCAACGACTCGGACCCGGGCCAGCCGGCCAAGACGATCGTCGCGGCCCGGCGAGGCACGCAGGCGATGACGCTGCACGACACGCCCAACCACCCGCCCGCGATGGCGTTTGGCGGCCGCGATGGCGGCGTCGACCGCACGCACCAGCAAAACAAGCCCGCGCGCGCGATCACGACGCAGACCGGCGACCATGGTGTGCTGGTGCTCGCGATCGAGGGCGCCCGGCGGCGGGTGCCGCAGTCGGAGCGCGTCGTCGCGACCGATGGCCCGGCGACGACGCTCCAGGCGCGGGAGGATCGGCAGGGCACCGGCATGGTGATGGAGTGGCCGTGGGCGCGGCCGTCGACGGCGATCATGGCCGATCCCCGGCTGGGCCAGCCGGGCCACAAGGACAAGGCCTGGAAGGGCAAGGGCGGCCAGCGCGCGCGCGCGAAGCAGCGCGGCGTGCTCTTAAGCGAGCGCGCCGGCGCGATCCTGCAGGGGTTCCCCGAGACCTGGGTGTTCTCGGGCGTCACGAAGAAGACGCGGTGGAGCCAGATCGGCCAAGCGATGCCGCCGCCCCTCGCGCACGCGGTCGCGCAGAGCATCGTCGCGCAGCTTGCCGCCACCGTCGACGACGGGCCGCCCGAGAACTACGTGGGCTGGGTGCCCCCGGTCGCGCGCACCGAGTCCGAGGCGCGCGAGCAGCTCGTGCTGGTCGGGGGATCGCCATGACCGACCTGCACACGTGGGATCCGGCGAAGCTCGCGGCGGTGCCGCTGCTCAAGTGGGTCGGCGGCAAGAGCGCGCTCCTGCCCGAGCTCCGCAAGCGCCTCCCGACGCGGTTCGGGACGTACTACGAGCCGTTCGCCGGCGGCGCCGCCCTGTTCTTCGCGCTGGCGGCCGCGGTCGTGCGCCGGGATGCTTATCCGTGGAGCCACATCTCGGATCTGAACCCGCACCTGATCGGCGCGTACCGCCTCGTGCGCGACCATCCGTCGGAGGTGTTGGCCGCACTGGTCGACTACGAACGGCGCCACGCCACCGTGCGTCCATCGAAGCGATACCCGGCGCCCGCGCTCTACTACCAGGTCCGCGAGATCTGGAATGCCGGGGCGTTCACGACCGATCACCAGCACGCGGCCGCGTTCCTGTACCTCAACCGGACGTGCTTCAACGGCATCTGGCGGGTCAACAAGGAGGGCAAGTTCAACGTGCCGGCCGGGCGCTACAAGCGGCCGCGGATCGCGGACGAACGGCGGCTCCGGGTGTGCGCCGCCGCGCTTGCGGGCGCGCGCGTGGCGGTCGAGCGGTGGCAGGACGCGATCGAGGGCATCACCAAGAACGATCTGGTCTACTTCGATCCGCCGTACGTGCCGCTGTCCGAGACCGCGAACTTCACGGCGTACACGCAGCAGGGCTTCGGGAAAGACGACCACGCGGAGCTGGCGGAGGCTGCGCACGCGCTCGTCCGCAAGGGCGTCCACGTGATCATCAGCAACAGCGACACGCCGGCGGTCCGCAAGCTCTACAAGGGCATGCGGATCAGCCGGGTGAAGATGGCGCGCTCGCTCTCGTGCAAGGGTGACCGGCGCCAGCCCGTGGGGGAGCTGCTGATCGTCGGAGGCCGACGGTGATCCTGCGAGCGGCCGCACGCGACGAGGTGCTCTCACTGTTCGAGCGGCACCATGCCTACGCGGGCATTTCACGCTCGACGACGTACCTGTTTGCTGTGGAGGAACCGTGCGGCATCGTCGCAGCGTTCGCGTGGCAGCCCCCCCCGCCCGGCGCCGCCAAGAGCGTCTGCGCCGAGGCACCTCATGGCGTGCTGGCCCTGTCCCGCATGGTCGCGGTGCCAAGGACGGATCGGGCGCTGCGGCACATCTCGAAGCCGCTTCGCCAGCAGATGCGCCGCATGATCGATCGGACGCGATGGCCTGTGCTCGTGACCTACTCCGACGAGGGACTGGGGCACACGGGCCACGTCTACAAGTGCTCTGGCTGGCAGCCGACGATCCGGAGCCAGCGACCGCAGTTCGTGGATGCTGATGGCGTTCGCCGGTCAGCTTACGCGAACGGCCGTAGCGGCCACGCTCATCTCCGGTCGATCGGCACGGCCACGATTCAGCGCTGGGAGCACTGGTCGTGCGAACGCGGTGACGCCGCCCGCTGGATGGAAGCGCATGGGTGGCAGCGCGTGGCCGTGCCCGGCAAGCAATGGCGCTCGGGCAGTCCCGCGTTCACGTGGGTGCGGAGCCTCGCATGAGCGACGCGGTCGACGAACTGGCGATCGCGCGCAAGGCCCGGGCGGCTGCCGACGAGTTGGCGGACCTGCGCGCGCAGAACGCGCGGCTGGTCGAGCTGCTCGACGTGCTGCGGGCCCAGTCGGCCGGCATCGCCGAGACGCCGCGCCCCCACGCCGAGCAGAAGTGCTACCGCTGCGCCGCGGTCTACGTCGACAACAAGCGGCGCGTCGTCGAGTGCCAGCGGTGCGGCGCGGAGCTCGACCCGATCGAGGTGCTGCACGAGTTCGCGGTGCGCGAGCGGCGGTTCCTGGCCAGCAACGATCTGGCCAAGCGCGAGCTCGCCCGGCTGCACGCCGAGATCGAGGCGCTCAAGGGCGACCTGCAGACGGCCCGCCGGCCGCCCACGCGCGTCGAGTGCCCGCGGGGCTGCGGGAAGTTCGTCGCGGCCAGCGACGTCCACCCGCGGGGCGTGGCGCCGCACGCCTGCTACGCGGCCCGCGCCAAGCGCCACCTGGTGCCGCGCGTCATCCAGGAGCGCTGGCGCGTCGTCACCGACGCCGGCGGGGGACGGTGGACCGACATGGTGACCGCCACGCGCGCCGCCGCCGTCACCGCCGGCGCGCGCGTCGAAGAATACCTCGGCCCGATCGGCGACGCGGCCGAGCGCGCGACCGAGCGGCGCGCGCTCGAGCGGCGATGATCAGGCGGGGTCGGGGGCGTCGGGGCCGCCGACCGCGCCGGGGATGTCCTCGGCCAGCGCGACGTTCGGCTGCGGGTGGCGCGCGCAGAAGTGGTAGGTCTCGAAGGTCGGGGTCTCGGGCTCGTCGGTCTTCATCAGCAGCACCGAGACCGCGTCCATGACCGCGCCGTCCTCGACGTTGCCCTTCTTGAGCACGTCTCGGACCACCTGCAGGTCGGCGCGCAGCTTGTCGCACTCGTCATCGGCGTGGCCGATCTTGGTCATCAACTCGTCGACCAACGCGATCGCCCGCTGGCGCTCCTGCCCGTTGGCCTTGAGCATCTCGGACAGCGAGGCCCAGAGCGGCGCGATCGCCTTGCGGAGCCGGCCGCCGGCGGTGACGCCGTGGACCTCGGGCAGCTTTGCCGCCCACCACCCCTCCGGCAACTCGGCCCCGCAGAGGGCCGGCGCCTCGACCTGCTGATCGCAGGCCTGCTTGGTGGCGGGGTCGATGCCGTCGCAGAACAGGAAAGCCTTGTGCATGCGGGTACGATAAGCCCGCTCGGTTGACGGTCAATGGCGAGGCTGCATATACTTCCGAACACCTACGGGCGCGACCTCCCTCAGCGCACAAGTCGGAGCCCCAGCATGCCCAAGCCCGCCGCGTCGAAGTCGCCCGCCAAGCCCACCAAGACGCGCCCCGGCGCCGTGCGGCGCCGGCGGGCCCGCGCGACGGCCCGGGCGGTCATCCAGCGCAGCAACCCGGCCGGCGGCGGCTGGGGCGAGCTGGGCGCGATCGCCAAGCAGGTGGGCGCCGGCGCCGCCGGCTACGCGGGGACGCGGGTGGTCCAGCGGATCGCGTGGACGCTCACCCACAAGCGCCGGCCGACGTGGAGCAAGCACGTCCAGGCGCTGGCGGGCGTCGCGACGTTCGGCGCCGTGCTCTACGGGGCCTCCAAGATCCGGGCGCTCGACGGCTACCACGAGGCGGTCCTGGTCGGCTCGGGCGTCGCGGCGGCGCAGGGCGTCGTGCAGGCCTACGTGCCGAAGTACGCGTGGCTGCTCCAGGACCCGCGCGGCGACGCGGGGCGTGCGTTGCCGGCGGCGGCGCCCGAGGCGCCGGCCGCGCAGGGCGACGACGATCTCCTCGAGCAGCAGATCCAGCAGATGGAGCGGCTGCCGCAGCGGCCGCCGCAGCAGCGGCGCGCGCCGGTCGCGCAGGCGCTGCAGACGGCCGCCGCCGCAAGCGGCGACGGGATCGACCTCGACGAGAAGCTGCTCGAGGAGCTCGGCGACGAGGACGTCGACGACCTCTACGCCGGCACGTTCGAGAACCCCACCCTGTTCGCGAACTGAGGCCCCGATGCCCTACCTCGCCGCGAGCAGCCTGGGCGCCGACGAGACGACGGGATCGACCGTCGGGCTTGAGGTGCTCAACCGGGTCGACCTGCGCACCCAGCAGATCCTGGCCGGCCAGCGGCGCGCCGAGGCGCGCTGGAAGTGGCAGACGATCGCCGCGGTCGCCGGCGCCGTGTTCGCGGCGGTCCGCCTGGGCATCATCGCCGTGCCGCACGTGCGGGCGCGCCGCCAGCAGCGCCTGGGGCAGCTGGGCGAGGCCACGCCGAACCCGGCGCGCCGGCGCCGCCGGCGACGGTGAGCGCCACGCGGCCCCGGGCCGCCGTCGCCGCGCTCCTGGCGGTGGCCGGCCACCAGCCCAACCACGGCTCCGTCCAGTGCGAGCGGTGCCGGCGGTGGACGCCGGCGCTCTCCGCCGAGGGGAGCTACCACTGCGCGTGCGGCGACGCCTGCTACGTCGAGCCCGCCCGCGCCGCCGATCAGTCGCGGAACTCGATGTAGAACTCGATCTCCGGGGTTGCGGCCGCGCCGTCTTCGTTGGTGACCTCGATCTGGAACGCGAGGCCGGTGCCGCTCTTGACGATGCGCAGCGGCACGGCGGTCGCCGGCGCGTCGCCGACGAAGTTCCATGTGACGCGGACCGACTCGGTCAGCGGGATCGTGTCGCCCTGGTAGGCGTACGGCTTGGGGTTGAACCCGTCGGGCAGCGCCTCGGCGCCGACGACGGTGGAGCCGAACAAACCGAACAGGCCGCTCGCAGCGGCGGCGAGCGAGAGGCCGGTGACGCGCACGCAGCGGTCGCTGATCTGGGTCTTGACGGCGGTTCCGGTGAAAGCCATGACGAAATCTCCTGCAGGGGCTGGCGGGGAGCTACCCGGCGAGGATAGGCGAAATCGGGATCGGCCGCCAGCGCGTGATACCGTGACCGGCGGATGACCCTCATGATCCGCTACTTCTGCCTCGTGGCGCGAGGCGCCGCCGGCGACGCCGCCCACGCCTACCTGGTCGCCCTCGCGCAGACCGGCCGGCCGCTCCGGGCGCAGCCGATCGGCCTGGCCCAGTTCGACTGCGAGCCCCGCTGGTGGCAGGTGACCCGGCTGTTCACGCGCCCGATGGGGACGCGCTTCGTCAACGTCGTCTGCGCCCGGCCCGGGCTGGCGCTGGGCGTGCGCCTGCCGGCGCGCGCGCTCCGCCCGCAGGGCGCGGACGACCCGCTGCGCGAGCTCGAGCGCGCGATCGGTCCGCTGCCCGACGCGCCCGACGACGTCTACCAGCCCGAGCTGGCGCTGGCCGGGCTCTACACCGTGGGCTGCCGGAACGTCGCGATCACGAGCGCGACGCCGCCGCCCAGCGACGTCGAGCTCGCCGCGCTCCACCGCTACGACCTGGTGATCGCCACCAGCCCGGACGACCGGGATCGGCTCCGGGATCTGCTGGGTCATCGTCACCCCCGCGTGGTACACGTGCCACCCGACGCCTCCCTCCTGGGCGCCTTCCTCGACGAACTATGCGGATCATCTACTTCGGCCACTACTCCGCCCTCACCGGCTACGGGCGCGCCTGCCGCGACTACTGCGCCGCCCTCCACCGCGCCGGCCACGATCTCCGGATCGTCGACTGGCAGTCGATCCCCGGCAACCAGGAGCGCGCCCTCAGCGCTCCGGAGCCGCGGTTCCGGGCGCTGGATGATCTCCTGGTGCCGTGGCCTCTGGCGCTGGGCGACGACGACGTGGCGATCGTTCACGGCACGCCGAAGCTCCTCGCGGCGGTGATGGTGCAGGGCGCGCTGCCGCGCGGTGGCCGCCGCGTCGCGATGACGACGTGGGAGACCGACACGTTCCCCGGCGAGTTCATCGCTCCGCTCGGCTGCTACGACCGGATCCTCGTGCCGTCGGTGTTCTGCCGCAACGCGATCCTGGCCGCGCGTGATCGTCGCGAGGAGCCGTGGGTCGACGACGTCGTGGCGGTCGTGCCCCACACCTTCGATCCTGACTGGTGGACGCCGGCGCCGGTGTCGACGTTCCCGCCGGTCAACTTCTACAGCGTCGGCACGTGGAGCGAGCGCAAGAACCACGAGGCCGTGATCAAGGCGTACCTGCACGCGTTCACGCCTGACGATCCGGTCCACCTGACGATCATCAGCTCGGCGAGCGAGGGCCAGCGCGTCACGCACGCGTTCCAGTCGGTGCTGGGGCGCAGCGGCCTCGCGCCGGCTCAGATCCCGTCGATCGAGCTCGTCCACGCTCCGCTGGGTGACGCCGAGATGCGGGAGCTGCTGCAGCGCCAGCACGTCTACGTCAACGCCTCGCGTGGTGAGGGCTGGGGCCTGTCGGTGTTCGAGGCCGCGCTCCTGGGCCACGAGATCCTGACGCCTAACGAGGCGAGCGGCGAGGCGCAGTTCCTCGCGCGCTACGACAACCAGATGGAGATCGACAGCTGGATGACGCCGTGCTTCGCCGGCCCGGGCCTGCCGATCGTCCAGAACAACCAGGTCATGGGCGAGAAGACGCTGACCGTGCCCGGCATGAGCGCCCGCGGGATCTGGATCGACATCAACGTTCACGATCTGGCCCACACGATGCGCGAGTCGCTCGTCTGTCGACTGTCGAAGTGCGGGCGCCACGCGAACACCCCGCGCGATGTCGCGCTTGCGGCCGAGACCCACGCGCGCCTGGTCGATCACTTCGGCTACGCGGCCGTGGCGGCGACGTTGACCGAGGCGCTGCAGCCGCTGTAGAAGCGGGACGTTCTCCACCCCAGCACGAGGTACATCGACCATGTCCACGTTCACCGCCGCCGAATCGCTCGCCATGATGTTCCACCACGCCGTCAAGGCCGAGCCGACCCGGCCGCTCCAGATCTGCCTGCCCTACACGGGCCCCATCGGGCCCGGCATCGTCCGCGTCGCCGGCGAGGCGGTCGGCGCGGAGGGCATCTACACGATCGAGACCCAGGCCCAGATGGGCCAGGGGCCGAAGGCACGGATCCTCACGCTGCCGATCACCTTCGCCGCCGAGGATCTCGTCTGGTTCTCGACGGGCGCGGTCGAGCAGGAGCAGCCGCTGGTGGTGCCGCTCAACGGCGGCGGCCTGATCGTCCCCCGCAGCTAGGACGCAGCCGGGGGGCGGGATCTGCCCGCGCGCGACAAACAGTTGACATGCGGCGGACGTTTGTCGTAGAGGTGGGGGCGTGCGTTGGGAACACATCGACGGCGTGGGCACGGTCTGCTTCCAGCCCGACGGATCGGTCTCGATCCTCGTGGCGGACGGCGACGGGCTGCCCGAGACGGTCACGGACGCCATCGCGGCGACCGGGCTGTCCGCGGATGCGTTGATCCAGCGTATGCTGGATGCCGCCCATGCCCCCGACCCGCAGCGGACCCCCCGTGCAACGCCCAGCGCAACGCCCGGCCACGCCGGGCCGCCCGACGCCCCGGACGGGGCCGCTGGGTGCGGTGCCGTGCCCGCACTGCGGCCACAAGCTGGACATGCGGCCGATGGCCGGCGTCGCGATGGGTGGGGTGGGGGAGGGGGACGTCGGGATCGAGGTGGGCGCGGTCTGGAGCTGCGACCACTGCCGGCAGAAGTTCAAGATCACGGCGCTGGACCGGATCGTCGTGGTGAAGGTCGCGCCGATGGCGCCGGCGGTTGCGGCGCCGCGACCGGGCGCGCCGCCGCCCCGGCGCCGCTAGGTTCGCCCGCAGAGGGCTGTGACCGGGGCGGCGCCCCAACGCGACGGTGCTCGGCCGAGACGCGCCACAGGCGTGCGCGTCGTCCGTACGGCTCGGCCCCGATCGGGCGTGCATAGCGCAAGTCTCGGGGCCCGCTGCAGCGGGCCCCGGGGCGGATCTTTCACCACCAACCGAGGATGCTCTCCCATGGGTTCTGAGTCGAAAGCCGAAGCCGCCGCCGCCCAAGCCACGCTGGCTCGCGACTTCGTGATGGCGCGCTGCGCGGCCGCTCGCGCGTCGCTGCAAGCCGCGCTCGAGTCGATCGACCAGGTGCTGCTCGCGTTCGTCGCACCCGACACCGACCCGAAGGGCAAGGATCGCACGCAGGCGCTCGAGGACGCCGACGCCGCGCTGGGCGACGCGGCCAGCTCGATCCACGCGGCGATGTCCGAGTTCGGCGAGATCGATCCCGCGGAGGGCGAGCCGGAGGCCGACGACGACGACGACGACGACGACGAGGACGAGGACGAGGACGACGACGACGACGAGGACGACGAGGAGCAACCGCGCCGGCGCGGAGGCCGTCGGTGAGCGAAGGCCTCGTGCTCCGCGTGGAGCGCGTGGAGGCGCCGCCGATGCTCGGCGATCGGGTGATCTACACCCGCGCCCAGGGCGACGAGTACGCCGCGATCATCGTGAAGGTGGTCGTCTCCCGACCCGACGACAAGCGGGTCCAGCTCGCCGTCTTCATGCCGGGCGCGATCGCCACCGGATCGCCGGACGTGTTCGAGTCGAAGACGTGGTACTCGCGCTGGGTCGGCTTCGACGCTCACGGCGCGCAGAACACCTGGCGCTGGCGCCCGGACGGGTCGCGGTGAGCTCCGCGCGCGTCGTCACGCCGCCCGGCACGCGCACGTCGCGGGCCATGCCGGGGGCGTTGCCCGGGCCGCTCGTGACCGTCGAGCACGGCGAGCGCGTGGTCTGGGGCGACGACAAGGAGCTCGAGGCGGTGCTCGCGGACGCGCTGGCGTCGCGGCAGATGAGCTTCCACCCGACCGTTGGCGGCAAGCTGCTGGTGCGCGTCCAGGCCGCGACGATCGTGCCGATGGTGCGCTGGGTGATCCAGTGGCGGACGCTGCCGCCCAGCCAGAACGAGATCATGCGGCGCTTCCGCACGCCGCAGGCGTACGACCGGCTGCTGGCCAGCTGGCGCCAGGTGTTCGGCGCGGCCGCCACCACCATTCCGAAGGCGACCGGCCGCCGGCGCCTCGAGATCACGCGGTTCGTCCGCGACAAGAACTACCGGCTGGATCGAGGGAACCTCGTCGGAGGGTGCAAGCCACTCCTCGACGCTGCGGTCCACGCCGGGTTGCTGATCGACGACAGGGAGGACCACCTCGATGACCACTACGACCAACGGATCGACCCCGTCGAGCGGGTCCGGATCGCCATCTCCGACCTGCCCGCCAGCGGGTGACGCCGACCGCTGCGCCTGCGGCGCGGACGCGTGGGCGACGTCGGCGACGCTGATCGCCTGTCTCGCGTGCGGTCGGCTCTGGGGCCGCGTCAACGGCGCGTGGGTGCTCGACCCCGACACGGTGCGTCGTGGCTGATGATCTGGGCCAGGCCCGGCGCGAGAGCACGCTCACGCCCGAGCAACTGCTCGCGCAGGCGCTCAAGGACAAGGCGTTCCCGACGCACCGCTTCCGGCTCGAGAGCCCGAAGGCGGGCGCGTCGCGGCTGCTGACGCAGAAGGCGGCCGCGCGCGCCCAGGCGCGCTACGGCGGCGACGTCGTGGAGCTCGTCACGATGAAGGACTGGCTGACCGCGACCGCGCAGTCCCTGCCGACGTGCGAGCGCGCGTCGTGCCAGGCGCCGGCGGGTCTCCCGTGCCGCGACGTTCACGGCATCCGCAAGCCGCACCCGAACCGGCTCGGCAAGCGCGAGTCGACGCGGATCGCGCTCGAGGAGTACCTGCGGTGCGAGACGTGCGGGGCGTGGCCCGGCAAGTCGTGCGTGACCGAGAGCGGCATGGTCCGGCGCGCGCACAAGGATCGGCCGATGCTGGCGCCGCCGGCGCCGGTCGCGGAGCCCGCGCCGTGACCCGGACCCGCTACTTCACGCCAGCGGCGAAGGTCGCGCGGCCCGAGCACGTCCGCGAGGCGCGGCCCAGCACGATCCCGTGGTCGTCCAACCCCGCCGACTCGATCGCCGTCTTCCGCCCGGCGCGCTGCACGGTCGCGCGCTGCGCCGAGAAGCCGATGATCTGGCGGCGCTGCCGCCGCTGCCGCCAGCCGATCGCCCGCTGCTACCAGCACGAGGCGCCCGACCCGATCGCCACCGCCCACGCCACCCACGAGGCCGCATGTCCAGCACGATGAGCACCGAGACGCGCGTCTACCTGCGCGAGCGCCGCCGCCAGCAGCGGATCGAGCGGTCGTCCGAGACCGCGGCGGCCACCGAGACCCAGATCGCCCGGCTGGCCGAGCCGGCGTTCAAGGATCACGTCTTGACCGCCGAGGGCCCGCACTGGCGGTGTGGGCGGCCGGACACCGGCGTCTACGGCTTCTGGCTCTACGCGCCGGCCGGCGCGATCATGGTGTGGGGCGACATCGGTTCGTTCATGCTGCGCCACGGCTCCAAGGACAGCCTCGCCTGGCTAGCGGGCGCCGTCCGCAACGGCGACCCGGACTACCTGCTGGGCAAGCTCTGCGCGGCCGACGGGGCGATCAGCGAGTTCAAGCGCGGCGACGCGTTCCGGTACATCGACGAGATGGTCCGCGGGAGCGGCAACGCCGCGCGGTGGCGCGCGGTGCGCCAGCGCTTCCACGAGCGGCTGCCGCACACCTACGGCAACTCCGAGGAGGCGAACGCCTTTTACGCGGCCTGCCACGAGCATCGCGCCGATCCGTGCGGGGCGATGGGGTGGGCCAGCGGGCCGCTCTACCTCTGGCATGCGCTCCGCGTCTTCGCGCGCCTCCATCGCCGGGCGACGCACTGCGGGGTCTGCGATCGGCAGACCACGAACCAGAACCACGCGCCGGTCGGCGCCGGGCTGCCGCCGGAGCCGACGTGCGATGCGTGCATCACCCCCAACCAGGACTAGCGACATGACCAGCCGAGCCGAGTCCGATCGAGCCACGTCCGAGGGCGTGCCCCAACCGCTCCTCACCTCCCGCCCCGACGATCACACGCTCCGCGTGGGCGTCGTCGGCCAGATCGACGACGAGCCCACGTCGGACGGGATCTGCGACGACTCCTACGACGGGCCGACGACGTCCGCCAAGGCCAACCAGACCGCGATGGTGCGGTTGCCCTCGGGGGCGACCGCGGTGGTCAAGGCCGGCCAGGTGCCGCCGGCCGGCGCGCGGACGATCACGCCCGCGCCGACGTCGCCGCGCGTGCGGCGCGACGGGCTGGGCCAGCCGATCGACCCGCGCCAGCACTACTTCATCCAGGACAGCCGGCAGTGCGTCGGCAACATGATGCTGTTCTGGGGGCCGGAGCGCAGCGGCTACCTGTGCTGCATCGACGACGCCGGGCGCTACCGCGGCGACGCCCTGCCCGGCAGTCGCGAGACCGACGTGGCGTGGCCCGTGGGCTACATCGAAGCCAAGGCGGCCCGCTACGTCGACGTCCAGCGCGTGGGGAAGCCGTGACGCCCGCGCAGAAAACCATCATCGCCATCGCCGCCGGGGTGGCGTGCGGCGCGGCGTTCACGTTTGCCACCGGCTGCGAGGCTCCGCCTGAGCGCCGGGCGCGCCACCTGGTCGAGCAGGCCGGCGGCGGCCCGACGACGTGCGTCACCGCCGACAGCGGCGAGAACGGCGACGACATCTCGTTCTGCACCAACGGCGTCACCCTGACGATCTGCGTCCAGGGTGGCGGCTGCATCACCGTCGCCGCGCCGGCGGAAAGGCTCTCCCCATGACCTGGCACCACGACCACGATCACGCCACCGCGGCGACGACATCGCCCGCGCCCGCCGCCGGCGGCACGCCCGGCAAGCGCACGCTCACGAGCCGCCTGCCGGCCCGCCGGGCGGCGCCGTCGCCGGCGGCAGACGACGCGAACGAGATCGAGATGACCGGCGTGCCGCTCATCGACGATGGCCTGTTCTGCGACGATCAGCCCTCGGGGACGCCGGGGTGCCCGCTCAACGGCACCGAGGCCGGCTACCTGCTGTTCGCGATCCAGACCCGCGCCCTCGAGTACGCCAGCGTCGTGATGACCCAGATCGGGCGCGTCCGGCTCGAGCTGGTGACGAAGCGGACGGCGCACTGGGACGCCTGGAGCGAGGCGATCTTCATGGCGATCACGACCGCGATGATCGGCCCGCTCGCCGGCGCGGTCGCGACGGCCGCCGCCCGGACGGCGGTGGCGGTGGCGGTCCGGGGCGCGACCAAGGCGGCGTGGACGCTGGCCTCGGTCGACCCGAAGCGGATCGCCGGCGCGCTGCAGATGGTCAGCAAGATGGTCCGCACCTCGCTGGCGCACCGCAAGGACGCGCCGCCGACGACGCAGCAGGAGTTCCTCGACTACATGGAGACGCTGGCCGCGCCATCGGCCAGCGCGCTGCTCGACGGCATCGCCGAGCAGCAGCTCGACCAGCGCGAGATGCTCGAGTTGCTGGCCCGGCTCTCCGATCCGGCGCTGACCGGCCCGGCCGCCGTCCGCGATCGTCTGCGGACGCTGGTCGGGCAGTTCGAGCTCAACCGCGTCGGCCGGATCGGCGATCGGCGCGAGGGCATCGGCGACGAGGCGGAGCTGGCCGAGCCCGTCTGGGCGACGCTCCGCAAGCAGCGCTACCTCGTGCTCTGCGAGAGCTTCGGGGCGGCGCACCTGGGCGTCGAGCTCAACGGCGCGAACCTGCCCGATCGGACGCTGGGCGACGCCTTCACCGGCGCGCCGGCGCCGGCGCGCGAGCCGCTCGCGATGGCCAGCCGGACGTTCGTCCGGATCATCGAACCCGCGTTCCACGACCTGGTGCTGGCCGAGTACACCGCCAAGCGCAAGCGCGCGCCCGATCACGTCGACTTCAACGAGCCCGACCAGCGCCAGGCGCGTTGGTTCGCCGCCTTCTACGCCGCCACCAAGCAGCTCGCGCCCCAGGAGTAGCCCGATGCGCACCTCCCACCTCCGCCAGCGGATCGTCCCGCTCACCACCGGCGCCATCTTCGTCGCGGCGTTCGTGATCGCCGTGGCGATCGCCGCCCGCGCGATCCGCGACAAGGACCGGCTCGCCCAGCGGGTCCAGGCGCTCGAGGCCTCGCGCGCCCAGGCCTGCCTGATGGTCGAAGCCCGGCTCGCGCTGGGCCGCTCGATCGCCGATCAGTGGCTGGCCGGCCGGGCACCGCACCTCGAGCCAGATCGCGTCCGGCTGCGCGAGGATCTCGTGCTGATCACCGTCCAGTCCGACCCGTGCCTCTACCCGCTCCCCGAGGCCACCACCCGGGCGCTCGACGCGATGTTCGCCGGCACGCTCGAGGACGAGGTGCTGGCCCAGGGCGTCCAGTCGCTCGACGACGCACTGATCCGGCAGGCCTACAAGGGCTGGCCGCTCCGCACCGACTGACCCGAACCACCTCACCCCACTCCGAAGGACTCTCCCCGATGAAGATCTACGCCGCCTCCTCGTGGCGCAACCCGTGGCAGCAGCCCGTGGTCGCGCACCTCCGCTCGCTCGGCCACGACGTCTACGACTTCCGCAACCCGCCCACCGGGAGCGGGTTTGGCTGGCGTGAGCTCGATCCGAACTGGCAGCGGTGGTCGCCCACCGAGTACCGCCAGAACCTCGAGAAGCCCCGGGCCCGCGAGGGGTTCGAGAGCGACTTCAAGGCGATGCGCGAGTGCGACGCCTGCGTGCTGATCCAGCCGTGCGGCACCAGCGCCCACCTCGAGCTGGGCTGGTGCGCCGGCGCCGGCCGCCACACCGCGGTCTACTTCCCGCTCGACACCCGGGCCGACCTGGCCAGCGTCGGGCACACGGGCTCGGCCACCGGCGGAACCACCGGGATCCCCTGCGGCGCCTGCGGCGACATGGAGGGGTGCCACCTGCCGGCCAAGCTCCACCGGATCGAGCCCGAGCTGATGGTCAAGCTGGCCGACGCGCTGCTCCTGGGCCGCGTCGAGCTCGAGGACTGGCTCAAGAAGGTCGACCGGCGGTGAACTGCTGCGCGATCCACGGCGGCGACGCGGACCCGGCCACGCTGGCCCGGGTCGAGCACCCGCGTGCGGCGAAGCCGTACCGCTGTTGCGAGTGCGCCGCCGTGATCGATCGCGGCGAGCGCCACGAGCACTACACGCTGCTGTCGGAAGGCGGTTGGGACACGTACCGGACGTGCCTGTCGTGCGTCGAGATCCGGACGCACTTCGCCTGCGACGGATGGCTGTTCGGCGAGATCTGGAACGATCTGGCCGACGAGTTCCTCCCCAACCTGCGCGCCGGCGGCCCGTGTCTCGAGGGCCTGAGCCCCGCGGCCCGCGCCCGGCTGTTCGAGCTGCACCTCGCGCTCAAGGCCGAGGTGCCGCACTGGACGCGCGCCCACAAGCCCGATCCGGGCGACAAGCACTGGAGCCACCGATGACCACGCACACGATCCCACCCCGCGATCCGCTCGCCGACGAGGCGACGATCGCCGCGCTCCGCGACCTGCACGCCGCCCTGGTCGGGCGGACCGCGCTCCTCGAGCGCAAGATCGCCGACGCCGACCAGCGGCACGTCGTCGAGCGCGCCAACGCCGAGCTCTGGGGCATCATGCGGGTGCTGCAGGCGGCCAACGCGCTGCGCACCTACCCCGACCAGCCCGCGGGGGAGCCGCCCGGCTACAACATGGGCGTCGTCCAGTGGCAGCACCTCGCGCACGAGGGCTACGCGATGATGCGCGAGCTGCTCGTCGCGACCGACCGGCTGGCCGGGCAGCCGTGGTCGACCACCCAGGCGATCCCGTCGCCGTCGCAGCTGCTGCTGGCGCTCCAGAACTGCCGCGCGCTCGCGCTGGCCAAGGTCAACAACCCGGCCCGGCGCGGCGACTGGGCCGACGTGCTGCGCTTCTGCAGCGCCGCCGGCGTGAGCGGCTCGATCCTCCGCGACGCCCAGGCGGCGGCTCAGGCCATCGCCACGCCACTCGAGGCGCCGCCCAAGCGCTACTTTCGCGTGGAGGGCGGCCCCACGTGGGTGCTGGTGGCCGCGACGGCGCGCGACGCGTGGCGCCAGTGGCTGGCGTGGCACGAGGCGTGCGGCGACTCCGACATGGAGGGCGACTTCGGCTTGCGGGAGATGACCGGCGCCGAAGTCGACAACGCGATGGTCGACGACGACGGCCAGCAGCGGCGCCTGGCCGACGTCGCGCTGGGCGCCACGTTCTGCTCGGAGTATTGAGCGATGACCGACGAGAACGAGACGCCCGGGATGGACGTCCGCTTCGGCGGCCGCACGATCGTAGTGACCTTCGTCTTCCGGCCCTCCGCCGGCCACGACGCGGCCGCCTTCGCGGCCGTCGCGCAGGAGGCCCCGGGCCCCAAGCGCCGCATGACGTCCGTGCTGCGCCAGCTCGTCGATCCGGCGGCCGCCGCCGGCGTGCCGTGCTTCCACGCCGTCCCGCACCCCGTCGTGGGCGGGCTCGTCATCGTCAACACCGACGAGCCCGAGCTCGACGTAGCGCAGCGGGTCCGCCGCACCCTGCGCCAGCACTCCTGCACCGCCCGGCTCGAGGTGTCGACCGTGATCGAGCCGCGGATCTGGGACGAGGTGCTGGCGATCGCGGCCAAGGCGGCCTCGAAGGGGAAGCCGTCATGACGCACTGGGTTGGCGAGGCCGAACTGGCGCAGTACGAGCAGTGGCTGGAGCTGGTCAAGAAAGCATCGGCGCAGGCCCGATCCAGCGGCTTTGCGATCGCGGTGCTGCGGTCCCGCGCGGGGTCCGGCGAGAGCCCGGCGTGGACCAAGGAGGTGAACCTGCGCGCGTTTGCGAGCATGGACGCAGGCGGGGGGCAGGAGACGGTGCTGCACGTCTACTGGTCGGCGATCGGCGATGCCCGCGATGCCCGTGAGGGCCGCCATGGCCACCGGATGCAACGCGACAAGGTCGCCGTCAGCCTGGGGCTCGACCGCGCCCCTGATCCCGGCTTCACGCCGGCGGAGATGCAGTCCATCGCGTACGCCGCGAAGATCGCCGCGATCAAGTGCCTGATGGCGAGACGCCGGAGCCGCCGATGAAGCCCCTCCGGCTGCGGGTCTTTGCCATCCGCGTCAGCGACTACTACGGCGAGGAGCGTCTGATCGCCGACCTGGTCGTGGAGGAGTCCGACGGCATGACGACGATCCGGCGCGAGACCGACTCGCCGATCAAGGCCGACACCTCGATCAAGATCCGCCGCAACGGCGAAGACCTGACCATCACCGTGGAGCAAGATCGATGAGCAACCAACCTGCCGACGCGTTCACGACCGACCTGCTGGGGCGCCGGGTCGCCATCCTCCGCCGGACCGGCGACTGGGACCGCGGTTTCACGTTCACGCCCGACGGCGAGGGCATCGTCCGCGGCGTCGCGATGATCCACGCCCATCTCGTCGTGACGGTCGAGCTGCTCGAAGGACTCACCGAGTACACGTCGGGCGACCTGGGCCAGCTGCCGCCGGTCCGCGGCGACCTGGTGACGATCGACACGTACAGCAGCAACGGGCGCGGCCCGGAGCCCG
The DNA here is from genome assembly GCA_020853615.1 of Thermomicrobiales bacterium. GTDB lineage: Bacteria > Chloroflexota > Chloroflexia > Thermomicrobiales > UBA6265 > JACCXM01. Next base: position 68,975 of record JADYYO010000342.1, read on the forward strand.
GCGTCCGGATCCGCGTGCTGCCCGACCCGCCGACGCCGGCGGACGAGCCGTCCAAGATGGTCACTCCCGCGCCGGCGCCGCCCGCGAGCCGGAACCCGTGCGTGCGCGCGGAGTTCGATCCGAGCGGCAACGTCGTGGCGATCCTGACGTACGTCGGCGGCCGCGGCTTCCAGCCGATCACGGTCGACCGCCGAGGTGATCCGCTCGTGCAGCGTGCCGACATCGCCGACCTGGTGGAGCAGCTCCAGGCGCAGATGGAGCGCAGCCGATGACGACCACCGACGAGCAAGGGACCGAGATCTCGGCGGCCGAGCGCCGGAACGCGCTCTACGGCGACGTGATCCGCGCGCTGGGGGAGCTGATCGCGTTCGAGATGGGCGACGAGCAGGGCGGCGTCCGTCGGTTTGCTCGCGTCCAGAAGCTGGCGCAGTTCGCAGAGACCATCGCGGCCAGCTACGCCACGCGCGTGGCGGACGTGGTGACGATGCCCGGGGTCGGAGGCTACGACAACAACGCCGACGACATGCTGGGCGAAGTCGCCGACGACGAGCTGCGTCGCCCGCTGGGCGCCCCGTACCACGGCGCCGACCGGCCCCTGATGCCGCGGGCCTTGCGGCAACCCGTGATGGTGGCCAACCCCGATCTGCTCCCGCCGCCGGCGATGCAGACGGCGCTCGCGGCCATGACGCAGATGATCAGGCCGCTAGCCGCCGCGATTCGCCAGCAACAGGGGCCGACGACGAGCATCCGCCGCATGCGCGAGCTGGTGCAGGCGCGCGAGGCGGCCCTCGCGATCGGCCAGCCCACCGACGACCTCGATCGCCAGATCGCTGCCGCCGTCCGCGACGTCGCGGCCGACGAGCCCCCCACCGAGACCGAAGGAGATCCGACATGACGATGATCACGATGCCCTGGTACGTGCCCAGCTTCTGGGGCGACATCCGCCTGTCCGCCGAGGGCGAGCACACCCGCGTGGTGGCCGACAAGCTGACGGACCCCGAGCGCGAGGCGCTGGCGTTCCTCAGCACGCACGCGCAGAAGAAGTCCTGGCTGGACGCCGGCCAGACGCTGGGCGAGGGCGAAGCCGTGGTGCGCGCGCCGCTCGAGCGCGTCGCGAAGGTGATCGCGAAGTGCCTCAAGCGCGATCGCAAGCTCGTGTCGGCGATCACCTTCGCCGACGGGGCGATCGAGGAGCTGCACGACGGCGAGGCGCCGGCGACCGCGGCCGGCACGAAGCGGCGTGGGCGATCGCCCAAGGCCGCCGCGACGGTCGCCGCCCCGCGCCTCGGCTGCCCGGCCCCGGACTTCGAGGCCGCGCACCTGCGCGCGCAGCGCGTGCTCGAGAGCTTCCTGCAGCCGCCCCAGATCGCCGACTTCCGCCAGCACAACCGCTTCGTGGCGATCGGCCACAGCGGCCGCCGCTACATGATCACCTCGCGGCTGGCCCGCGACCAGCTCGCGGTCTACCACCGCTCGCTGTACGACCTGGACGACAAGATCCCGCTGTGCTGCCACGACTACGACGTGCCGCCGGCCGAGGAGATGCTGGCGCTGCACCTGCTCTTGGCGCTCCCGGGCTGGGAGCTCTACCTGCGCAAGCTCGAGAGCGAGGAGGCGGACGCCGGGCCCCATGGGCTCGACCACGCCGGCCCGGAGGTGATCGGCGGGAGCCTCATCTTGGCTGGTGGCATCCAAGACGAGTTCGGACGCGACCTGGTCTGAGCCGCGGAGATCTCCCCAATGGCGACCACCAAAGAACAACTGCACGAACTACGGCGCGACCTGCTGACGCGCATCGCGCCGGTGCTGGACGCGTTCATCGCCGCGAACGCGATGCTCGACGACGCCTTTCTCTGTGAGGTGGCGGTCTGGGGGCTGCTCGAAGCAGCGGCGATCACCGCCTACACGGGCACCGAGGCCGACCCGCGAGTCTGCCAGCAGGCGATCGGCACGTGGACGCTGGAGACGTTCACGGCCCTGATGCACGCGGCCGACGTGCATGGGCAACTGCTCGCCGCGGCGAAGAAGGCGAACGACTGATGCTCGACGATCGCGATCTCTACCTGCTGTGCCTGGGCCGGGTGCTGACGCAATTGCGCGGCACGCGCCACCAGGTGGCGATCGCGCGCGCCGCCGGCATGACGCAGGGCACGCTGTCGCGGTTCGAGAACGGCACGGTCGAGCTGGGCGTCTGGCGCCTTCGCAAGCTCGCGGCCGTGATGGGCGTCGCGCCGGACGCGCTGATGGCGATCGCCGATCAGTGCCTTGAGCATGCGCGCGCGATCCGCGCCAAGCTCGACAGCGACGCGCCCGCCATCGGGATCGCGATCGCCGCGACGGGGCACGTGCGGCCCGGGAGCGTGTGGCTGCCGTCCGGCACGCCGGCGCCGGCAGCGGCCGATCCCCCATCGGGAGACGCCATTCCGACGCCGCACGTGGCCGCGGGCGGAGCGTCGTGGTGCTGCGATCGCCGCGACTGCCGCGCCGAAGCCGTAGCCGTCATCCGCTGCCACCGGCGTGGTTGCCACGCCGACTTCGCCAGGTGCGCCTCGCACGGAGGCGCTGATGGCGTTCGCCGCGCCTGGCGCATCCACGCGCGGCTGATGGCACACGAGGCCCCGCACGTTGTCGTAAAATAGTGGTTTTACGACATATTCCCCATCAAACCGAGTAATTCCGAGGAGTTAGACAGATGGCGAACGAGCACCACACCGACTGCGGTTGTCCTCACGGCGCGCAGTGCGAGTCAGGGATCTCGTGCCGGCTCAAGCCCTGCCCGTTCTGCGGCGGCGCAGCCGAGTTCGAGCGCCTGGGCACCGGCCGGGTGTCCTGTATCGTCGTCTGCGAGGACTGCGGGGCGCGCCACGAGAGCGGCGACAGCGGCGCGGCCAGCGGCTCAAGCTGGAACCGGCGCCATCCCAGGCCGCTGGAGGACGCCGACCTTGACGCGATCGACGCGGCGCTGGCCAGTCCGGCCAGCAAGACGTGGCTGGTCACCGCCGACAAGCCGGTGTTGCCGACCCCCGACGACGACGGCACCGAGACGTGGGTGTGGACCGAAGTGCAGGCGCGCGACATGGCGACCGCGGCCCACCACGATGGCGCCACCGAGACCACGATCGAATGCCACGTGGTGATGCGGTTCGATGATGTCGCCGGGTTGCTGGCCGAGGCGCGCTTGCTGCGGAGCGAGCGTGCGCGCATGGCGGCAGCGCAGCCGCCACCACCCACCGAGTCAGCGTCCGAGGCCGCGCGGCGCCTCTACCGCGGCGTCTTCACCTGCGCCACGTGCGACGGGACCGGCCGGGAGCTGATCGACTGCGACGGCAGCGCCGGCTACCGTCCCTGCCCGAAGGGATGCCCGCGCCCATGAGGCCGCGGTGGGCTCGCCCGTGGGTGGCGCCGGCGCCGCACACGCTACTCCGCGTCTATCGCGGCTTTCGAGGAGACAACGGCGTCGTGCGCTACGTCATCAACCGCGATCCGGCCAACGGCGACGTCAGCCCGCTCGATCTTCGCTGGCCGCGGATGGCCTACGGCGATCGCGATCCCAACGTCGGCGACGTGGTCGCGGTCGACGGCCATGAGGGCCGGACGGTCACGATCATCGAGCGCGAGTGGCGCAACGGCATCCTGCACCTGACCGCCACCAGCATCAGCATCCACCACCCCGAGCGCCCGTGACCAAGCCCGTCAAGCGCGCCGACCAGGTGATGCCCGTCCCGACCGACGAGGAGCGTCGCGCCGTCTGGGCGGCGATCCCGTGCGCGCCGGGCTGGGCGATGCCGCACGAGATCGCCCGCGCGTCAGGCACGAGCTGGCTGATCACGCTGCTCGTGCTCGAGATCTACCAGGCGCACATCCGGTGCGTGTTTGCCGACGAGACCTGTAGCTTTTCGCGCTACCAGCGCGCCACCAACCCCGTTCCCGCTACGAAGGAGACCCCCGACCGATGAGCAAAGAGAAGGACGCGAAGCGCGCCGTGGAAGCCCCACGCCGCAACTACTTCATGATGAACCCCTACGACGTGGTGGTGATCGGGCTGGACACCAAGGACGGCCCCGAGCACTACCTCTGGGACGAGCGGATCCACCTGCCGATCGATCCGGCGATGGTGGCCAACATCCGCACCTACGGCGTCCAGAAGGCGATCAAGGCCACCAAGGATGGCGAGCGCGTGCTGGTGGTCGAAGGCCGGCAGCGCGTGAAGCACAACCGCCTGGCCTGGGATCAGGCGATCAAGGCCGGCGAGGAGCCGCCCCGCCTCCCGGTGGATCTGATCCGCGGGACCGAGCAGCACGTGTTCGGCGTCGCCAGCGTGGGCAACGGCTTCACCCAGGCCGAGACGCCGATGCAGCGCGCCGGGCGAGCCCACAAGCTGTTCGAGATGAGCGGCGACGAGGCGCACGTCGCCGTGACGTTCGGCGTCAAGGTGCCGCAGCTGCGCGAGTGGTTCTCGCTCCTGGGCGTGGCGCCCCAGGTCCGTCGGGCCGTGGACACGGGCGAGGTGAGCCCGTCGGCGGCCGCGAAGCTGGCCAAGCTCGCCAAGGCCGAGCAGGTGGCGCAGCTCGAGCAACTGCGCGAGCAGGGCATCAAGCCCACGACCCGCGCGGTCGCGAACAAGGTCCGCACGTCCAAGGGCAAGGCCGCGTCCAAGACGCCGATCGAGCGTATCAACGCCACCACCGCCGTGCTCCGCAAGCTCCACGCCGACAACGGCCTGAACGACGCCGTGCTCGAGGCCCTCGACAAGATCGCCAAGGCGCTCCACGGCACGTCGATGGACAAGCTGCTCGCGGGAGGTGCGTGATGGCGACCGACCGTCGCCACCGCGTCGCCGGCGGCCCGGCGATCGTGCTTGAGGATCTGGCGTACGAGCCCGTGACGGTCGAGCAGGCGCGCGATCGCGGCGCGCAGGTCCAGATCCCGCGGGCGCTCGTGCGCCGCGCGGTGGGCCAGACGCAGTTCGCGATCGGCTTCATCGCGTCGGCCAAGACGACGCTGTCCGCCGACCTGCTGCAGCGGCTGGGCGACGACGCCGCGGCCGCCGCCCACGCGTTCCAGACGACCGCCGACGCCTACCTGGCGGAGATGCGGGTCACGTGCGAGCGCCTGATGGCGCTCGCGCAGATCGCCGATGGCGAGGATCTGGACGACTGATGCCGCCGCTCCCGCTCCATATCATCGACGGCAACGGCTTCCTGCACCGCGCCTACCACGCCCGCCAGAAGGCGGCGGGCGGGTCGGCGCCGATGGGCGGCGTGCAGGCGTTCGGGTCGATGCTGGCCAAGCTCACGCGCGAGCACCAGGTCAAGCACGGCGTCGTCGTGTTCGACGTGCCGGGGCCCACGTGGCGCCACGAGCGCTGGGCCGGCTACAAGGCGCAGCGCAAGGCGCCGGACGCCGACCTGGTGGCGCAGATGCCGCGGTTCGCGCCGATGGCGCGTGCGCACGGCTGGCCGACGTCGGCGGCGCCCGGGTTCGAGGGTGACGACCTGGTGGCGGCGATGGTCGACTGGTGGCTGGCGCACGAGCCCGGCGGCCGCGTCGTCATCCACGCTAGCGACAAGGATCTGCTGCAACTGGTCACCGACCAGGTCCAGATGGCCGATCCCGTCCGCGGCCGCACGTTCGGGGCCGCCGACGTCCAGGCGTTCCTTGGCGTCCCGCCGGCGCAGGTGACCGACCTGCTCGCCTACCAGGGCGACGAGATCGACGGCGTGCCGGGCGTGCCGGGCGTCGGGAAGGTGACCGCGCTGCAGTGGTGCCAGCAGTACCCGACGCCGGCCGACTGCATCGCCGCCAACCCGCGCGTGCGGGGCAAGCATCCGCTGGCGACGCTCGACGGCGTGGCCCAGTTGCGGATGTCGCACGAGCTCGTCCGGCTGCGCCGCGACGCGCCGATCCGCTTCGAGGCGTTCACGCCGGCCACCGCGCCCGCGACGCTCGAGGCGCCTCACCAGGCCGAGATCTGGCGACTCGGCACGGTGCCGACCGAGGACGGCCGCCCGTGGCAGTTCGAGCACGACCAGCGCCCGTGCTGGGATCGACCGGGCTGGACCGGCCGCGGACGTGAGGACTACGAGGAGCGTGCGGCGATCCTCGAGACCGACGCCGCCTTGTCGCGCGCCGAGGCCGAGGCCCAGGCCTACGCGATCGTGAGGGCGTCGTTCCGATGATCGTCGGGTTCGTCGGCCAGGTCGGCTTTGTCGTCGACGGCGACGTGCTGCACGTCGCGATCGTCGCGCAGGGCCACGGCAAGAAGGTCGCCAAGTTCCAGATCGAGCTCTGCCCCGTCAAGATGCGCCAGCAGCGGCTCGCGCTGGCCGCGCGGCGTGCCGCGCCGGCGCCGGCGCCGGCCCCGCGTTCCATCCCCCTTCCCGAGCCCGTGATCGACGAGCGCATCGCGCGCGTGACCGGGCTCCGCTTGCCCGCCGGCAAGTTCGAGATGTTCGTGTTCACCAACTACCTGGAGATGTCGCTGTGACCACCCTCTGCAACTACGCGCCCACCCAGGGCACCAACAAGGATCGCCAGTGCCTGCGTCCCCGCGGTCACGACGGGATCCACCTCTACGACCCCGCCGCCGTTGCGGCCGCCGACCAGCCGCCGGCAATCTCGGCCGAGTTCACCAACGCCGAGATCCAGGACGCGATCAGCGAGGAGGAGATCCGCAAGCGCGCCGAAAATCTCGACGCCGCCCAGAGCCTCTGGGAGCGCGCGCGCGACCGCGCGATCGCCAAGATCCCCTGCCCCGAATGCACGGGCAACGGCCAGGTCTACGGCGGCGCGCTGGGCGACCACTGCCCGACCTGCCACGGCACGCGCGTCGTCGCCGACGATCTGGCCGAGGTGCCGTTCGAGATGCCGCCGTTCGCCGAGCTCCGCGCCGGCCTCACCAAGTACGGCGACGCGCTGACGTGGATCCGCCACGGCCTGCCGAGCGGGCTGACCGCGCCGGGCGCCGACCCCGCCGCCGTCGAGCGCTTCCGCCGCGAGAAGATGACGCTCCCGCCCGCCAGCACGGTGCCGACCGCCGATGCGATCGAGGCGCTGACCGCCACGGGCAAGGCCAAGCTCAAGGAGATCACCGCGGCCGCGCCGCCGGCGCCGGCGCTCCCCGCGCCCGCGCCCAAGGCGCCCCGCAACGGGTTCCAGGCCGAGGGCGGGATCGAGGCCACCGCCAGCGACGACGAGGTGGACGAGCTGATCGCCGACGCCGAGTTCACCGAGAAGCGCTAGCCCATGGCCAAGCCCAAGCCCACCCCACCCTGGACGCCACGACGGCTGCGCGAGCAGTTGGGGATGGACGTGCGCGAGTGGGCGCGCGTGCTGGGCGTGGCGACGCGGACCGCCGAGCGCTGGGAGGCCGACGACGTCGCGCCGCAGGGTCTGCCGTCGGAGGTGTTCCGCGGCATCGCGAGCGCGCTCGACGCCGGCGTGCCCGGGGCCGAGCTCGGCCGCACGCTCTCGCTCGGTCTCGGCGCGTACCTGCACCAGAGCCTGCTGCGCGCCCACAAGCCGGCGCGCTGATCTCCACCCCACTCCGAAGGACTCTCCCCATGACGTCCCCCTCCATCGCGCTCGGCATCGAGATCCCGATCGGCCCCAACGATCGCCGCCAGCTCCGGGCCAGCGTCGACGTCGACGTGCCCCGGCTGGTCCAGAGCCGGCTGCTCGTGAACGCCAACTCCGGCGGCGGCAAGTCGCAGACGGTCCGCCGGCTGCTGGAGCGCACCCACGGCCAGGTGCCGCACCACGTCCTCGATCCCGAGGGCGAGTTTCACACGCTGCGCGAGCGGTTCGACTACGTGCTGGCGGGTCGACCTGGCGGCGTCGCCGGCGACTGCCCGGCGGAGCCGGCGAGCGCCGGGCTGCTGGCGCGCCGCCTGCTGGCGCTCGGCGTCTCGGCGGTCATCGATCTGTTCGAGCTCGACCCGCCCGACCGGATCCTGTTCGTGCGCCACTACCTCGACGGGCTGCTCGACGCGCCCCGGGCGCTCTGGCGGCCGACGCTGGTGGTGGTCGACGAGGCCCACACGTTCTGTCCCGAGCGCGGCGAGGGCGAGGCCCAGAGCCGCGACGCCGTGATCGGGCTCATGGCCCGGGGCCGCAAGCGCGGGTTCTGCGGCGTGCTGGCGACGCAGCGGATGAGCAAGCTCCACAAGAGCGCGGCCGCCGAGGCAAACAACGTGCTGATCGGGCGCACCGCGCTCGACGTCGACGTGGATCGCGCGGCCCGGGTGCTGGGGTTCGATCGCCACAAGCGCGAGCTGCTCCGCCACCTGCACCCCGGCGAGTTCTTCGCGTTCGGACCCGCGATCTCCGACCAGGTGATCAAGGTGCTGGTGGGGCCGGTCGACACGTCGCACCCCGAGGCCGGCCAGGGCGCGCAGACGCCGGCGCCGCCGCCGGCGGCGATCCAGCAGGCGATCGCACACCTCAAGGACATCCCGCGCCAGGCCCAGGTCGAGCGCGAGACGATCGAGGGGTTGCGCGCCCGGGTGGCGGATCTCGAGGGCGCGGCCGCAACGCCGCCGGCCAGCCACGCGCTGCACGCGGCGATTGGCCGTTACCGCGACGACCTGCGCGTGCGGGTGGCCAACCTGCACGCCGACCTGTCGATCCTCGAATCGTCGTACGACGCGCTCGTGGCCGATACCGACCGGCAGAACGCCGCCGCCACCCGCACCCAGGTGGTGGCCGACCAGCAGCACGAGCGGGTCGTGCTGCGCCAGCCCGACCCGACGCTGGTGAAGGAGATGACCCGCGCCGACAAGCTGCCGCGGCCCCAGATGGCGGTCCTGGACGCGCTGGCGTGGTTCGAGCAGCTGGGCGTGGCGGCCGCGTCGACCGCCCAGGTTGCCTTCATCGCGGGCTACACGCCCACCTCGGGCACGTTCGGCAACATCCGCGGCCGGCTGCACGCCAGCGGTCTCGTGAGCTACCCGGGCGCCGGGCTCACGATGCTGACCGCCGCAGGCCGCGAGCGGGCCAACGTGCCCAAGCGGCCCGCCACGACCGCAGCGCTGCAGGCGGCCATCCTGGCCAAGCTGGACAACCCCGGCCGCAGGCTGCTCGAGGTGCTGCTCGAGCACGGCGCCTCACCGCCCCGCGCCCCGCTCCACAGCGACGACCTGGCCAAGCGCACCGGCTACTCGCCCGGATCGGGCACGTTCGGCAACATCCGCGGCCGGCTTCGGTCGCTGGGGCTGATCGAGTACCCGACGCCCGGCTACGTGGCGCCGGCCGACATCCTCTTTCTCGCCCGGGGTCGGTGATGGCGGCCCGCCAGGTCTACACGCTCACGTGCGACCACCCCGGCTGCACGGCAATGTACCAGAGCCTGGACGAACTGGCCGGCACCGCCCGGGCCAACGCCCGCAAGCTCGGCTGGGTCCACCACACCCAGCCGCGGCTGGCCGGGCCGTGGGCGAGCAAGGACTTCTGCCCGGTCCACACGCCGAAACCGCAGTAGGATCGCGGCATGGCCCAGCTCGAGTCGAACCCGCCCAAGGTCGCGGGGATGCAGCGCATGCTCACGACCGCGTGGCGCGAGATCGAGCTCGCGATCAAGCCGGAGTGGCGACCCGACCGCGACCAGGCGCTGGGGTGCGGCCACTACGGCTGCGTCTTCCGCACGGTCTCGCCCGGCGTCGTCTGCAAGGTCACGACCGACCGGACCGAGTTCGACTTCGTGACGTTCGCGATGACGCTGCCGTGGCCGGCCGGGATCGTCCGGTACTACGCGGTGATGGACCTGCAGCAGCAGTACCTGCGCCGGCCGGTGTTCGCGGTCTGGCGCGAGGAAGCCGAGAAGGTCGGCGAGCACGACCGCAGCCACTACGCCTACAAGCAGTTCGCGCGCGAGCACGCGATCTACCGCCACGCCGCCGGCTACGTGCGCAAGCACGAGGACCGGCTCGAGCGGCTGACCGATCGGGATCTGGAGCACGCGTGGGACAACGTCGAGCTCGACGACGGCTGGACGCGCGGCACGGACACCGGCGTCGGCGCGGACGGCAAGGCGCCGTTCGAGCGCATGAGCACGCCCAACCAGCGCTTGGCGGCGGCGCTGCGCCTCTGCCGGATCTCGCTGGAGTCGATGACCGGCACCGCCTACGGCTACACCGTCGCCGAGGCGCTGCTGCACTACCTCGAGCACGGGATGCTGCTCGCGGACGTCCACCTGCAGAACATGGGGCACGTCATGCGCGATGGCGTCGAGACGCTCGTGATCACCGACCCCGGGCACTCGGTGCTGATGCCGGCGCGGCTCACCAGCAGCAACTGGTTCTAGAAGCTGGTCCCGGCGCCGGCGCCGGCGCTGGTGCCGCCGCCGAACGTCTTGGGCCGGCGCTTCGCGGTCGCGGCCCGGACCAGCAGCAGCGCCAGCGCGCCGCCGGCGCCCAGCCCGCGGAGCGTGCGGTTGCCGCTGACGACGCCCAGGGCGAAGACGCCCCCGGCGATGAGGGTGCCGCGGCTGACGGCCTGATCGGTGTCGGTGGCGTAGTCGTCGGCACCCACCGCGACCAGGTGGGTGACGCCGCGGTGGCCCGGCGGGCCGTAGTGGACCTGCATGGCCGTGATCGTACCGCGCCGTGCCCAGCCGGCGCTAGCGGGCGTTCGGCGGCCAGGCCCACGCGCCGAGGTGAGGTGGTACCGTCGATCGCCATGCCGACCACCGCCGAGGATGCTCCGCCCAACGCCCTGCTGACGTGGCCCACGCCGCCCCAGGTCCACTTCTACGCCGCCGTGCCGGGCCAGCAGCGCCCGGCGCTCGAGGGCGCGCCCGTCGCGGCTCGGAGCGCGCAGGCCAAGAAGGTGGCCCAGCACCGCGGCGTCGCCGGCGTCCGGTTCGTGCTGGCCGATGGGACGCTGGACGGGCGGGTGGTCGCGGTCGTGCCCGGCCAGCCCTGCGAGCTGGCATGAACGCGCCCCGTGCCCGGACGCTGGCCGAGGCGGCGCTACGCCGCGGCGGGCGGTTCGTCTGGTGGCGACCGCAGCGGCGCCGCCAGCGCTTCAAGGCCTGGCCCGCGGCCGGCTGGCCGGCTCAGGGCACGGTCGGCGCCACCGGCCCGCTGGCGGTGACGGTGCCGCCGG
>JADYYO010000343.1 GCA_020853615.1 Thermomicrobiales bacterium
AGCTGCGCGACACCGAGGCGGCCATCGCGGAGACCGAGGCGCTGGCGAGCGACCCGGAGATGGCCGAGCTCGCGGCCGAGGAGTTGGCGAGCCTGCAGGCGCGCCGCGACGAGTTGCAGCTGCGGGTGCGTACCCTCCTCGTGCCGAAGGACCCGAACGACGAGAGGGACGTCATCGTCGAGGTGCGGGCCGGCACCGGTGGCGACGAGGCCGCCCTCTTCGCCGCTGATCTCTTCCGCATGTACACTCGCTACGCCGAACGCAATCGTTGGAAGGCCGAGGTCCTCTCAGCGACCGACACCGACGGCGGCGGCTTCCGCGAGATCATCTTCGAGGTCCACGGCAAGGGCGCCTACAGCCACCTCCGCTACGAGAGCGGCGTCCATCGCGTGCAGCGGGTGCCGGCGACGGAGCGCCAGGGGCGCATCCACACCTCGACCGCCAGCGTCGCCGTGTTGCCCGAGGCCGAAGACGTCGACATCCAGATCAACGAGAACGACCTGCGCATCGACGTCTACCGCTCGACCGGCCACGGCGGCCAGAGCGTCAACACCACCGACTCCGCCGTGCGCATCACGCACCTGCCGACCGGCATCGTCGTCACCTGCCAGGACGAGAAGTCGCAGTTGAAGAACAAGACGAAGGCGATGACCGTCCTCCGCTCGCGCCTCTATGAAATGGAGCAGCAGCGGCTGGCGCAGGAGCGGGGCGATGCGCGCCGCTCGCAGATCGGCAGCGGCGAGCGATCGGAGAAGATCCGGACCTACAACTTCCCGCAGGACCGGATCACCGACCATCGCATCAATCTGAGCCTGAGCAACATCCCGAACGTGCTCGATGGCCAGATCGAGCCGTTCATCACGGAGCTGCGCACCGCCGACGAGGCCGAGCGGCTGCGCGAGGCGGGGCTGGAAGAGCGCGGCGCCGCTGCCGACTGAACGGGTCGGGAGCGGGCACCGCTGCCCGTGTCATGCTGGGGAGCGAAGCATCTCGGCTCGGGGGATGCGCGGGTTCGGGGAGCCGGGATCCTTCGCTGCGCTCAGGATGACATGCTCTCGTCGTATCGCGATCAGAACGCGGTGTTCTCCTCGACGGCGCCTCCGGAGACCTCGCCGCGCCACGCCCCGGTGGCGACGCCGCGCGATTCGATGAAGTCCTTGAACCGCTTCAGGTCCCCCTCGACGCGGCGAGAGATGACGCCGAGCTTGCTGCCCGCCTTCTCGACGACCCCCTCCGGCTCGTAGCCGATGGCCGCGGTGACGCGCGTCCGGTCCGGGCCGAGCGGGGTGAAGGTGATGGTGCCCGCGTTCTCCGCCCCGCTGGTGCTTCGCCACGCGATCTCGCGGTCGGGGACCTGCGAGGTGATGACCGCGTTCCACTCCTCTTTCTTGCCGTCGATATCGACCTTCCAGTGCAGGTGCGTGTCGTCGATCTGGCGAACCTCGGTCACCCCCTCCATGAAGCGGGGGAACTCCTCGAACTGCGTCCACTGGTTGTAGACCGGGCGGACCGGAAGATCGATCTCGATCGACTTTTCTACCGTTGCCATTGCTGCATCCCTTCATCATTGCAAGAGCCGTGTCACGTTCCTGGCGGGCCGCTGCTGTCCCGCCCGTTCGTGGCGCTGCATCGAGCCAGCGCATCTCCCAGCATTCGGTGACGCAGAGGGCATGCCGCGCGCACGGCGTGAACGGGCCGAGTGTGGCGCGGCGAACAGGTCAGGCACGGGATCTGCATGAGAACATTTGATCGATTCTTCGATCGTTGACACGGAAAGGAACCGACAGATGGCACTCGATGATGTCCGCCGCGGCGCGTTGATGACGCACCTCTTCGACGCGCTCGAGCGCGGGGAGGATATTGGCCACTACGGGCGCCTGACCTTCGCCATGATCGCCCACAACTACCTCGACCGCGACGAGTTGGTCGACTGGTTGAGCAAGGATCGGAGTTTCGACGAGCAGCAGGCGAAGGCGCTCGTGCAGCAGGTGGAGGAGCGCGACTACAACCCGCCCTCGCGCCAGCGCATTCTGGAGTGGCAGGCGAAGCAGGACTTTCCGATCTGCCCGGCGCCGGAGGACCCCGACGCCTGCAATCCGTACCGGGATCTCGACATTCCCGAGAGCGTGATCGAGAACATCGAGGAGTATCGTGAGCAGCAGTTCGACGCCGAGGAGGCGGAGGAGGCCGCCGCTCGCTAGTCGCGCGGGAGCCGCGCGGCTTTCAGGATGAGGAGCGCAGAGGCAGCGTGGGTGATGGTCCCGTCCAGCGCCCACGCCACCGCCTCGTCCAGCGTCGCCTTGACTCGCGTCATCGCCTCCGTGGCGTCGAGATCAGGCTTCCCGATGGAGAGTCCCCGCGCCACGAAGAGATGGTCAGGCGAGACGACGATCTCGGTCATCTGGTCGACGATGCCGAGGTCGAGCAACTCCTCCGCCTCGATGCCGGCCTCCTCCTTCAACTCCCGCCGCGCGGTGTCCGCCGCCGTCTCGCCCGCTTCGATGCCGCCGGCGATTGTCTCCAGGCTCTCGCGGTCGAGGGTATAGCGGAAGACGCGAACGAGATAGACATTCCTCTCGTCGTCGATCGGGAGGACGGAGACGCCCCGCGTCATCTCCACGACGCCGAAGGTCCCGCGCTTCCCATCCGGTTGGACCACCCGGTCCTCGCGGACCGTGATCCACGGGTTGCTGTAGAGCACGTCGCTCCCCAGCACGGTCCAGTCTCCCCGCTGCTCTTCCGCCATGCTTCCCTACCCTCGCCACTCCTGGCCGCAATCCACACGGGAGGGGCATTGCAAGCGCCGTTCCCCCCGCGCGTGCCGCGACATCCAACCGGCCTCCCCGGTCGTACACCCATTTAAGCCCCCTTCACGCCGGGACCGACGCCGTCGTCACGCCACATTCCAGGGGAGGTCTCATGAACCAGCCGCACAGCCTCGAACTTCGGTCGTCCGATGCCCCGCGCGAGGAGTGGCTTCGCGCCGGGGTGCTCTCCGGCTTTTTGGCGACCTTCGCCATGTCGATCGTCCTGCTGATCGCCTACTGGCTCGCGAGCAGCATCGGCAGCGCCAGCGGCAATGTGTTACAGCGCTGGAGCTGGGCACTCGTGCACAACCCCGTTGCCGAGCAGACTGCAAACCGCGTCGTCCTGGCGATCGGGGCGAACCTGCTGATGGGGCTCGTCCTCGCTCTCCTCTACGCCCGGGTCTTCGAGCCGATCCTGCACGGCCCCGGCTGGTGGCGGGGGATGCAGTTCTCGCTCCTCCCCTGGCTCCTCTCCCTCATCATCTTTCTGCCGCTGATGGGGGGCGGGCTGTTCGGCATGGACATCGGCGCGGGCATCCTGCCGATCGTCGGCAACCTCGTCCTGCATCTAATCTATGGCGCGGTCCTCGGCGCGGCCTACGCCGTGCCGGCACACGACTGGCTCGATGACACGGATGTCGACCGCGCCCACGCGGCGGCCGCCGAGCGGGGCGCGGCCGTGGGGGTGGTCATCGGCCTGCCGGTCGGCTTCCTGCTCGGCTGGTGGTTCGCCCCGGCCGTGATGGGCCTGGCCGGCCAGCCGGAGACGGCCATCGGGCTCGCGTTCATCGGCGCCGCCATCGGTCTGGCGGTCGGCTCCTTCGCCGGGATGAGCCGCCAGGGTCCGACGGCGGCGGAGCCGCTGGCCCGCTAGAAGCCCGCGCGGAGATCGGCCGCGCGGGCACAATGCTGACGGCGGGATCGTGCGGCGTGAGGCCGCGTGAGCAAGGGGGTATCGATGTCAGAAGGTGATGCGCCGCGCCCGGCGGGAACCGGCGTCTTTCTGGGGATACCCTACGATTTTCGCCGGCCGAGCTGGCAGCGCATTCGCGCGCGGTCGTGGAATGCCGAAGACCGCCGCCTCTTCACGCCCAAGAGCTTCGGCTGGGGCTACGACATCAACCTGCACGAGCTTCTCGCGCGCCTTGGCGTCATTCGGCGGTGAGCTGTCAACTGTCCTTACGTCCG
>JADYYO010000344.1 GCA_020853615.1 Thermomicrobiales bacterium
ACCCAACACCCATCACCCTCGTTTCCCCGTATCCTTAGCGGCATGAATACCGCGAGCAGCATATCGCAGCGAAGCAGTGGCAGCCTCGCCGGGATGACGGCGGTGGTGACCGGGGCGGGGTCGGGGATCGGGCAGGCGGCCGCATGCGCCCTTGCCGGCGCGGGGGCGCGGGTGGTCGTCACCGAGCTGCCAGACCGGCTCGACCGTGCGGAGGTGACCGTCGCCCGGCTGCATGAGGCGGGCGGCGAGGCCGTTGCTGTGCCGCTCGACGTGCGCGACCTCGGCAGCATTGGTGAGGCGGTCGCCGCGGCGGCCCGCTTCGGCAATGGCCGGCTCGATGTCCTCGTCAACAACGCGGGGCTCAATGTCCGCCAGCCCGCCTTCGACGTGACCGAGGAGGCGTGGGATCTGGTCCTCGACACGAACCTGAAAGGGCTCTTCTTCACCGCGCAGGCGGCGGGCCGCGTGATGCGCGATCAGGCGCCGGCCGGCGGCAGCGTCATCAACATCGCCTCGATCATGGGGCTCGTCGGCTACGTCGACCGCGCCGCCTACTGCAGCTCGAAGGCGGGGGTCGTCAACCTCTCCCGCGTCCTCGCGATCGAGTGGGCCCCGCACCAGATCCGCGTCAACGCGATCTGCCCCGCCTTCGTCGAGACGCCGCTGACGCAAGTCATGTTCGAGAACGAGGCGATCAAGACCGACATCCTCCATCGCACGCCGGCCGGCCGCCTCGTCACGCCGGAGGAGGTCGCCGCGGCGATCGTCTTCCTCGCCTCGCCCGCCGCGCGCATGATTACCGGCTCGGCGATGACCGTCGACGGCGGCTGGACCGCGATCTGAGCGCGATGACCACGGCAGACCAGCGGCCGCCCGTCGTCGTCATTGGCGGCGGCATCACCGGGCTGGCGGCGGCGTATCGGCTAGCGCGGGAAGCGCCGCACACTCGCATCACGCTGATTGAGGCGGACGAGCGGCTCGGCGGCAAGATCGCCACCGAGTATCGCGACGGCTTCGTCATCGAGGCGGGCCCCGACTCCTTCCTCGCCTCCAAGCCGCGCGGGGCCGGGCTGGCGGCGGAGCTCGGGTTGGGGGACCGGCTACAGGGGGTGACGCCCCAACCAAAACGCGCCTTCATCCTCTTTCGCGGCCGCCTGCACGATTTGCCGGAGGGGCTGACCGGGCTCGTGCCGACACGCCTCGGCCCGCTCGCCCGCTCCACGCTCCTCTCGCCGGCTGGCAAGGCGCGGGTCGCCCTCGACTATCTTCTGCCCGCACGCGACGGCGATGACGACGAGTCGCTCGGCGCCTTCGTGCGCCGCCGTCTCGGCAACGAGGCGTGGGAGCGGCTCGTCGAGCCGCTGATGTCCGGCATCTACGCCGCCGACGGCGACCGGCTCAGCCTCGCCGCGACCTTCCCCCAGCTCCGGCAGGCGGAGC
Organism: Thermomicrobiales bacterium; assembly: GCA_020853615.1. Lineage (GTDB taxonomy): Bacteria > Chloroflexota > Chloroflexia > Thermomicrobiales > UBA6265 > JACCXM01. Next base: position 1,441 of record JADYYO010000344.1, read on the forward strand.
GCTCGCACGGTGGCCTGATCCGGGGCGTTCTCGCCGCGCGCAAAGGAACCGCCCAGGCTGGGAGCACACCGCGATCTCCATTCCTCACTCCAGTCGGTGGGTTGGGAGAGATCGTCGCCGCGCTCGAGCGGGAGTTACGGGCGCGCGACGTCACGATCCGCACAGGCGTCATGGCTACCCGGGTCGCGCGCGACGACGCGAGCTACGTCGTCGAGATCGAGGATGGCGAAACCCTGCGAGCGGACACGATCATCGTCGCCACGCCCGCCTTCGCCGCCGCCGCGCTCCTGAGCCGGCTCGACTCGGCGATGGGCGGCGATCTCGCCGCGATCCCCTACGCGTCGACCGCGATCGTCAGCCTCGCCTACCGGCGTGAGGCGATCCCGCACGCGCTGCCGGGGCACGGCTACGTCGTACCCAGGGTCGAAGGAGGGCCGATCCTCGCCGGCACGTGGTCGTCGCGCAAGTGGGCCGAGCGCGCGCCCGAGGGATGGGAGCTACTTCGGGTCTTCATCGGGCGGGCCGGACCACTGGAGGCGGAGCTGGCCGCGCTGGACGACGAGCGGCTCGTCGGCATCGCGCGACAGGAGCTCACCGCCCGCCTCGGCGTCTCGGCCCCGCCGGCGCTCGCGATCGTGCGCCGCTGGACGCGCGGGATGCCGCAGTATCTCCTCGGGCATCCGGAGCGGGTTGCACGCATCGAACGCCGCGCGCGGGAGCATCCTGGCCTCTTTCTGGCGGGAGCCGCCTTCCACGGCGTCGGCTTGCCCGACTGCATCGCCTCCGGCGAACGCGCGGCCGAGGCGGCAATCGCCTTCCTCGCGCGGGACGACGCGTTGCCGCCGATTCGCGGATCCGGCATCGCCCGGGCCACGCCCTGAGGCGACATGGCGTTTCCCGGCGAATGGGCACGCCACGGCGTGCCCCTACCTAACCTGTACAGCCCATCCCGCGCATCCCGACCCGCGCGTCCCGACCCGCGCAACTTGTAGGGGCACGCCGTGGCGTGCCCGGCTGCGCGAAACCCAGGCTCGAGGAGGCCGCATGCACGAGGCAAGACGACGACCACCACCTTCCGGCTGCCTATTTGCGGAACCCGCGCGACACCGCGTAGTACCCTGATGCGATCTATACCCAGAACCCTGACCTTGCAGCAGAGAGATTGAGGCAGACCGATGATTGACAATGGCCCCGCGGGAGACGTGGCCGGATGACGACCGACACCGTGCAACCGACGGCGATTCCGGAACGCATCAGCGGCCTCGTCCCGCTCTCGCGGAATCTCTGGTGGAGTTGGAAGCCGCGAGCCGAGGCGCTCTACCGCCACCTCGACCCCATCCTCTTCGAGGCGCTCGAGGAGAACCCGGTCCTCCTGCTCGGCCGCGTCGCCTCTGAGCGGCTGCGCGAGGCCGCGGCCGATCCCGCCTACCTCGCCCACTACGACGAGGTCATGGCCGAGTTCGAGGCGCTCCTCGATGCCCCGCCGGCGACGACCTGGGTCGGCGCGCATCAGCCGGAGTTGGTGAACCGGCCGGTCGCCTACTTCTCGGCCGAGTTCGGCGTCCACCCCGCGCTGCCGATTTATTCGGGCGGCCTCGGCGTCCTCGCGGGGGATCATACCAAGGCGGCGAGCGATCTCGGCCTGCCGCTCGTCGGCGTCTCGCTCCTCTACCGCCATGGCTACCTGCGCCAGCGCCTGACGCATGACGGCTGGCAACTCGACGTCACGCCGCTCCTCGAGCCGGGCGCCGAGCCAACCGCGCTCATGCTCGGCCCGGACGGCGAGCCGCTGACCGTCGACATCGCGCTCGACAACCCCGACGAGCGGGTCAAGCTCCACATCTGGCGCGTGCAGGTCGGCCGCGTGGCGCTCTACCTTCTCGATGCCGACGTCGAGGGGAACCCGGAATGGACGCGGGCCGTCTCCTCTCGCCTCTATGGCGGGGACCAGGAGCACCGCATCCGGCAGGAGAAGATCCTCGGCATCGGCGGCGTACGCGCCCTGCGCGCGATGGGCATCGATCCCGTCTACTGGCACGGCAACGAAGGGCACGCCGGGTTCCATCTCCTGGAGCGCGCGCGCGAATACGTCGCCGAGGGGCTCACCTTTGCCGAGGCGTCGGAGCGGGTCATCGCCTCCTCGGTCTTCACCACGCACACGCCGGTTCCCGCTGGCCACGACGTCTTCCCGCCCTACCTGATGGACCGCTACTTCAGCTTCTACTGGCCGCGGCTCGGGCTCTCGCGGGAGGAGTTCCTGGCCCTCGGGCATCATGACGCCAGCGGCGACGGCTTCAACATGACAGCGCTCTCGATGCGCCTCTCCGGCTACCGCAATGGCGTGAGCATCCGCCACGGCGAGATTACCCGGTCGATGTGGCATGACCTCTGGCCCGACATCGAGCCGGCGCTCGCCCCGATCACCTCGATCACCAACGGCGTCCATCTGCCGACCTGGATTTCGCCGCCGCTGCAGGAGTTGCTCGATCACTACCTCGCGCCCGGCTGGTGGAAGCGGGTCGAGGATCCGGCGACGTGGGAGCCGGTCCTCTCGATCCCGGACGAGGAGCTCTGGCAGATCCGGGAGGAGAACAAGGCGCTCCTCCTCGATTTCCTGCACGAGTACACGCGCGAGCGCTGGACCTCCGGCGAGATCGACCCGAAGCAGGTGACGGCTGCCGGCCCCTTCCTGCAGACGCAACCGCTGACGATCGGCTTCGCGCGCCGCTTCGCCACCTACAAGCGGGCGACCCTGATCTTCAACGACCCCGACCGGCTGGCGCGCATCCTGACCGACCCCTCACGGCCGGTGCAGCTCATCTTCGCCGGCAAGGCGCACCCGGCCGACGATGGCGGGAAGCGCCTCATCCAGGAGATCTTCTGGCGGGCGCTCGATCCCCGCTTCCAGGGCCGCATCGCCTTCGCCGAGGACTACGACATGCTTCTGGCCTCCCGCCTCTACGCGGGGGTCGACGTCTGGCTGAACAACCCGCGCGCCCCGCTGGAGGCGAGCGGCACCTCCGGCATGAAGGCGGCCGCCAACGGCGCCCTCAACCTCTCCATCCTCGACGGCTGGTGGATCGAGGGCTGGCAGGCGAACCCGGAATCGGGGTGGGGCCTCGAGCCGTCAGCGCTGATGGATGGCAGCGGCGATGACGCCGACGCGGATACCATCTACACCGCGCTCGAGCAGCAGGTCGTGCCCCTCTACTACGAGCGGGACGACGACAACCTGCCACGCGAGTGGCTGCGGCGCTCGAAGGAGGCGATCCGCTCCCTGGCGCCCCTCTTCTCGTCGCAGCGCATGGTGATCGACTACATCAACCGGCTCTACGTTCCGGCCTGCAAGGGCGGGCTCCGGTTCGAGGAGGAGCCGGCAGCCGTCGGGAGCGCGGAGCGCGGCGAATAGGCGCCGGGATTTCCTCACTGAACTGACTTCGGTCTTCGGAGCGCCATGCCGGGCGGCCCGGGCGTGGGAGGTTCGGGCTTTGAGCCGCGGGGAAACGTTGATACACTCGCACATCATTCAGGACAACCAGGCCGCCGATCATGGCGTCCACGAAGTCAGCGCTACTAAGAGGTCTCCGCGATGACGGAAGAGAGCGGGGTTTCAGCCAAATCGCATGATCCATCGACGCTCCCGGCGAGCGCGGTCGAGGGAGACGAGGCACGGCGGCCGACAACGCTTGCCTCGGTACGATCAGCCGCGGCAGGCGTCAAAGAGCTCAACATTCTCATTGCACTCATCATCCTCTGCACTTTCCTCTCGTTCGCCTCACCCTACTTCGCGACGGCCGACAACGCGCTCGGCGTCGCGCGCGCCTTCTCCCTCACCGCCATCGCCGCGATCGGGCAGACCATGGTGATCATCACCGGCGGCATCGACCTCTCTGTCGGCTCGGTCCTCGCGCTGGCAGGACTCTCCACCGGCATGCTACTTGCGGGCGGCTGGCCGCTGGCGCCGTCGATCATCGCGGGGCTCGCCGTCGGCATGCTCTTCGGTGTCTTCAATGGCCTGCTCATCACCCGCATCGGGCTGCCGCCATTCATCGCCACGCTCGGCACACTCAGCATTGGCCGCGGTCTGGTCTATGTCCTGACGCAGGGATACCCGGTCACCGTGCCACGCGGCGAAACGATGCTGCTCGAAATCGGCCAGGGCTACGTCGGCATCGTCCCGGTGCCCGTCATCATCATGCTGGTCATCACTGTCCTCGCGAGCCTCTTTCTGAGCAAGACGACGCTCGGCCGTTACATCTATGCGGTCGGCGGCAATGAGGAAGCCGCGCGGCTGGCCGGGATCAACGTCAACGGTGTCAAGATGTTCGTCTACACCATGGCCGGGCTCCTGGCGGCGGTCTCGGGGATTATTCTCCTCTCGCGGCTCGTCTCGGCCCAGCCCTCGGCGGGGCTGGGGTTCGAGCTGCCCGTCATCGCCGCCACCATCATCGGAGGCACCAGCCTCCTCGGTGGCGAGGGGACGGTTCTGGGCGCCGTCCTCGGCGCCGCGATCATCGGCGTCCTCGAGAACGGCATGGTCCTGCTCGGCGTCAACACCTACGCCCAGCAGGCGGTCACCGGCTCGGTGATCATTCTCGCCGTCAGCATCGACATCTGGCAGAAGCGGCGCCGGTCGCGGGCTGCCTGAGGCTGCCACGGCGTCAACGCACGCCTGTCATCCAGGCGGAGCTCCGGCCGAACCGTTGACATTCGAGACCTGCTTGCGTACCGTGCCGAATACCACGCTCGAACCGGATCTGTTCGCCTTGGCAACCGAGCCGGAGGTCCGCGGCGGCGCGGGCTTGTGGAGCGGAGGTCTGAAGGCGCGTGCTCGCGCCAGGGGGTGCACACGGTGAACGACCGCGACGTGAACTTCGCATTTCCCCTCAGCCGCCGGACGTTGATCGCAGGAACCGCGAGCGCGGCCGCGCTCGCCGCGCTGGGGCGCTACTCCGCGACATTCGCGCAGGATGCCACTCCAGCGGCAACGCCGGCCGCCGCCTGCGCCGAGCCGTTCGACGCCTCGCGCCTCTCGACCGTCAAGATGGTCACCGACGGCTCGCCGATCACGGTCGCCATCGTCCCGAAGGGCGTCCACCCCTTCTTCGAAGACACTCGCAAGGGCGCGGAAGAGGAAGCCGCCAAGCTCGGCGTCAACTTCCAGTGGGTCGCGCCACAGACCTTCGATGCTGCCCTGCAGGTCAAGATGATCGAGGACCTCGTCTCCAAACAGGTCAACGCGATCGTCATCTCGCCGAATGACCCGGCATCGGTCGTGTCGGTCATCAACGACGGCCTGAGCAAGGGCGTCCTGATGATGACCTTCGACTCCGACTCCCCTGATAGCAACCGAGTGATGTACATCGGCACCGACAACAAGACCGCTGGCAAGATCCAGGGCGACACCATGCGAGAGGCGCTCGGCGGATCGGGCAAGGTCGGCATCATCACCGGTGGGCTCGGGGCGCTCAATCTCAACGAGCGGATCGACGGGTTCAAGGAGACGATCGGCTCCGGGATCGAGATCGTCGAAGTCGTGGCCACTGACGACGATCTGCAAAAGGGGCTTGGAGTCAGCGAAGCCCTGCTGCGGGCCCATCCCGACCTCAACGGCATCGCCTGCGTGAGCGCCACGGGCGGGCCAACGCTGGCGCAAGTCATCCAGGGGCCGGAGTTCAAGGACCGCAAGATCACGATCGTCGCGTTTGACGATCTGGAAGAGGTCCTGCGCGCCATCGAAGATGGGATCATCCTGGCGACGATGGTGCAACGGCCGGTGCAAATGGGCGTCCTCTCCATTCGGGAAGCCAATGACATGCTGACCAAGGGCGTGACGCCGGAGTGCGCACTGCTCGACACCGGCGTCACTGTCGTCACGAAAGAGAACCTGAAGACCTACACGAAGTAGTCGGTAGTCCTTCGCGCTCGGGCGGGGCCGGCCGATGCCGCCCCCGCTGCGCGGAAACGCAAGCACCTATGGCCACACCGATCATTGAAGCCGACAGGATCGATAAGCGCTTCCCTGGCGTCCACGCGCTGGACGATGTCTCCCTGACCGTCTTCCCCGGGGAAGTGACCGCCGTCGTCGGTGAGAATGGCGCCGGAAAATCGACGCTGATGAAGATCCTGGCCGGCGCCCAACTGCCCGATCAGGGGACGATTCGCGTCGATGGGCAACCCATCACAATCGAGAGCCCGCGCGTTGCGCAGCAGCTCGGCATCATCACCATCTATCAGGAGTTGAGCCTGATCGATGCGCTGAGCGTGGGCGAAAACATCTTCCTGGGCGATCTGCCGACCCATCCGGGCGGCGACTGGCGCGTCGACTGGCCGACGCTCTGGGGCCGCTCCTCGGAGCTGCTGGAGCGCGTGGGGCTGCGGATCAGGCCGCAGACACTGGTGCGCAACCTCAGCGTGGCGCAGAAGCAGATGGTCGAGATCGCCAGGGCCCTCGCGCGCAACGTGCGCGTGCTGATCCTCGACGAGCCAACCAGCTCGCTCACCGATCGCGAGACGGAGCGGCTCTTCGAGATCATTGCCCTCCTCAAGAGCCGGGGCGTCGGCATCATCTACATCTCCCACCGCCTGGAGGAGGTCTTTCGCATCGCGCAGCGGGTGACCGTGCTGCGCGATGGCAAGGTCGTCGGCAGCATGCCGGTCGAGGAGACATCGGAAGAGGCCCTGGTGCGGATGATGGTCGGCCGCGATCTCTCCCGGCTCTTTGCGCAAGCGCGCCAGAGCGAGGCGCCGGTGCGCCTGGAGGTGCACGGGCTCTCCCGCCGAGGCGTGCTGCACGATATCAGCTTTGCCGTCCGGGGCGGTGAGGTGGTTGGACTGGCTGGCCTCGTGGGAGCGGGACGCACCGAACTAGCCCGCTGCATCTTTGGCGCCGACCCGCTGCATAGTGGCGAAATCCTGCTCGATGGGACCC